>JBBQTO010000001.1:0-70098 GCA_038234575.1 Candidatus Limnocylindrales bacterium
CGGCCTCAAGCCGCTCGGCCTCAAGCCGCTCGGCCTCAAGCCGCTCGGCCTCAAGCCGCTCGGCCTCGAGCCGCTCGGCCTCAAGCCGCTCGGCCTCGAGCCGCTCGGCCTCGATCCCCTCGGCCTCGAGCCGCTCGGCCTCAAGCCGCTCAGATTCTGCACGCTCGGCTTCAAGGCGCTCTTCCTCGACTCGGTCCGCCTCGAGCCGCTCGGCCTGGCGCTCGGCTTCGGCAAGCTCGTCGTCTTCGGTGTCTATGCCCGGCCACGCCAGGTGGGCGGGTCCGAGCGTGAAGGGCGGTGCTTCCGCGCCTGCGCTCGCGATCGTCATGGCCTCGGCGGCCATGGCCGCATCCGCCCGGACCTCGGTTTCGGGCATGGGGGCGCAGCTGAGGCAGCGGCCCTCGACTGCGTTCCAGCACTCGCCACACGTGTACTGCCGACACGAAAGGCAGAAGTTGAACGTTCGGTGGAAGGCCTCGAGCTGGTGGGCGGTGGCACCCTGCTCGGTTTCGGCCCGCGCCGCGGCGAAGGCCTCGTCGAGCGATGCGTCGGGCATCGCGACGAAGTTCCGGAGGCCCCGGCCGACCGTCCCGATGACCCCGAGAGGCTTCGACCGGCGAGCGGCGGACTCGAAGGTGTAGCGGGTGCCGCAGCGCTCGCAGAATGATTCGGTCAGGATCTCGGCCATCGACTCCCCGGCTCGCGATGGGCTCAGCTCGCGCCGAGCCCTGCGAGACTATAGCCCGCCCGTCGGCGATACCGCCCGTCCGCATGTACCGCCTCGCTGTCGCCATGGGTACCCCGGCGGTCCGATCGGGTGCCTCTGCTAGGCTCCCGGCCATGCGATCGATGTCCCGCGTCGAACGCTTCTTCGAGCGCCTCGTCGAACGCCCCACCGCTCGCCTGTTCCGAACTCGGCTCCAGCCGATCCAGGTCCTGCGCCGGATCGAGCGCGCGATGGAGAGCGGTCGCGGCGACGGCGACCATCGAAACGAGGCTCCGGATCGCTTCACGGTGTTCGTAAATCCTGAGGATCTCGCAGCCCTGACCCCGCTCGACGCGGTGGCAGCGGATCTCGCGTCGGATGCACTGTCGTTCGCCCGGTCCCACCGCCTGGAGCTGCGCGGGAAGCCGCGCGTCGCCTTCCACCCGGATGCGGCAATTCCACGCGGCGAGGTCGAGGTCGAGGCACGCCTCTCGTCGGCGTCGAAGTCCGACTTGGCGCGCGAGATCCCGACCGACACGAGCGTCTTCCAGGTGCCCGTCGTCCGAGCGGTATCGGCCGTCCTCGAGGTTCGCGAGCCGAATCAGCCGCCGAGGACGGTGGCGGTCAGCGCCCGGCCCCTTCGGATCGGCCGTGCCTCGGACTCCGATCTCGTCCTCCGCGACGGCCGCGTCTCTCGCCAGCACGCACGGTTGCACGGTCGAGACGGCGTGCTCGTGCTTACCGACCTCGCATCCTACAATGGCACGCGTGTGAACGGCCAGCGAATCCGGGAGGTCGTGCTCGGCGCCGGCGACCAGATTGGGATGGGCGACACGGTTCTCGTTCTCGGGTCAACGCCAGGCGCGGCCGTCTCCTAGCGGATGGATCCTGCGCTTCTCGCCATCTGGGTCTTGCGCCTGCTGTTCCTCGGCCTGCTGTACCTGTTCCTTGCGGCGGTCGTCCGGGTGTTGCTGCGCGACCTGCGGGCGGCGGCACGTGAACCGGACACCGAGCTCGGCCGGCTGACGGTTGTGGCCTCGCCGAGTGGCGACCCGACCGTGGGTACCTCGTTCGGGCTCGATGCGGTCGCGACGCTTGGGCGCGACGTGAACAACGCGATCGTCCTGGAGGACGACTTCGTTTCCACGACGCACGCGACGCTGACCTACCGCGGGAGGACCTGGTATGTCGAGGACGCCGGGTCGACGAACGGAACGTTCGTGAACGGCAGCGCGGTGGATGGCCTCGCGCCGATCGCCTTCGGTGATGAGCTCCAGCTGGGCCAGGTGCGCCTGCGGCTGGATCGGGCGCAGCGATGACGTCGGGGCAGGTTGCCGTTCGGCGCAGGGCGGGGGAGCGCGCGCTCGGCTCGATCCTCGCTGGCGTGCGGCCGCGCTTCCGGCGCCGCGAGCTGGGCCTCCTCGCGTTTGTTGCGCTCGCCCTGTACGTCGGAAGCGTGTCGCTCGGCGCCACCCAGCGCCTGGCCGCGGCCAGACTGGCCGGCGACACCAGTCACGTGGACATGCTCTTGCCGGCGAACGCGGGAATCCTCGCTGCCTACCTCGGTGCGCTTGTGGCCGCGCATCTCGTGCTCGCGATCGCCGGCCGGCGGACCGACCAGATCCTGCTTCCCACGATCGGATTGCTGGGAGGGATCGGGCTGCTGCTCATGGAGCGGTTGCCGCAGAACCTCGCCGGGAGTCTCGGCGGTCTCGCGCAGACCCAGCTGGTGTGGCTCCTCGTGGGCGTCACGATCATGACGGGCCTCGCCATCACCGTCCGGAACGACGCCTGGCTCCGGCGCTACAAGTACACATGGGCCGCCGTCGGGGTGGGCCTCCTGCTTGTGACCTTCGTCTTCGGCCGCGACATCAACGGCCAGCGGCTGAACCTCCAGATCGGCCCGTTGACGGGTCAGCCGTCGGAGCTCCTCAAGGTCATCCTGGTGATCTTCCTCGCCGGCTACCTGTCGGAGAACCGGCCGCTGCTCGTCGAGGAGTCGACGCGGCTGGGGCCGTTTCGGCTGCCGCCTCTGCCGTACCTGGCGCCGATGGTGGCGATGTGGGCCGTGGCCCTCGGCATCGTCGTGATCGAGCGCGATCTCGGCGCCGCCTTGCTGTTCTTCCTCGTGTTCCTGCTCCTGCTGTACGTGGCGACCGCCCGGGCGAGCTACGTCCTCCTTGGGGCTGTGGCGGCCGGTGTTGGGGGTGTCGCGGTGTACGAGCTGCTCGGCTACGTTCGGACGCGAGTCGACGTCTGGCTGAACCCGTTCGCGGACCCCCTTGGCGCCGGCTACCAGATCGTCCAGGCGCTCCACGCGTTTGCCAGGGGCGGGCTCCTGGGGACTGGGCTCGGCAATGGCCTGCCGACGATCGCGGGCCGCCCGCCGATCCCGGCCCTGCATACCGACTTTCCGTTTGCGGCCCTCGGCGAGGAGCTCGGCCTCGTCGGCATCCTGGCGATCCTCGGACTGTACCTCGTGGTCATCGAACGGGGCCTGCGGATCGCGGCCTCGGCGCCGGACGAGTTCCGGGCGCTCCTCGCGGCGGGCCTGTCGCTCGTCGTCGGGGTCCAGGCCTTCATCATCGCGGCCGGGAACCTGAAGCTGGTCCCGCTCACCGGGATCACGCTGCCGTTCATCAGCTACGGCGGATCGTCGCTCCTTGCGAACGCGGTGGTCGTGGGCCTCCTGATCGCCCTGTCCGACCGGGGCGCGGAGGCAGCGCCGCCGGTGCCTCGCCGCAATCGCCTTCGCCGGCTCCTCGATCGGGGGGCGGCGTGACGAGCCGCCGGACGAGCGGCGAGGTGAGCGCCGGCCGGGTGGGGTCGGAGCGGCGCGTCGGGATCGGCGTCGCGCTCGGGCGAGTCGGACTCTCGCTGGCGGTCGCATTCGGTGCGCTCGCTGCAGGGGCAGGTTACTGGCAGGTGGTCCGCTCGGCCGATCTCAGTCGGGCTCCCGACGATGCCGCCGTCGTCGCGGCGACACGCCACATCCTGCGTGGCGTGATCACTGACCGTGACGGCAGTCGCCTCGCGTGGAACGTCCGTGACAAGAACGGCGAGCCGTACCGCGTGTATGCCTCTCCGGCCTTGGCAGGCGTGATCGGCTATGCGTCCCGGCAGTGGGGCACCACGGGGCTCGAGCGAGCGTGGGACCCGCAACTCAGTGGCACGGCCTCCGCCGATCCGCTGTACGACCTGACCCGGAAGTTCCGCTCCGATCCGGCCGATCCCCAGGCCCTCAAGACCACGCTCGTCTTGCAGCTGCAGGAGGCCGCGGTTCGGCTGCTTGGCAAGAACCGTGGCGCGGTCGTGATGCTCGACCCGCGGACCGGCGACACCCTTGCCCTCGCGTCAACGCCGACGTTCGACGCGTCGGCGATCGCCAACCCCGGGACCTCGAACGCGGCGTTCACGAAGCTCCAGGCGGATCCGGCGCTGCCATTGCTGCCGCGCGCGACGCAGGGCCGCTACGTCCCGGGCTCGATCTTCAAGATCGTCACGGCCACCGCGGCCCTTGGGAGTGGCGCGGTCAGCACGACGACGAGCTTTCCTCAGCAACCGGCCGCGGAGAGGTCCGGGTTGCTCGTTGACGGCTTCCGGATCCGCGACGGCCATCACGTGTTCACCGGGTCGAGAGCGCTCCAGTTCCCGGAGGCCGTCGAGGTCTCCTGCAACATCTGGTTCGCGCTCGCGGGCCTGAAGACCGGCGGCGCCGAGCTCGCCTCCTGGGCGGCGAGGTACGGCTTCGGTGAATCGATCCCATTCGATCTGCCGACGGCGGCCTCGCAGGTGACCGGCGGGGGCGGCAGCGCCGGTGGTGGGTTCGCGGATCGCGTCGAGCTGGCCAACGCGGCCTACGGCCAGGCCGAAACCCTGACGACGCCGCTCCAGATGGCGCTCGTCGCGGCCGGCGTCGCAAACCACGGCCTCCTCATGAAGCCCCATCTCGTCCTGTCAGCGACCGGCAAGCGAGGCACGACGACGATCGATCCGTCAGTCTGGCAGCAGGTCATGCCTTCGGATGTTGCCGGCCAGATCTCCTCCGCGATGCAGCAGGCCGTGAACGGCCAGGAAGGTCGGATCTTCACGGCCGGCGCGCGCCTGGCGTCGATGATCGTCGCCGGCAAGTCCGGCACCGCGGAGCTCGATCCCGGGACGCGGCCGCACTCCTGGTTCATCGGGTTCGCCCCGGCCGACAGTCCGCAGGTCGCGATCGCGGTGCTCGTGGAGAACTCCGGCGGCGCGACCGTGAAGGCGTCACCGATCGCCGGCGACCTGTTCCGAGCCTGGCGAGCATGGGCGAAGCCATGAACGACGCTGAACCACCGCAGGATCCGCCGCGGCCGCTCGTGGAGCGGCTCGGGCTCGGCCTGATTGCCCTCGTGGTGGCAGCGCTGTTCGGCGCGATGAGCGCCGCAGCGTGGGTTGGCGGTGAGGCGTTTCTCGCGATCATGGCCGGGATCGGGCTGCTCATGACGCTCTGGGCTGCCGCGACGACCGTCTTTCGGGCGTAAGAGAGCCCTCGCGAGCGTCGCGGCTGGAACCTTCCGGGCGTCTCCGACGTACCATCCCTTGACGCCACCGAGCTTCGGTCCCGGTCGATCTCGCCGAGGACCATCCGAGGGGAGCCCACATGACCACCATCCAGCAGACCGGCGACCGCGTCCTGGCGAACGTCGAGCGCGTGATCGTCGGCAAGCACAACGAGGTGCGGTTCGCCCTCGTTGCCCTGATGTGCCGCGGCCATCTCCTCATCGAGGACGTGCCCGGGACCGGCAAGACCGTCCTTGCCAAGGCCATCGCGAAGAGCCTGGGCTGCACGTTCCGGCGGATCCAGTTCACCCCGGACCTCCTGCCGTCGGACGTGACGGGCCTCTCGATTTACAACCAGAAGACCCAGGAGTTCGAGTTCCGGCCCGGCCCGATCATGAGCCAGGTGGTCCTCGCGGACGAGATCAACCGGGCGACTCCGAAGACTCAGTCCTCGCTGCTCGAGTGCATGGAGGAGCGGCAGGCGACGGTCGATGGCACCACTTGGGCGATGCCCGACCCGTTCCTCGTCATCGCGACCCAGAACCCGATTGAGTACGAAGGCACGTTCGCCCTACCCGAGGCCCAGCTCGACCGGTTCATGCTCCGGATCCGCCTCGGCTACCCCCAGCCGGGGGAGGAGATCGTGATCCTCGACGAGCAGAAGCGGACCCATCCGATCGACCAGCTCGAGGTCGTCTGCTCGGTCGATGACCTGCGGGAGATGCAGGCGTCGGTCCGCGAGATCTACGTGGACCCGTCGGTCTCCGATTACATCGTCCGGCTCGTGAACGGCACTCGCAACCACCCCGACGTGTACCTCGGCGCGTCCCCCAGGGGCTCGATCGCGCTCTATCGCGCCGGCCAGGCGCTTGCTGGCCTGCTGGGCCGCGACTACGTCATTCCGGACGACATCAAGGCCCTCGCCGAGGCTGCTTTGGCCCATCGGTTGATCATCAAGACGAGCTCGTCGATCCACGACGTCCTGCCCGGCCAGATCGTCCACGAGCTGCTCGAAACCACGCCGGTCGGTGCGGCGATCACCGCCGCGGCTCCGAGCGGGGGTCCGCGACAGGTGACTGCCCAACCCGTGGCCCGCGAGTCCTGATCGGCTAGCCCCAACCCAGCGAAGCGGGAGCAAGCGTGTTCCGTCGGCTGCAGCTCCTCGTCCTCGGCGCGATCCTGGTCGTCGCCGCGTTCTCGACGGGCCAGGATTTCCTGTTCTACCTCGTCTACCTCGGCGTCATCGTCGTCGGCGGGTCGTACGTCCTCACGCGCCTCGGGCTGTCCGACCTCGAGGCTGGCTACGCCGTCAACCAGCTCTCCGGCCACGTTGGTGAGTCGCTCCGCGTGACCTACACGCTCCGGAACACGAGCCGGGTCCCGAAGCCGTGGTTGGAGATCCATAATCCGACCTCACTGCCCGCGGGGCTACCGGGCCGGGCGATCTCCCTCGGCCCGAGAACGGAGCGCTCGTGGCTCATCCGAACGCCACTCACGCGCCGGGGCCACTTCCGCGTCGAGCCGCTCCAGATTCGGACCGGCGATCCCTTTGGCTTCTTCGAGTCGTCCGCGTCCGTCGGCACCGGGGTGAACGTCGTCGTCTACCCGCGCATCGAGCCGCTGCCCCAGTGGCGCCTCCCCGCCGCGAACCTCGACGGCAGCCATGCGATGCGCGAACGGACGCTCCAGACCACGCCACTCGCGACGACGGTTCGACCGTGGGCGCCGGGCGACGCGTTCAACCGGATCCACTGGAAGGCGACCGCCCGCCACGGCGACATCCACGTGAAGGAGTTCGACCTCGAGCAGACGGCCGATGCGTGGATCGTCCTCGATCTCGAGCGCGCCGCCCAGGCCGGGAGCGGCGACGAGTCGACGGTGGAATCGGCGGTCAGGGTCGCGGCCGCCATCGCCGACAAGGCCCTCCTCGAAAACCGCGCGGTCGGGATCACGATCGGCGCCCATCGCCTGGCCCAGCTCCAGCCGGACCGCGGCGGCCGCCAGCACCTGAAGGTCATGCAGCTGCTCGCCGCGGTCGACGGCGACGGCACGAACCCGCTGTCGCAGACCCTGATCGCGAGCGTCCCCCGGATCCGTCGGGGCATGACCGCCGTCGTCATCACCGCGTCCCACGACCGGGCCTGGGTGAAGCCGCTGTCCACGCTGCGGTCGCGCGGCGTTGCCTGCGTGGTCATTTCGTTCGACATCGACGCCTACGACCGCTACTCGCGCGACGCGGACCTCCGCCGCCTCGGCCTGCCACCCGAGGCCGAGGATCCGACCGTCGAAGCGAGCCGGAAGCAGCAAGCGCGGGCCCTCCGGCACGCGCTGGCCGAGTTCGACATCGAACTGCATACAGTCACGCCGGCCCGTTCGCTCGGCGAGATGCTGGTCTCGTGAGCACGCCCGCATCTCCGGTCGCGCGCACCTTCGAGCTCCCGTCGCTCAGGCGCCGCCCGTCGCTGCGACCGGCCGAGGGCTGGCTCGAGGTCGCGATGGTCGCCCTCCTGGCGGCAACGTTCGCGCTCTCGCTCAACGATGCCGGCTGGGTGCCGGAGTCGGAGGGTTCGACCGGCTATCTCGTCTGGGTCGCGGTCGCGGCCGTGCTGTTCGGGCTTCTCGCCGCAAAGGCCGGCCTCGGACGCTGGCGGACCTACCTCGTCGGGGCGGTCATCGCCGGGTTGCTGCTGCCGTTCATCGCCGGCGGGGTTGCGCTCGGGCCCGCGGCCGGTGGGCTCGACCTGGCCTCGATCGCGCTCCGGTACCGCGCGGCCGGCGATGTCGCCTTCCAGGTGTGGGCCGACCTCGTGCGTGACGGCCGGCCCTTCACCGATCAGTTCGCCCACTACCACATGGTTTTCGCGGCCCTCGTCTGGGCCGCCGGCCAGGTCGCCGCCGCCGCGGTCTTCGCCCGCCACCGCCCGCTCGATGCCGTCGTCGTCGTCGGGCTCCTCACGCTCACGAACATGGCGGTCACCGAGCGTGGCCAGCTCCACATCCTGGTCCTCTTCAGCGTGGCGGCGCTCATCCTGCTCATCCGGGCCCACAGCTTCGAGGAACAGGTCA
The DNA here is from genome assembly GCA_038234575.1 of Candidatus Limnocylindrales bacterium. Taxonomy (GTDB): domain Bacteria; phylum Chloroflexota; class Limnocylindria; order Limnocylindrales; family CSP1-4; genus UBA5189. The sequence goes on from JBBQTO010000001.1 coordinate 8,309, forward strand.
CCTGGGCGCGCCGCCGGATCGGCGATCCTGCCGCCGTTTCGGCCATGTACCTGCGGGGCGGCGGATCCTTCATCGCCGCGGCCGTGATCGGCGCGCTCTTCCTCACGGGAACCGCGTCTTCGGCGCCTCTCCAGGGTCTCTGGGCCGACGTTCCCCAGAAGCTCGTCGGCTTCTCGCAGTGGCTCCAGCGCTACGCCCCGACGGGCGGCGAGCCCCGACCGCTGGGCGTGGTCGGGTTCGGCTCGAGCGCGACGACCCAGGGCCTCTGGCAGCCCTCCGACAAGGTGGCCTTCACCGCCAAGGTCGCGCCGACCGAGGTGGGCCAATTCAAGTGGCGTGCCGGCACGTATGCGGTCTACGACGGCATCGCGCGCTGGAGCTGGGGCGACTCGGGCACGATCCGGCGCGATGCGGACTCATCGCTGCTGAAGGGAACCGGCGACGACCCCGCGCTGGAGGGCGGGCTACGCGAGTTTCGGGCGACGATCACGCCGGGCGCCTACGACGGTTCGATTCTCAGCCCGCAGACGATCGAGCGGGTCGACAGGGCATCGATCGTCCGTCTCGATGGCAACCGCTACACGACGGTCGAGTCGGGCGGCGGCTCGGGGTCGTACACCATTACAGCGCTCGTCCCCGTCCTCGGCGGTCAGGATGGCCTGACCCAGAACCGGCTGCGAAGCGCCGGGACGAGCTACCCGGACGACATCAGCCGGAACTATCTGTCGTTCCCCGCCAGCGCCGTCGGCCCCAATGCTCGCGCGATCCTGGCCGACGTCCGGCAAATTGCGGCAGGGGGACCCGGGCCGAAGGGCAATGCCTACGATCTCGCGTTCGCGCTCCAGGAATACCTGCGGTCCGGCCGGTTCACCTACAGCGCCGATGTCCGCGACGCCGCGCGCGCCCAGTGCTCCGGTCTGTCGACCGTGGAGTGCTTCGCGACGATCCGGCAGGGCTACTGCGAGTACTACGCGGCGGAGATGGCGGTGCTCCTCCGAGCGGCCTCGATCCCGACGCGGATCGCCTACGGCTTCCTGCCGACCGGACCAACCGATGGCGGGACCGAGACGGTCATGGCCGCTTCGGCCCACTGGTGGGTCGAGGTCTACTTCCCGAAGTACGGCTGGGTCGAGTTCGACCCGACGGGCAGTGTCGGCCAACCCCAGCTCATCCCGTCCGGCGGACCCGAGACGCCGCGGCCCAGCTCGCTCTTCAGCCCGGGCGTCGGCGAGCGGGCGACCGACCCGCTGGCCCGCAACTCGGGACGGCCGACCGTGACGCCGGGCACGACTACGGGAACCGGCTCAGGGCCCTTCATCGCGATCGCCATCCTCCTCGTGATCGCGATCGGGGCGCTTGCCCTTGCTGCGCGACGCCGGGCGCCCCGAAAGCCGATGCATCCCGACCAGGCCTGGGGATCGCTCGGCCGCCTCGCGGCGCGATTCGGCTTCGGCCCGCGGCCCACGCAGACGGTCTACGAATATGCCGGGATGCTGGGCGACGCCGTGCCCACGGTCCGGGCAGAGCTCTCGACAGTGGCGCGGGCAAAGGTCGAGGTGGCCTATGGCCGACAGGAGCTCGGCGTGGAGCGGCTGCGCTCGATCGGCGAGGCCTACCGTCGCCTGCGATTCGCTGTCCTGCGGCTCGGAATCCGGCGGTTCAGCCGGCGGCGCTGAGGCTCCCAGTCGGATGGACGCTCCGAGTCAGAGCGCCCCAGCCCGACCGCGCTTCTCCGTGCCGATCCGGGCGACCGCCGCCTCGGCCTGGGCCTCGAGCGGGGCGAGGTGGTCCGTCGCGTTGTGGAGCCGCAGCCGCGGCCGCCCGCCCCGAAGCTCAACGACCGTGATCCCGCACAAGGCGAACGGGAACGTCCAGAACCGGCTCAACGGCAGGTCGAGCAGGGCGAGGACCGTCACCTTGAACACGCCGTCGTGGCCAACGATCACCGACCACGGCTCGTTCGACGGCAGGTCGGCGTACCCGAGGACTGGCGATCGCGCCACGCCGTCCGCCGGCGATGCCGCGGCGAGCTCGTCGAGCACCCTGCTGAGCGCGACGCGGACGCGAGAATCAACCTCGGGTAGGGACTCGCCACCTGGCGCCCAGGCCGTCAAAGGATCGTCTCGCCAGCCGGCCAGGACATCCTTCCAGCGTTCCGCGACGGTGGCACTCGCGACCCCTTCCCACTCGCCCTGGCCGATCTCGAGGAAGCCGGCGTCCGTCCGCAGCCCGGCGTTCGTCCGCATCCCGGCCGGGCCGCCGAGCCCGTCGGGTGCGCCGATCGCGGCCGCGACGAGGGCGGCGGTCTCCGTCGTGCGGGAGAGGGGCGAGTGCACGATCGCGAGCGGCGGGCCGGTCGGGACCGGCAGGGCCGGCGGCCGGTGGACATGGCCGAGCCGTTCCGCCGCGAGCGATGCCTGACGACGGCCCAGCGGCGAGAGCGGCGAATCACCCTGGCCCTGAAACAACCCCTGGGCGACCCATTCCGATTCGCCGTGACGGAGCAGAACGAGCGTCGCGTCGAGGCCCGGCGGGACGATCGGAGGACGGGGGTCGTCGGTCACCGGCTGGCACCGAGGCGGATCGTCCAGAGGTCCTCGACGCCGTCCTCGCCGCGGATCGCCGCCTCGAGCTCGGGCGTCACGTCGTCGTCGAGGGCGAGGACCATGAGCGCGTCGGCGCGCGGAGCCGAGCGGGCGAGGTGCATCGCGCTGATGTTCACGTCGGCGCGCCCGAGCTGGGCACCGAGGCGCCCGATCGTTCCCGGCCGGTCGTGGTGGTGGGTGATGAGCATGAAATCGACCGGCGCCATGTCGAGGCGGTAGCCGTTCAGGCGGACGAGACGGGGCTCGCCGGGCGCGTCTGGGCCGCCGCCGGCCACGGTCCCGCCGACCGCGATGTCGCGCCCGCCGACGCGGCCCGAGACCGTGATGAGGGAGCTGAACGTGCCCGCGTCGGCGGTCTTCCGCTCCACGAGGGAGATCCCGCGAGCGCGGGCGAGGATTCCGGCGTTCACGAGGTTCACCCGCTCGGTCGTGACGTTCTCGAGGAGCCCGCGAAGGACCGCGGCGGTAAGCGGCGCTGCGTCGGCACTCGCGAGCTCTCCCGCGAGCTCGAGCGTCATCGTGCCTACCCCGGCGCGGGCGAGCTGGCCAAAGAAGCGGCCCAGGATCTCGGCGAGGGGGATGTAGGGACCGATCGTGTGGGCGGCCTCGGGGCTCAGGAGTGGCGTGTTGACCGCGTACCGCGCGCCGCGGCCGTCGAGGACGTCCACGATCTGCTCGGCGACCTCGATCGCAACGGCGACCTGGGCCTCGGCCGTGGACGCGCCGAGGTGCGGCGTGAGCACGGCGTTTGGCGCGTCGAGGAGGGGGCTCCCGATGGGCGGCTCGTTGGCAAAGACGTCGATCCCGGAGCCGCCGAGGCGGCCCTCGCGGAGGGCTGCCGCGACAGCGGCTTCGTCGAAGATCCCGCCTCGGGCAACGTTGAGGAGGATCGCGCCGGGCTTCATCGCCGCGATCGCCTTCGCGTCGACGAGGTTCGTCGTCGCGCGCGTCAGGGGTACGTGGACGGTGATCACGTCGGACCGCGCCAGGAGCGCGGGCATGGCCACGAGCTCGATCCCGCGAAGGGTCGCCTGCTCGGCAGTGACATAAGGATCGACGCCGAGGAGCGTCATCTCGAGGGCCCTGGCCCGCTCCGCGATCGCCATTCCGATCTTTCCGAGCCCCACGATCCCGAGCGTCCGACCGCGAAGCTGCACGCCCTGGAACGCCGACCGGGTCCACTCACCCCGCCGGACCGAGGCGTCCGCCGCGGCGATTCTTCGGGCCACGGCGAAGAGGAGACCGATCGTGTGCTCAGCTGCGGCGATCGTGTTGCCGGTCGGAGCGTTGACGACGGTGATGCCGGCCCGGGTCGCCGCCTCGAGATCGACGTTGTCGACGCCGACTCCGGCCCGGCCGATGACCTGGAGGCGCTCGCCGGCCGCGATAAGCTCGGCATCGACCGCGACCTGACTTCGCACGACGAGCGCCTCGTAGTCACCGATGATCTCTCGGAGCTGCTCCGGGCTCAGCCCGGGCTTGACGTCGACCTCGTGACGAGCGCTGAGGACGGCGACGCCCTCGGGGGCGATGGTCTCGGCGACGAGGACCCGCATCAGCCCGCGGGGACGCGCGATCGCACCCCTGCGGCATCGAGGGCTGCTCGCTGGGCCGCGGCCACGCCGGCCCCCGGCTCGACGTCGCGACCGGCGCCGATCAGCGCCACCTCGAGCGTCGCCATGGCGGCGATGATCTCCTCGATCGTGACGGAGCCCAAGTGGCCGACCCGGAAGATCTTGCCGGTCAGCTTGGCCTGGCCGCCGGCAAGTACGAGCCCGGCGCGCCGGAGGTCGGCGTTGAAGGGCTTCCAGTCGAGATCGTCGGGAATCCAGGCGGCGGTCACGGTCTTCGAGCGAACGGCCTCGTCGGCGACGAGCCGGAAGCCCATGGCCTGAAGCCCCGCCTGGGTAGCGGCGGCGCAGACCTCGTGGCGAGCGAACACGCCGGCAGGTGTCTCCTCGGCCATCAGGCGGACGCCCTCCTCGACCTGGTAGAGGACCGCGATAGCGGGCGTCCACGGCGTCTCGCCCGTGGCGGCGCTCGCGCGGTGGCGCCGCAGGTCGAGGTAGAACCGCGGCATCCTCGAGGTTTCCATCGCGGCCCACGCCCGCTCGGAGGCGGCGACCATTGCCAGCCCGGGAGCCGACATGAACGCCTTCTGGGAGGCTGTCACGACGACATCCGCGCCCCAGCTGTCCATCTCGAAGGGGACGGCGCCGAGCGAGGACACGCCATCGATGAGCACGAGCGCGTCGGGCGCGGCCTCGCGGACGACGTCGATGAGCTCGGCGATCGGGTTCATGACGCCGGTCGACGTTTCGTTGTGGGTGAGGAGCACCGCCGCGTAGTCGCCGCCGCGCAGTCGCTCCCGGAGATCCGCCGGGTCGGCGGCCGATCCGGGCTCGACCACCATCCGGGTGACGTCCGCGCCATAGGCCTCGGCGATGCTCGCGAAGCGATCGCCGAAGGAGCCGATCGAGACACCGAGAACGCGATCGCCCGGAGAGAGCGTATTGACGATCGACGCCTCGAGCCCGCCCGTGCCGGCATTCGAGAGGATCGTGATGTCACCACTCGACCCGAAGTAGGGCTTCATGCCTTCCTGGATCCGGGCGAGGATCGCCGCGAACTCGGGGCCGCGATGGTTGATCATCTGCTTCCCGCCCGCGACCCGGACGCTCGGCGGCAGGCCCGTCGGACCGGGGACTCGCAGGTTCGGCTCGAAGCGGGACATGGGGCCTCCGGCAATGGATTCAGGCGACGGTGCGATGGTCGCACGGTGGTCGGCGGCTGTCATGCCTCGCATTCCCGGCGGCGACGCTGCGGCGCTGGCGAATGGGCGAATTCGTGTTCAGCCGTGATTCGCCTGTTACTGTGCTTGGATGACGACGCGGCATGTTCGGTTTGCGATTCGAGATGTGACCTTCGGCGGGGCGGCGATGCCCGGCGCAACGATTGATCAATGGCACGACGGCGGCGGGAACGCCCAATGGACGGCCCGCCTCGTCACGAGGCCCGGCGAGATGGTCGACGAAGGCGAGCTGTCAGGTCGCACCGCCGACGGGCGGGTGGTCTCGGGCCACGCCCTGGTCTCCGATCGCCAGGTGGGCCCGGGCGGCCGGCGCGACATCCTCGTCATCTTCCACGGCGCAGGAACGCTCACGAGCGAGCTGGCGAGCGAAGCCGTACCGACCGGCTCCTGACGGGCGGCTGACCCGGGCCCGACTCGGCGGCCGGACCCTACTCCGCCGCCGCGTCCTTCTTCTCGGTCTCGGCGAGCCGCTTTCGGTTCTCCTCGCGGCCTTTCAGGATCCTGTCCCCGGTGCCGCGCGGCACACTCGGGGAGGGGAGCGAGGAACGGGGAGTCCGACCCGCCTCCTTCGCCTTGGCCCGGGCGGCGGCACGGCGCGCGACGCGCTCGGAGATCGTCGATTCGTAGCCCTGGTCCGTGGGCAGGTAGTAGCGTCGCTCCGCGAGGCTCTCGGGCAGGTATTGCTGCTCGACGTCGGCACCCTCGAACTCATGGGGATCCTGGTAGCCGACGCCGATCCCGTGATGCTTCATCCGGGGATTACCGGCTGTCCGCAGGTGTAGGGGGACCGGGAGCGAGCCGTGCTCGGCGACGTCGCCGGCGGCGGCCCAGTAGGCCTGCCCGGAGCGGTTCGATTTCGGGGCGGTGGCGATGAACGTCGTCGCCTGGGCGAGGGCGTACTGCGCCTCGGGCAGCCCCACCCACTCGAGGGCGTCGGCCGCAGCGACGGCAACCTGGAGCGCCCGCGGGTCAGCGTTCCCGACGTCCTCCGACGCGCTGATGATGAGGCGTCGGGCGATGAACTTCGGGTCCTCGCCGGCCGCGATCATCGCCGCGAGCCAGTAGAGGGCACCATCCGGATCGTTGCCTCGGAGGCTCTTGATGAACGCCGAAACGGTGTCGTAATGGCCGTCACCGGCCCGGTCGTACGCGAGGATCCGTTGCTGTGCGGCGGCCTCGATGTCGGCGAGGCGCGGTGAGACGTGTCCCGTCTTGTCGCGGACGCCTTCTTCCTCGGCGAGTGCCACCGCGCCTTCGAGGACGTTCAGGGCCACCCGGGCATCGCCGCCCGAGATCGAGACGAGGTGGTCGAACGCCTCGTCGGCGAGCGAAACGCCGCCCTCCGGTCCGAGCTCGCCGGCAAGGCCGCGCTCGGCGTCCGACAACGCTCGCCGAACGACGACACCGATGTCGTCGTCGGTCAGCGGCTCGAGGCGCCAGACGCGGAGGCGCGAGAGGAGGGCCGAGTTGACCTCGAAGTACGGGTTCTCGGTCGTCGCTCCGATGAGCGTGACGGTGCCGTCCTCGACATGCGGCAGCAGCGCGTCCTGCTGGGCCTTGTTGAAGCGGTGGATCTCGTCAATGAAGAGCACCGTCCGCTGGCCATTGAGGGCCAGGTGCTCCTGGGCTGCGGCGAGACCGGAGCGGACCTCGGCGACGCCCGACATGACCGCCGAGAGGGTCGTGAACTCCGCGCCGATCGCTGCGGCCAGCAGGCGCGCCAGCGACGTCTTGCCGGTTCCCGGCGGACCCCACAGGACCATCGAGCCGAGGTGGCCCCGAGCGATGGAGCGCCGGATCGGCCCCCGCTCGCCGACCAGATGTTCCTGCCCGACGAACTCCTCGAGCGTCCGCGGCCGCATGCGTGCCGCAAGCGGCTGCCGCTCGGCCGGCGGCTGGAAGAGGGCCTCGGGACGGGCGCCGCTGAGGCGAGAGGATGCTCGTGGCGGCGGCATGGCGCCAGTCTACGGTCCTAGAGCGTGATGACTCCCAGCACGTTGATCAGGATCGCGAGGATGGCGAGGATCCCGACCATGAGGCCGCCCGTGAGCAAGATCCGGCGGACGTCGCGAGCCACATAGGCGTATTCGTGGGCCGCTCGGACCGATAGGGGCGCGTTGACGTCGCCGGCCAGGACGTTTGCCTCGGGCGAGCGCGCCCGGGCCCGCCGCCGGATCGATTCCGCGATCGCGGCGCGCTCGCGGGCCGTGACCTCGGCCTCGAGCTCCGCGGCCCGCTCCATCTCGGCGTCGGTGAGGCCCGCGGTTCGCGCCACCGCGGAAGCACCGGTCGGCAACTCGAAGTCCGGGTCGAGATCGACTCCGGGATCGGCGACGGGCGCGCTCGGAGTTCGCGTCTGCGGCGCCTTCAACGGCCGATTGGTGCTGGGCCGACGGCCCGAAGGGCGACCGGGGTAGCGTGTTCGTTTGGCCATGAGCCGAGGGAATCCTCCGGATGGTCGAAGCGGGCGGGATCGTGCACGCGCCGTCGGCCGGGAGGATAGCACCCGATCAGCGGACGCTAGACTCGGTCGACCGTAAGAGGACTCCACCCATCGACCTGCACGCCTTCGTCAGCGCCAATCTCGACGCCCTCGTCGCCGCCTTCGTGGTTACCCTCGCGATCCTGATCCTGGTCTCGGGCTGGCTCCTTCGGCGGATCGGTCGGCTCTCGCGCCGCCTCGAGGCGATCACCCAGGGGAGCGACGCCCAAAGCCTCGAATCGGTGCTTGGCTCGCACCTGGAACGCGTGCGCGCCGTGGTGGGCGACGTCGAGCGGCTCGGGGCCCGAACGGCGACGCTCGAGACCGATCTGCGCCAGTCGCTCGGGCGGGTGGGCATCGTTCGCTACAACCCCTTCGAGGAAACCGGGGGCAACCAGAGCTTCGCGCTCGCGGTCCTCGACGGCATTGGCAACGGCTTCGTGGTGAGCAGCCTCCACGCTCGGGCCGGGACACGCGTGTATGCCAAGGCCGTGAAGGCTGGCACCGCCGAATCCGCGCTGTCGGACGAGGAGACCGCGGCCCTCCGCGTTGCGCTCGCGAGACCGGCGCCTTCGGCGGCGCGCTGACCTGATTCCGGTGGTCCGGTCCGCGACAGCGAGGCCCCTGACAGGGGACCTGTCACGACCCGCAGCCATCGTTCCGTCATGCCCCCAGCAAGCCGCACCTCGCTTCGCCGCCGACCCCGTCCCCTCGAGCAGATTCCCGTCTGGCACGGCTTCGATGCCGTGCCGTCGATCGACCCGGAGGCGGCCCCCGAGGTCGAAGGCCTCGCGGACCTCATGCGCGGCCTCAATGCGGACCAGCGGCGGGCGGTGACCCATGGCGAGGGGCCGCTGCTCGTCGTGGCCGGCGCCGGAACGGGCAAGACACAGGTCATCACGCGCCGCATCGCCTGGCTGATCGCCACCCGACGGGCAAAGCCCTCCGAGATCCTGGCTCTCACGTTCACGGACAAGGCCGCCGAGGAGATGCAGCTCCGGGTCGACCAGCTTGTCCCCTATGGCTACACGGACACGGCGATCTCGACGTTCCATGCGTTCGGAGATCGACTGATCCGTGAGCACGCGTTCGATCTCGGCCTGGCGCCCGACGTGCGAGTCCTCTCGCGGCCGGAAGTCGTGGTCTTCCTCAAGGAGCGACTCTTCGAGCTCGACCTCGCCGAATACCGTCCGCTCGGCGACCCCGGCCGCTTCCTCGGGGCGCTTGCCGCCCTGTTTGCCCGCTGCCGCGACGAGGATGTCTCGCCGGCTCGGTACCTCGAGCACGCGGATCGACTCGAGGTCCAGGCTGCACAGGCCGCAACGGCGATAGCCGGGCCGGATGCCGGGGAAGCGGACCGCGACGCCGCGATGGCCCTTGCCGAGGATTCGCGACGACAGCGCGAGCTGGCGAACGCCTATTCGCGCTACAAGGAGCTGATGAGCGTCCACGGCGCCATCGACTTCGGCGACCAGGTCTCCATGGCGTTGCGGCTTCTGCGCGAGTCAGCCGCGGCCCGCACCGCCGTCCAGGCCCGCTACCGCTACATCCTCGTCGACGAGTTCCAGGACACGAACCGGGCCCAGTCCGAGCTCGTGGCGATCCTCGCCGAGCGGCACCGCAACGTGACCGTCGTCGGCGATGACGACCAGTCGATCTACCGCTTCCGCGGTGCGGCCATCAGCAACATCCTCGAGTTCCGGGAGCGCTATCAGGGCGCGCGCACCGTCGTTCTCTGGCGGAACTACCGCTCCCTCGCGCCAATCCTCGACCGGGCCCACCGGCTCATCCGCTTCAACGATCCGGATCGGCTAGAGGTGCGCGTCGGGATCTCGAAGAAGCTCGTGGCCGAGCGCACGCGGCAGGATGCGCCGCCCGTGCGACACATCGCCTTCGCGACGAGCACGGAGGAGGCCGATTGGATCGCCGACGAGATCCGGCGGCGGATTGCCGCGGGGGCGGCGCCGCGGGATCACGCCGTCCTCGTTCGCGCGAACGCGGACGCTGATCCGATTCTCCGTGCATTCAATTCGGCCGCCGTCCCGTGGCGCTTCTCGGGGACCTCCGGACTCTACGCCCGGCCCGAGGTCCGCCTCCTGCTGGCAGTGCTGCGGACGGTCGCCGACCCAGGCGCGAGCGTGGACGTCTACGCCCTCGCCACTTCGGAGCAGTACCGCGTGCCGGGCGAAGACCTGAGCCTCGTCATGTCGGCGGCACGGCGGCGCCACCACACTGCGTTCGAGATCCTCGAGGAGCTCGAGATGCAACCGGCCGTTCTGCGCGTCTCCGCTGCGGGCCGAGCCGCCCTGGCTCGATTGACAAGCGACATCCGGCGCTACCGGGACCTCGCGCATCGGCGCCCCGCCGGGGAGGTCCTTTATGCTTTCCTCCGCGATACTGGCTGGCTCACCGCGCTCGCCCGGGCGACGAGCGTGGCTGCGGAAGAGGCGCTCGCGAACATCGCCCGCTTCTTCGACATCGTCCGAAACCACTCCGCCTTGCTGGCCGACGATCGGGCGATCTTCCTGGTCCGGCACCTCGCGACGCTCATCGAGGCGGGCGACGATCCGGCAACAGCGGACCCGGATCCCGACGTGGATGCCGTCGCCGTGATGACGGTCCACAAGGCGAAGGGCCTCGAGTATCCGGTCGTGTTCCTCCCCGGCCTTGTGGCGGATCGCTTCCCGGCCCGCGGCCGTCGCGAGGCGCTGGCGCTGCCGGTCGAGCTCGTGGACGAGGTCCTGCCCGAGGGGGACGGCCAGCTCCAGGAGGAGCGGCGTCTCTTCTACGTCGCGATGACCCGGGCCCGGGATGAGCTGATCCTGAGCCACGCCGCCGAGTCCGCGAGCGGGCGAGCACGACGCATTTCGCCCTTCGTCGTCGAGGCGCTGGACCTCCCGACCGCCGCGCCGCCCGGAAGTGGCGCGATCTCCGCCGGCGCGCTGGCTAGGATCACGGCCATGGAGCCGGCGGGCGACGCGCCCGAGCCGGTCCGCGTCCCCATCGAAGGCCCGCTGCTCCTCAGCCATTCCTCGATCGACGATTACCTGACGTGCCCGCTGAAGTACAAGTACAGTCAGGTCCTGCGTGTCCCCACGCCGCCGCATCACGCCCTGATCTACGGCTCGGCCCTGCATAAGGCCGTTCAGGAGTTCCATCGGGCCCATGCCGGCGGCAAGGTCCTGTCGGAGAGCGAGCTCTTCGCGGTTTTCGACGCGGCCTGGTCGAACGAGGGCTTCGTTTCCCGCGAGCACGAAACGGCCCGTCTCGAGGCCGGCCGGGATGCTCTGCGCCGGTTCCGCCTCGCCCAGCTTGAGCCGGGTGCCGTGATCCCGGCGTGGGTGGAGCGCGAATTCTCGTTCGCCATGGGCGGCGACCGGATCCGCGGCCGCTTCGACAAGGTGGACATCGTGCCGGAGGAAGGGACGGAGGGGGATGCCGGGGCCGCGGCGGCTCTCGCAAGGGCCGCGATGACGCGGGCCGACGTCGTCGAGCCCATGCTCGAGCTCATGGGCCGGGAGCGGGTCACGATCACGGACTACAAGTCCAGTGACGTTCGGGACCCGGTCAAGGCACGCCAGCGCGCTCGCGAATCCCTGCAGCTCCAGATCTACGCCATGGCCTATGAGGCGATGACCGGGTGCCTGCCCGACGCCGTGCAGCTCCACTTCCTCGATTCGGGACTCGTGGGCCGGGCCGAGGTCGACCCGAAGCGGCTGGAAAAGGCGCGCGAGAAGATCGCCGGAGCAGCCGCCGGGATCCGGGCTCGCGACTACACCCCGAAGCCGTCGGCGATGGCCTGCACGTACTGCCCGTTCCGGGATATCTGCCCGTCGAGCGTCGCGAGGTGACGCTCTGGCGGGCGTGAATGCGCCGGCAGGCGTGAGGCTCCGGCAGGCGTGACCGCGCCACGGCTCGCGGTCGAGGCCGTTTCCTTCGACTTCGGCAACACCCTCGTTCGGGTCGACCGAGCCGGTCTCCGGGCCGTGATCCAGCGAACGGCCGATGCGCTCCTTGCGCGCGCCACCATCGCCGACGTGCCGTCGTTCCTAGCGGCCTGGTCGGAAGAGCGCGATCGCCAGTTCAGGGACGAGGTCCCGAAGCTCCGCGAGGTCGACATGAGCCAGCGGGTCGTGCGGATCCTGGCGCGGCTTCGGGGCTTCAGGCCGCCTCCGCTCGACGACGCGTGGGACGATTTCGAGGCCGCGCGGTTCGTCGATCCAGCCGAGGCCGCCTTCGCGATCGAGACCTATAGCGCGGGGTTCGTGACAACGATGGAGCCGATGCCGGACGCGAGAGCCGTCATCACGAGCCTGGCTGCCCGCGGGTTCCGGCTCGTCATCCTGTCGAACTGGCCGTACGCCGCCACGATCGACCGGTTCGCGGAGGCACAGGGCTGGATGCCGCTTCTCGAGGCGGTGATCGTGTCCCAGCGGGTCGGGACGATCAAGCCCCATCCCGAGATCTTCCGCCAGGCTGCGGCGGCCCTCGATGCGTCGCCCGAACGGATCCTGCATGTCGGCGATGACTGGGCCGCCGACGTCGTGGGCGCTGCCCGCGCCGGCTGGAAGACGGCCTACGTCCGCAACCGGCAGGCCGATACGCCCCTGCCGACGTCGGTCCCGGACGGCGAGGTCGTCGCGGACCTCGAGATCGACGAGCTCGCCGAGATCGGGCCGCAAATCGACCGATGGACGCCTTAGGACGCCCTTGGACACCCTAGACTTCGGGCCGATGGAGACGCGCGACCGGCGGGCGAATCTCGCCGTCTTCGGCGCCGCGTTTCTCGCCTGGCTGGCCGTGGCCTGGGTCGTCCTCAATCTCGACCCCCGAACCGATCCCAGCGCGGGGTTCGTCGGCGCGCTGGCCATCGGGGTCGCGGTTGGCCTGACGATCGCGCCGCTCTTCTGGCTCGCGGCGTTCAGCCGCCACCATCGGATCGCCTATCGCGGTGACTGGGCCCGGGCGCTCCGGCGCGGTGGCTGGATTGCCGTCCTCGTCGCGCTCTTCATCGTGATGCGGGTACAGGGCATCTTCCAACCGCCGATCGGGCTTTTCCTGGCTGCAATGGTCCTCGTCGCCGAGATGACGATCTCTGCGCAGGGCTGAAGGGGCCGCCGGTCGTGGCGGGTGCCAGAGGGACCGGTGTTAGGATGCCGCCTGGCGCCCCGCTGGACGGCGGATCCGAACCGGCGGCGTCGAGCGCGATCGGTCGTCCCGCATTGCTGCCGCGGGCCCGACCCGGAGGATCTGCGTGAGCGAGCGCCCGACCGACGGCGAGAGCCGTCCCAGCCCCGACGAACTTGCTGCCCACAACGGCTGGGACGGGCCATTCGAGGTGTTCCCCGAGTTCGAGTTGCCGACCTATGTTGGCCTCCAGACGTTCTCGCGACTGCCGTGGGTCACGGATCCGGCGGAGCTCCGGGAGCGGCAGGTGGACGTCGCGATCGTCGGCGCCCCGTTCGACGACATGGTCACCCACAGGCCCGGGGCGCGATTCGGCCCGCGTGCGATCCGCGAGGCCCAGTACACCTCCGGCTCGCTGAACTCCCTCCAGCTCGGCGTGGAGCCGTTCGAGGAGCTCGTCGTGGTCGACGCCGGCGATGCCAATATCGTGCCCGCCCAATGGGAGCGTGGTCACGCGATGATCTACCGCAAGGTTCGCGAGGTCGCCGCGAGCGGCGCGATCCCCATCGTCTTCGGTGGCGATCACTCGATCACCTGGCCGAGCGCGAGCGCAGTTGCCTCGGTTCGGCGACCGGGCAGCGTCGGGATCGTCCATTTCGACGCCCACGCGGACACGGCGCCCGATTCCTGGGGCCAGCTCGCCGGGCACGGCTCGCCGATGCGCCGCCTGATCGAGTCGGGCGCGGTGCTGGGCAAGAACTTCGTGCAGGTCGGGCTCCGCGGCTACTGGCCGCCCCCGTCGGTCCTCGAGTGGATGCGCGAGCACGGCTTGAGGACCCACTTCATGACCGAGATCGAGGAGCGCGGCGCGGACGCGGTCATCGACGACGCGATCGCCGAGGCCCTCGACGGGCCCGATGCCGTGTACCTCTCGGTCGACATCGACGTCGTCGATCCTGGCCTCGCCCCCGGCACCGGTACGCCCGAGCCGGGCGGCCTGCTGACCCGCGAGCTCCTGCGAGCGATCCGGCGGATCGTCGGAGCGGTGGACCTTGCGGCGATGGACATCGTCGAGGTCGCGCCGCCCTACGACTGGGCCGAATCGACGGCGATGATCGCGAATCGGGCCGCACTGGAGGCGATCTCGGCACTCGCGGTCAAGCGTCGAGATGGCAAGACTGTTCGCTGGGGACCCCGAACGGCGGGCCGGCGCGGACCGCGACGTGCGGGCCGGCTCGGACCCGAAGCTGCGGGTCGGCTGACAGAGCCATGACCGCCGATCCGCGCTCCGACGCCCGGGCTGCCGCGCTGGCCCGCCTCTACGACCTCGACCTCGCGGAGGATCCGGGCGACCTCGATCTCTACCTTGCTCTCGCCGATCGTGTCGACGGCCCGATCATCGAGCTCGCGGTCGGCACGGGCCGCATCGCGGTGCCGCTGGCGGACGCCGGCCACCCGGTCGTCGGCGTGGATCTCGATCCGGCGATGCTTGCCCGCGCCGCCGAGCGCGCCCGAGCATCCGGACCCGCATCGGTCGAACGTCTGACGCTCGTCGAAGGCGATCTCGTGGATGTCGAGGTACCCGGCGGTGGGCCGTTCGGGCTCGCGATCCTCGGTCTGAACTCGATCCTCCTGCTCGCGGAACGCGGTCGGCAGCGGCGGGCGGTGCGGCGGATGTTCGAGCTGCTCGCTCCCGGTGGCATCGCCGTCGTCGACACATGGCTGCCCGGGGCTGAGGACCTCGTCCGCTTCGACGGCCGCCTCTCGCTCGAATGGCTCCGAACGGACCCGGAGTCAGGCCGGGAGGTCACGAAGCTCGCGGCGGCCTGGTATGACGCCGGGAGCCACCTCGTGACCCTGACCACGATCTTCGACGAGGCCGAGCCGGGGTCGGCGCCGATTCGGTGGACCCGTTCGGACGCCCTGCGGCTGGTCGGGCCGGACGAGCTCGGGGAGCACGCCGACGACGCCGGCTTCGAGATCGAATCGCTCGCCGGCAGCTACGACCTGTCGCCGTACGGGCCGGGCAGCGACCGGGTGATCCTGATCCTGCGCCGACCGGGTGCGCCCAGCGCCTCGTGGTACCGTTCCGGGGATGGCACCGAGCGGTCAGGTCAGGCTCCTCCTCGTCGAGGACGTGCCCCAGGTCGCGCAGTACGTCCGAGGGCTCCTGAACGCCCAGACGCAGGTCAAGCTCGTCGATGTGATCGCCGATGGCTCACTGGTCATGGGCCAGGTCACCGAGCAGCGGCCGGACGTCGTGGTGGTCGATGGGCTGCTCCAGGGACGCCTGCGCGGCATGGCCGTGGTCAAGCAGCTCCACGAGGCGGCCGTCCCCGTCCCGGTCATCGTCCTCACGGTGCCGCAGCATCCGCTGGAGCCGGACCCCGAGAACGGGATCCACGACGTCCTGGCGATGCCGTTCAACGGCTACGACCTGATCAGCCGGGTCATCAGCGTCAACAAGGTCGCGGTTGCGGCGGCTGAGCGCGGACCCAGCCGGATCGTCGCCGTCTTCGCGCCGAAGGGCGGGGTCGGCAAGACTACGATCGCCCTGAACCTCGCGGTCGCCGCGTCCGGGCTCGGCGTGCGAACCGCGCTCGTCGACGGAAGCATCCAGTTCGCCGACGTTCGCTCGATCCTCCACGTCCCGGACAGCGCACCATCGATGCTCGACCTGCCGACCGACAAGGTTGTGGAGTCAGACCTCACGGACGTCCTCTGGCGCGACGCCTCCGGCATCGACGTCCTGCTCGCGCCGCCCCGCGTCGAGATGGCCGAGATGGTCCTCGCCCGCGATCTCGAGAAGACGCTCTCGCTCCTCCGGCGGCTCTATGACCTCGTGATCGTCGACACCGGCGTCGCCCTCGACGAGCTCACGCTCGCGATCCTCGACCAGGCGGACACGATCCTCGAGATCGTAACGTACGACGGCACGACGATCCGAAACGTGGCCGCGATGGCCGACACGTTCCGCAAGATCGGCTACTCGACCGACAAGGTCCACTACCTGCTGAATCGCAGCGACGCGACGGCCGGCATCGACCCGGCGGATCTCGCCAAGGCGCTCGGTCGCCAGCCGGAGCATCACCTTCGCTCCGAGGGCCAGGTCGTCGGGCCGGCGAGCAACCAGGGCCTGGCCTTCGTGACGGCCGATCCGAGCGCGGGCGTCAGCCGCGACCTGCTCACCGTGGCCGAGGACCTCATCGCCCTCGGATCGCAGGCGGGCAGGCGCGTCGCGGCCGCGGCTACCCGATAGGAGCGCACATCGGCGTGTCGGATCCGCGTCCCATCGGAGTGTTCGATTCCGGCGTCGGTGGTCTCACGGTCCTGCGCGAGATCCTGCGGCGAACCCCCACCGAATCGACGATCTACCTCGGTGACAACGCCCGCG
Organism: Candidatus Limnocylindrales bacterium; assembly: GCA_038234575.1. Lineage (GTDB taxonomy): Bacteria > Chloroflexota > Limnocylindria > Limnocylindrales > CSP1-4 > UBA5189. Next base: position 24,730 of record JBBQTO010000001.1, read on the forward strand.
CCCCGTACGGGACCCGCAGCGACGACGAGGTTCGCCGCTTCTCGATCGAAGCCATCGACGCGCTCGTCGAACGCGACGTCAAGGCCGTGGTCGTCGCGTGCAACACCTCGACCGCCGTTGCGATCGCCGATCTGCGCCGCCGGTACGACCTGCCGATCCTTGGCGTGATCCGCCCGGGCTCCGTCGCGGCGTCCCTGACGACCCGGAATCGACGCGTGGGGGTCATCGCGACGCCGGCCACGATCCGCTCGCATGCCTACTTCGCCGCGATCAAGGACGAGAACCCGGCGGTCGAGGTCTACGAGCACGCGACACCGGCGTTCGTCCCGATGGTCGAAGCCGGGGAGCTCGCGGGATCCGAGGTCGAGTCGGCAGTTCGCGAGGCGCTTGCGCCGCTCCTCGGCGAGCGCGACGCCGCCGGCGATTTCGTCTTCCCGCTCCCGAAGTCCGCGCGGATCGACACGCTCCTCCTCGGCTGCACGCATTACCCGCTGTTGCGCCAGGCGATCGCCGCGGTCGCGGGAGAGGGGGTCGCGATCGTCGATTCCGCGGCCGCCACCGCATCGGCGCTCGCCGAGCTCCTGACGATTAACGGCCTCGAGGCGCCGGCTCAGGCGGAACTCGCGCCCGGCGAGGCACGCGGGCCTGACGAGACGCGGGGGACCGGCGAGACATGGGGCACAGGCGTCGCCACAACCCACGTCCAGCTCACGACGGGCGACGTCGAGCGCTTCCGGTCGATCGCGAGCCACATGTTCGGTGACGCATTTCCGGATGTCGCCGCCGTTGAGGTCGGGTCCGCGATTGCGCGGCCCCTGCGTGTCGTGTCGCGTCCCGCCCCGGCTCCTCCCGCCGCGGCCTCGCCGGTCCAGGCACCGCCCGCCGAGGTCGCGGGGTGACCGAGCGACGCGGTGGCTGGCGCGACGACCGGCGCTGGCAGGCGGGCTTCCTCGTCGGCTCCGCGATCGGGGCCGCCGCCACGGTCCTTGGCCGGCGAGCCGAACGGATCGCGCGCCGAGGCCTCGTCGATTGGACCGCCGTCGAGCGACTCGCCATCCGCCGGGCCGAGAAGGCGCCGGGTCGCCTCACGCCCCTGGAGCTGCGCGCCGCCGAAGGCGCCTATCGCGAGGCGATGGCCCTCGTCGTCCCTCGGCTGGCAGAAGCGCTCGGAGCCGAGCTGCCGGGTGTGGTCGATCGGGCCAGCGTCGTCGACCGGGCGGGTTGGATCCAGGCCAACGTCGGCACCTTCCGATCGCTGATCTCCCGCCTCGAGACCGACCTGCTCGACCAGGTCGTGCCGGTCGGCGGGGGTTTCACGCGGGCGACGATGGCCCTCGCGAATCGCTGGGTCACGAGCCAGCAGCTCGGCTTCCTGCTCGGTTTCATGGGTACACGGGTGCTCGGCCAGTACGACCTCGCGATCCTGTCCGCCGAGGCGGAGGACGGCCGGCTCCTCTTCGTCGAGGAGAACATTCGCGGGACCGCCCACGCCATCGGCGTTCCCGTGGCGCCGTTCCGAACCTGGATCGCGCTCCACGAGACCACGCACGCCTTCGAGTTCGAGGCCCACCCATGGCTGCGGCCCTACCTGGCCGAGCGCCTCGAGCGCCAGCTGAGCCTTTTCAGCGGGTCGGCGGCGAGCATGGGTCGGGACGCGATCCGGGCGATCGGGCGAGCGCTCCGCGGCGAAGGCGGCGGCGAGCACTGGATGGAAGCCCTGATGGGCGAAGAGCAGCGCCGGCTCTTTCGCGAGACGCAGGCGGTCATGAGCCTGCTCGAAGGATTCAGCGATTACGTGATGGACGAGGTCGGTCGCGGGCTCGTGCCGGACGTGGAGCGGATCTCGGCGCGCTTCCACGAACGACGCCAGCATCGAACGGGATTCGAGCGGGCGATCCTTCGGTTGACCGGGATGGACCTGAAGATGGAGCAGTACGAACGCGGCGAGAAGTTCGTGCGGGCCGTCGCCGAGGCGCGTGGCAGGGCCGCGCTGGCGCACATCTGGGATGGGCCCGAGAGCCTGCCGACGGCCGCCGAGATCGGGGCGCCCGAGGCGTGGGCTACGCGGGTGCTCGACCAGCCCCGGCTCGCCGATCCCGCGGCTTCGTGAGCGACTCCCCGGCGCAAACCGCTGTTGGGCCGGGCAAAGGCCCCCGCGGCGTGCCCCTGGCGATCGCCGTCAGCCCGCTCCTGTTGGCGCGCGTCCGGGCCCAGGATCTCGATCGGATCCGGCAGTCGGCCCCGGGAGCGCGAATCGTCAATCTCTCGGTCGAGGGCCTCGCGGACGGTCCGGTCGACGACGTGGAGGTTCTGCTCCGCGGCTGGTTGAGCTCGGACGCCTTCGATCGATTGCTGGCCCACGCCCCGAAGCTACGCTGGGTCCACTCGGCGACATCCGGGGTCGAGCGGGCGCTGACGCCGGCTGCGCTCGCCCGAGATGTCGTCGTGACGAATGCCCGCGGCGTCTTCACGCGGCCAATCGCCGAGCACGTCCTCCTGATGATCCTTGCCCTGAGTCGCCGCCTGCCCCAGCTTCTCGAGCTCCAGCGGGAGCGCACGTGGCAACCGCTCGAGGGCCGCGAGCTGCGCGACCTGACGATCGGGATCGTCGGCTATGGCTCGCTCGGGCGGGCGGTGGCCTCACTCGCGAGCGCCTTCGGCAGTCGGGTCATCGCGATGCGCCGACGGCCAGACGTCCCCGAAGGCGGCACCGTTGACGGCGACGACGCCTTTCCGTTCGCCCCCCGTGTCGATCGGCTCCTCGGCCCCGACGGCCTGCACGAGCTCCTGGGTGCGTCGGACGTCGTCGTGCTTGCGGCGCCGCTCACGCCGGAGACCGAGGGCCTGATCAACGAGGCCGCGCTCGCGGCGATGCGGCCGGACGCCTGGCTGATCAACGTCGCCAGGGGGCGGCTGATCGACGACGTGGCTCTCCTGCGGGCGCTGCGCGAGGGCCGCATCGGCGGGGCAGCGCTCGACACGTTTCGGGACGAGCCGCTGCCGCCCTCGTCGCCGTACTGGGACATCCCGAACCTGATCTTGACCCCGCACACGGCGTGGTCGTCATCCCGCGTGCTCGATCGGAGCATCGAACTGTTCTGCGACAACCTGCGCCGCTTCAGCGCGGGCGAACCGTTGCGGAACGTGGTCGACCCGGCCGCGGGCTACTGAGCCGCGAGTGCAGATCGCGATCGTCGGGCTCACTGCGAGCGGCAAGACCACCGTCTTCAACACGCTGACCCGGGGCCACGCCGAGACCGGCGGCTTCGGTGCTATGACCCTGAACGTCGGCGTCGTGAAGGTCCCGGACATCCGGCTCGACCGGCTTGCCGAGATCTTCAGGCCCAAGAAAGTCGTCCAGGCGGACGTCACGTATGTCGACCTACCGGCACCCCCCGCGTCGACCGAGGGCCATGTCGGGACGGAGGAGTTACCCGCCGAGCACCTCGCGCGGCTCCGCGATTCGGATGCCCTGCTGCATGTGGTCCGTGCGTTCGAGAACGCGTCCGTCCCGCACCCGGAGGGATCGGTCGATGCGGCCCGGGACGTGGAGCGCCTCGACCTCGAATTCATCCTCGCCGACCTGGCGATGGTCGATCGGCGCGTCGAGCGCCTCACGGGCAGCGGCCGCCACGGGACCCAAGCCGAGCGGGACGCGAACGAGCGCGAGGCGACGATCCTGACCCGGATCCGGGAGGCGCTCAGCGCGGGCCGCCCGATCCGCGATCTCGGCCTCGACGACGAGGACGCGAAGGCGATCCGGGGCTTTCGCTTCCTGACCGAGAAGCCCGTCCTGGTGTTGTTGAACGTGGGCGAGGACGCCATCGCGAGCGCCGCCGATCTCGTGGCCAGCGTCGAGGCTGCGCATCCCCACCGCCAGACTCTCGTGGCCGCGCTGTCGGCGAAGATCGAGATGGAGCTCGGCGAGCTCGAGCCGGAGGAGGCGGCCGGGTTCATGAGCGAGCTCGGGATCGCCGAGTCTGGACTCGACCGGGTGATCGCCCTGTCCTACCAGCTGCTCGGGCTCATCTCGTTCCTGACGGCCGGCCCCGACGAGGTCCGGGCCTGGCCGATCCCGGACGGTTCCACCGCGGTCGACGCCGCGGCTGCGATTCATACGGACCTTGCGCGCGGCTTCATCCGCGCCGAGACGGTCGCTTACGAGGATCTGCTGACGCTCGGGTCGATGGCCGAGGCGCGGAAGGCAGGGCGCCTTCGCTCAGAGGGCAAGACCTACCGGGTCAAGGACGGCGACGTGCTGGAGATTCTCTTCAGCCGCTAGGTGGGCGCCTGACCCTTGCGCCGGCGGCGCTTGATGCGCCTAGTTCAACTCGTCGGTGACGTCGTCGTCGACGTTCAGCTTCGCGAACAGCGTACGGAACTCAGCGCTCTCGGCGATCTCGTCGTCGACGGCGATCAGGCGGTTCTCCGCCTCGATCGGCGACACGTGGACCGAAGCTTCGAGGCGGGCATCCGAGACGAACGTCAAGCCATGCTCGCGCTCGAGCTCGCGGGCGATCGCCTCGATCAGGGTATCGTCCTCGTAGGTCGGCTGGACCTGCTGACGAACCGCCTGGACGAGCTCGTAGAAGTCCTCGGGATCCATCTGGTCCTCGCTGGCGAGGAGCAGGTCCGAGAAGACCTCCTCGTCGCCCTCGTGAAGCTCATAGAAATACACGGTCGACTCCGAAGGGGAGGAATGGGGACTGCAGGATACACCCGAGCTTCCTGACGACCCGGTCGTGGTCGTGGTCGTGGTCGGCGCCGCCTCGCGAGACCTTGCCGCCGACGATCCCCGAGGTTGGCGGCTCGGCGGCGCCGTGACCTACGCCGCGCTCACCCTGGCGCGACTCGGGCTGCACGCCCGGGCCCTGGTCGGTGTCGACGTGATCGCCTCGGAGGCCCATGAGCTCCACCTGCTCCGAGCTGAGGGCGTCGATGTGGTTCTCGCCCGCCTCGATCGCGCGCCGGTCTTCGAGAACATCGAATCTGCCAGCGGACGCGTGCAAGTGTGTGTCTCGGAATCCGATCGGATCCCTGTCGCGGCGCTGCCGGGCGCCTGGAGTCGCGTGCCGGCTTGGATGCTCGTCCCGGTTGCCGCCGAGATGGGTCCCGAGTGGGCGGCCGTACCCGACGCGAGCGCGTTCGTGGCCGTCGGCTGGCAGGGCATGCTGCGGACCCTGGTGGCCGGCGAGATCGTCCGGCGGCGCGAGCCGACGCGGACCGAGCTCGTCACGCGGGCGAATCTGATCGGGCTGAGCCGCGACGACCTTGGGCCCGGGACCGCGCCGTCCGACCTGCTTCGCATGATCGAGACCCGGGCCGAGCTCGTCGTGACCGAAAGCGATCGCGGCGGGTCCATCTCGGCTCCGGGTTCCAACGAGGACGGCCGACGCTCGGTGCGTCGCTACCGGGCGCTCCGATCCGACGGCCCCGTGGACCCGACCGGTGCCGGAGACGTATTCCTCGCCGCGATCCTTGCAGCGAGAATCGATCCGTCCTTGATCGTGGCCGGCCCGTCTGGCCGTGGGTCCGACATCCGGTTCGCCGCCGCCGCCGCGTCACTCGCGATCGAGCGCCCGGGCCTCGCCGGCGTTCCCCGGCTCGACGACGTACTGCGCCGGATGCGACGGCGCTCGAGTCGCACCGCGATCGCCTGAGCCCGAAGCACGCGCAGCCGCAACCGCGCGAGCCGCCGGGCGAGCTCCGACTCCAGCCGCGGCAGCCGTCGCCCGAGCCGCGCTTGCCGCTCGACGACGGACGCCGCGATCGACGCGGCTTCAAGGGCTCCATCCGGATCCCGGAGCTGGTGCTCCCGCAGCTTGGCGACCTCAATCCAGGCGAGCGCAGCGAGCGTCCCGCCGGCCGCGACGAGCTCCGTCCAAGCCGTTTCGGCGTCGCGGCTGCGCCCGAGACGACGGAGGAGGCGGGCTCGCTCGCCGAGCAGGCGACTTTCGGTCCACGGCGCGTCGCGTCGGACGGGATCCGGGGCCGGCCAGGAGTGGGGCAGGGCATAGCGGCCTGGGCGGCCACCGAAATCGGGCCGATGGCGGGGCGACCACCACGGACCCTCGTCGTCGGAGTCCGCGTGGTAGGCCACGGCCGGTCCGACGTCTCGAACGAGCGCCGGTCCCGCCTCCCGCTGCAAGCGCGCTCCCGCGATCGCCGATTCCAGGCAGGCGAGTGCCTCCTCGTGGCGGCCCGCGCCCGCATACGCCCTCGCCAGGCCTGCGAGATCACCCGCGGGCGCTTCCGCCCAGCGCGCGCCGTCGGCATAGCCACGGTCGACATGGACGAGCAGTCGAGCGAGGGAGCGGACGTCCTCGTCGTTGTGGCGGACCACAGCCAGCAGCGCCGCCGGCTCCCCGAACCGGAGGAACTCGAGGTATCGGGCCGGGATCTCCCAGCCGCCGACATCCGCATGGCGGCGCAGGCCCAGGAGCACCGACTCAACCGTCCCGAGGCGGGCATCAGGCATTCGATGCCGGAACACCCGGCGGACGAGCGGCAGCAGGTCGAGATGGCCCGCATGCAGCGGCGGGCTCTCGCGGGCGAGCCTGTAGCGGGCCACCAAGAGCGGCCAGTCGAAGCCGCGGCCGTTGTACGTGACGAGCCAGGCGTTCGGCGCGATATGGCTCGACAGCTCCGCGAGGAGCGCCGGCTCGTCGGCGTGGTCCGGGAGCAGGAGCTGGACCTGCCGGAAGCGGCTCCCTTCCCACCACCCGAGACCGACGAGGAATGCCAGCGTCCCGGCCGCCGTCGCGAGGCCCGTGGTCTCAGTGTCGAGGCAGAGGAGGGGAGCGCCCGGCGGCGGCTGGCCCGGGAGTCGCGACAGCCGCTCGCGATCCAGGGGCAGCAACGTCGACGGAGCCTCGACGCGGACGAAACAGCCACGCGGCGTCCGGACGAGCTCGCCGTCCAGCTCGGCGGCGAGCCGCTCCGCGGCGGCGGAAGAGCGGCGGACCCGTTCGGCCGGATCGACCGCCGGGCGGGTGACCAGTCCCTGGCGGAAGTTCGCGAAGCGCCGGTCGAGCCCGATGGCGCTCATGCCGGCGCGGCCACCGGCGCCCCGGCGACGTCCGTCTCCACCGCGACGCCCGAGTCCCGTGGGTCTCCCCCTGCTCGGTCACCGCGAGCGTCAGGGTCGAGCGCCGCCAAGAGGCGCAGGGCGAGCGCCTTGGCGTCAACGGCCGGATCGAGCCGCGGACCGGTGCACGCCGGGCAGCCGCTGTCGCAGCCGCAGGCCTCGATGAGGTCCCGCGCGCCGGCGACGAGCTCGTCGTGCCTGCCGAAGAGCCGCTCCGAGAGGCCCACGCCGCCGGGGACCGCCTCGTACAGATAGATCGTCGGCGATTCCTGGTGCGGCGAGCGAACCTGCGTGACCAGGCCCAGATCCCGCGGATCGACCATCAGCAGGACGGCCGCGACCGCTTGGATCGCGCGACCCGTGCCGATCAAGGCGACATCGAGCTCGTCCCGGCGCCAGCCGGTGGCGGCCGCCTCGGCGGTGAGCCAATAGGCCGTCGTCTGGAGCTCGAGCTCGGGCAGCTCGATCGGCCCCCAGCCGACGTTCTCGTCGGTGCCGAACTTGAGCTTCTTGAAGAGGGTCACGAGGCTCGCGACCATCACCTCGCCATGGACGCGCCGGCCACCGCGCGCGTCGGCGGTGGCGAACACGTCGAGGGGCTTGAGGGTCACCGCCCGGTTGGCGTATGTGTAGTAGTCGACGTCGACCCGTCGGACGTAGGCCTTCCGCTCGCCCCAGTCGAGCCGATCCACGTGGTACTGGGTGCTGTCGTGGAGGTAGATCGCCTGGGTGTGGACGAGAACCTGGGCCGAGAACAGGTCGACCTCGCCGATGACCCGCGGGCGGTCCGGTGTGGTGTCGATGATCACGACGTTCTCGGGCGCGGCCGCCCGCAGGCTCACCTCGGATGCCGGGAAGTTCTCCGAGCTCCAGTACCACCGACCATCCGCGGACTGGCGGACGTGGCCCTCCTCGCCGATGAAGGCGAGCAGGTCGTCGGCGGGGCCCGGGCCGAAGGCCTCGCCCGGGTCGAAGGGCCGTTCGAACGTCGCGCAACGGAGGTGGGCCAGGAGCACGTGGAGGTTGTCCGGATCGAGCCGCGCCTCCTCGGGGCTGCCCTCGAGGAGGAACTCGGGATGGTGGATGACGTACTGGTCGACGGGCGAGCCCGAGGCGACGAGGATCCCGACGCTGGTCTCGCCGCGGCGCCCTGCCCGGCCGAGCTGTTGCCACGTCCCGGCGATCGAGCCCGGATAGCCCGCGAGCACCGAGACATCGAGGGCCCCGATATCGACCCCGAGCTCGAGGGCGTTCGTAGAGACAACGCCGAGGACCTCGCCGTCGCGGAGCCCCCGCTCGATCGCTCGACGCTCGGTCGGCAGGTAACCGCCGCGATAGCCGCGGATTCGTGAGCGCGGGCCCAGATGCTCCCGGAGAGACTCGCGAAGGCCTGTCAGGATGATCTCGACCGCGACGCGCGCCCGCCCGAAAACGATCGTCTGACGGCCGGCGCGCAGGAACGGCAGCGCCCAGCGCTGGGCATGCGTCAGCGCGGAGCCGCGCGCGCCTGTCGCCTGGTCCAGGAGGGGTGGATCGACGAGCAGGACGTGCCGCTCGCCTGCCGGGGCGCCGTTGCGATCGATCAATCGGGACGTCCGCCCGGTGAGCTGGGCGGCGAGGTCGGCCGGGTTCCCGATCGTGGCCGACGCGCAGACGATGATCGGGTTCGAGCCATAGTGATGGCACAGCCGGAGCAGGCGACGCAGCACGTTCGCGACGTGGCTCCCGAACACGCCGCGGTACACGTGCAGCTCGTCGATGACGATGACCTGGACCTGCTCGAAGAGCTGGAACCACTTCGTGTGATGGGGCAGGATCGCCGAGTGGAGCATGTCCGGGTTCGTGACGACGACCTGGCCAGCGCTCCGGATCGCCGACCGGATCGGGGCCGGCGTGTCGCCGTCGTACGTCGCAGCGGCCACCTGCAGATCGCTCGCCCGGGCGAGCCCGGCGAACTCCGCGACCTGGTCCTGGCCAAGCGCCTTGGTCGGGAAGAGGAAGAGCGCTCGCGCCGAGGGATCGACGGCCAGCGCCTGCAGGACCGGCAGCATGTAGCAGAGGGTCTTGCCCGACGCAGTCGGCGTGACGACGACGATGTCCTCGCCGCGATGGACCGCCTCGATCGCCTCCGCCTGGTGGGCATAGAGCGAGGTGATCCCGCGACCCTCGAGACCGCGCACGATCCGCGGATCCAGCCATTCCGGGAACGGCGCCATCACGGCCTCGCGCGCCGGCAGGACCGCGTGGTGCAGCACGGCATTCGCCATCGACGGCTCGTCGAGCAGCCGGCTCAGGACCGCTTCGGTGGTGGCCGGCGCATAGGTCCGCATCGCATGCCTCGATAGAGAACGCCCGTTCTGTTTCGGGGAGTGTAGCGCCAGCGTTACGGCGCGATGTGTCAACTCGGCTGCCACAACCCGCAGCACGGCTCCGGCGGTTGACACGGCCCCTGACCCGTAGCTACTCTCGCTGGATGCCGGCCCCCAGCCCGAAGGACACGCGCGACGTCAGCGCGATCCCGGCATTCCGGCGCCTGCCGTCCGCATCTCCGAAGGCCGACTCCGGCACCTGCCGGCGAGCGAAGCGCGCAGCCGGGGAGGCCAAGGCGAAGCCCGGCATCACCGCGGCAGAGACCGCAAGACCCGACATGGGCGGCCGCCCGCCACTCGACCCCGCCTCGCTGCCACTGCCCGGCCTGTCCCGCCGGCGCCTCGCGACCGTAGCCGCGGTCATCGTGGCCGCGTGGTTTGTCCTCGCGTTCGGACGCCAGGTCGGCGACGCGACGGCGGCCTCGACCCGGGCCGATGACCTCCGTGCCGCCAACGCGGCGCTCCGGGAGGACGTCTCGACGCTCCAGCAGGACCTGGCCAGCGTCCAGGACGGCCGGTTCATCCGGCTCCAGGGTCGAGCGTTTGGCCTTGGCGGGCCGGGTGAGATTCCCTTCACCCTCGGCGCTGATGCGTCGCCACTCGCGGCCGACGCGCCGGGGTCCGCCGCGGTCCGGCTCGGCGCGGTCCACGACCGACGGTCCTCGCTCGAGGTCTGGCTCTCGACGATCTTCGGGGGCTGACGGGCCGTCGAGTCCCGACCCGGTACCATTCCTCGCCCGTGGCTGGGTAGCTCAGTGGTAGAGCAAGCGGCTCATAATCGCTAGGTCACAGGTTCGAGTCCTGTCCCAGCTACCAATCCCTGTCGCACCATCCGAGGCAGGGTCTACCGCGTATCCCTGACGAATACCGCCAGCACCGCGCCGACCGTCTCAGAGGACTCCAAGAACCCCACCGCTATACTCGCCACAGGGGACGGCTTCAGCGTTCGGCCGTCCCGATCCGGAGGCGCTCCTTGAATCCGAAGTTCATGCGCAATGGCCTGCTGATGCTCGTCCTCGTGATGGGCATCTCGGCCCTGCTGTACACGTGGCTCGCCGGCTCGACTCCCAACAAGGAAGTCGGTTGGGGCCAGTTCCTCACAAACATCTCGGCGGGTCAGGTCAAAGAGGTCGACCAGCAGGACCAGAAGCTCACCGTCAAGGGAACGGATGGCACGACCTACACCGTCATCGCGCCGGTCTTCCCGGGACTTAACGTCGATGTCCTCGAGAAGATCCAGGTCGCCGCTAATCAAGGCGGGCACCCCTTCGACCAGAACAGCTACAAGCTCGAAACGGCCCCGGACAATTCGTGGCTTGGGCTCATCCTGACCGGCCTGCTCCCGCTGATCATCATCGGCGGCTTCATCTTCTTCATGATGCGGCAGGCCCAGGGCACGAATAACCAGGCGATGTCGTTCGGCAAGAGCCGGGCCCGCATGTTCCTCGGCAACAAGCAGGTCGTGACGTTCAACGACGTCGCCGGCGTGGACGAGGCGAAGTCCGAGCTCCAGGAAATCGTCGAGTTCCTGAAGTACCCCGAGAAGTTCAACACCCTCGGCGCGCGCATCCCGCGCGGCGTGCTCCTCGTGGGCCCTCCCGGAACCGGCAAGACCCTGATGGCCCGAGCGGTGGCCGGCGAGGCCGGCGTTCCGTTCTTCAGCATCTCGGGCTCCGAGTTCGTGGAGATGTTCGTCGGCGTGGGCGCCAGTCGCGTCCGCGACCTCTTCGACCAGGCCAAGCGCAACTCGCCGTGCATCGTCTTCGTGGACGAGATCGACGCGGTCGGGCGCCAGCGAGGCGCTGGCCTCGGCGGCAGCCACGACGAGCGCGAGCAGACCCTCAACCAGATCCTCGTCGAGATGGACGGCTTCGATACCAACACGAACGTGATCGTCGTCGCGGCGACGAACCGTCCCGACGTCCTCGACCCGGCGCTCCTCCGCCCGGGCCGGTTCGACCGCCAGGTCATCTTGGATCGGCCGGACATGAAGGGCCGCACGGCGATCCTGAAGGTCCACTCGAAGGGCAAGCCCCTCGACAAGGGCGTTGCGATCGAGGACCTGGCCCGTCAGTCGCCCGGCTTCTCCGGCGCGGACCTCGCGAACCTCATGAACGAGGCCGCGATCCTCGCCGCGCGCCGCAACCGCAAGAGCATCACGATGAACGACTTCGAGGAGGCCCTCGAGCGGATCGTCGCCGGCCCCGAGCGCAAGTCGCGCGTCATCTCGGAAGCCGAGAAGCTGATCATCGCCTACCACGAGGGTGGCCACGCCGTCGTCCAGCGGATCCTGCCGAAGTGCGATCCGGTCACGAAGGTCACGATCATCAGCCGCGGCATGGCCCTCGGCTACACGATGGCCCTGCCGACGGAGGACCGCTACCTCCAGTCGAAGTCCGAGTTCGAGGACAAGATCGCCGGCCTGCTGGCCGGAAACGTCTCCGAGCGCCTGGTCTTTGGCGACACGACGACCGGCTCGAGCAACGATATCGAGAAGGCAACCGACCTCGCTCGACGGATGGTCACCGAGTTCGGGATGAGCGATCGTCTCGGGCCGCTCTCGTTCGGCAAGCGCGACGAGCTCGTGTTCCTCGGACGCGAGATCGGCGAGCAGCGGAACTATTCGGACGAGACCGCAAAGGGGATCGACGAAGAGGTCCGGGCGATCATCGACCGCGCGTACGAGCGGGCGAGCCAGGTGCTCGAGACGCATCGGGACCGGCTGGAGGCGCTCGCCCAGAAGCTGATCGCCGAGGAGACCGTCGACAGCGCCGCGTTCGAGACGCTCTTCAGCGACCTGCCGCCGAAGGAGGACCTTCACGGTCTTCCGCCGCGACGGCACGAGCCGCCGGCCCCGAACGCACCGGCAGAGCTGCTGCCGAAGCCGAAGGCCGAGCCGAAGCCGAAGTCATCGCCGGCCCCGAACCTGGCGTAATCCGCTGACCGACGCAGCCGTCGAGGCGCACCTCGACTCGACGCTCGAGGCCCGTCACGCCTCGTATCTCGAGCTGCTCCGGATCCCGTCGATCTCGGCCCTGCCCGAGCACGAGGGTGACATCCGTCGGGCGGCGGCGTGGATCGTCGCCGAGCTCACTCGGATTGGCTTCGAGCAGGCCGAGGCCGCAGAGACCGAGGGCTACCCGATCGTGTATGCCGACTGGCTGCACGCCGACGGCGCCCCGACCATCCTCGTCTATTGCCACTACGACGTGCAGCCGGTCGACCCGCTGGACGAGTGGGAGACCGCGCCGTTCGAGCCGTTCATCCGGGACGGCCGAATGGTCGGTCGCGGCTCGGCCGACGATAAGGGCCAGCTCCACATGCACCTCCGCGCCGCGGAAGCCCTCCTGACCACACGGGGTCGCCTGCCCCTGAACCTCCGGATCGTGTTCGAGGGCGAGGAGGAGTCGAGCTCGGTGGGCCTTGCGGGCTGGCTCGAGGCCAATCGGAAGCGCCTGCAGGCGGACGCCGTGATCATCAGCGACACCGGCTTCCTCGAGGGCAATCGGCCGGCGCTCACCATGGGACTCCGGGGCCTGACCTACGTCCAGATCGATGTCTCGGGACCGTCGAGCGACGTCCATTCGGGCGGCTACGGCGGCGTCGTGGAGAACCCGGCGAACGCGCTCGCCCAGATCATCGCGGCGCTCAAGGACCGCGACGGCGTCGTCCAGGTGCCCGGCTTCTACGACGACGTCGCGTCGTTGAGCCCGGAGCAGCGCGCGGAGATCGCCCAGATCCCCCTCGACGAGGCGAACCTCCTCGAGGTGACCGGCGCGTCCGCCCTGGTCGGTGAGCGCGGCTACAGCGTGCTGGAGCGCCTCGGCTACCGCCCGACGCTCGACGTCAACGGGATATGGGGTGGCTTCCAGGGCCACGGCTCCAAGACGATCATCCCCGGCAAGGCGCACGCGAAGGTCAGCTGCCGGCTCGTCCCGAACCAGGACCCGGACCGCGTCTTCGAGCTCCTCCGAGCCTGCGTCCTCGAGGTCGCGCCGCCGGGCGTCCACGTCGAGGTCACAAACCTCGGCGGCGGCCGCCCGACCGTCGTCAGCGCTGATCATCCGGTCGCGGTCGCCGCGCTTCGAGCGCTCGAGGCGACGTTCGGCGCGAAGCCGTACCTGATCCGCGGCGGCGGCTCGATCCCGGTGGCCGCGATGTTCGACTCGATTCTCGGGCTGCCACCCGTCATGCTGGGCTTCGCCAATCCGGACTCCCACGCCCACGCGCCAAACGAATCGATGGTCCTCGACAACTACGAACGGGGGATTCGTACGATTTGCCGCCTGTGGGACGATCTCGCCACGATGACGCCAATGCGGGGGACAGCGACATGAAAGCCAACGGCGACGCGGACATCGCGGCGGAAGCGCCGGGTTCGGAGGACGGGATGGCTCAAGAAACGGCTCCCGAGGGCACGGCTCCCGAGGGCACGGCTCCCGACGGATCCGCGCCGGCGGATGAGGGCGCGGCGGCCGCCGAGGCGGGGCGATCGCGTCGAGCCCCGGGACCTGTCGCAGCTCGCACGGGCCGGGCTGGTAGCACGGCGGAGCTCGTCGAACCCGAGCCGGCGCCCGCGCCGTGGCGCGTCGATACCGCCAGCGGATCGCTCACACCCCGCTCCTCGCTCGACATCCTGATCGACGTCAACGACCGGGTCATGAGCGGCCAGATCGCCGACTACGAGCCGGTGCCCCTCGGGATGCCGCCGATCGATCGCACGATCGGTGGTGGCCTGCGCCCCGGCGAGATGCTCCTCATGGGCGGTGCCCAGGGCACCGGCAAGACCACGATGGCGCTCCAGATGGCGCGCAACATCGCCGCCTCCGGCCAGGCGTACGTTCTCTACGTCTGCTTCGAGCACGACGAGGCGGACCTCCTCAATCGGATCATCGCCATGGAATCGCTCCTGCCGCGCCTGCCGCACAAGGCCGGCGCCGTGAAGATCCAGGACGTCCGGAGCGAGGTGCTCGGTAGCTGGGCCAAGGCGGGCGAGGGCCTGCCCGATATCGCGGCGAACCCCAAGCTTCGACCCTCGCTCGAGCGGCTCGCGCGCTACGGCCACAACCTCTTCCTGATGCGCGGGTCCGCCACCACGAGCACCGTCGACAACCTGCGGGAGCTCATCCAGCAGCATCGCGAGCGATCGGGTGACCGCCGGCTGGTCGTCTTCGTCGACTACCTGCAGAAGGTGCCCGTCCTCCCGGAGCCGTCGAACGAGTCCGAGAAGGTCACGTACGTCGTGAACGGGCTGAAGGACATCGCCCTGACGGAGCACGTGCCGGTCGTCGCGATCGTCGCCGCCGACAAGGAGGGCCTCAAGGCCACCCGCCTGCGCAACTACCACCTGCGCGGCTCCTCGGCGATCAACTACGAGGCCGACGTCATCCTCATCCTCAACGAGAAGTACCAGATCGTCGCGAAGGTCAACATCGAATTCAACCCGTACCAGGCACAACGCTTCCGGGACTGGATCATCGTGTCGGTCGAGAAGAACCGCAGCGGCCAGGACAACATCGAGCTCGAGTACGAGAAGCATTTCGAGTATTCCTGTTTCGACCCGACCGGCCGGCAAGTCCAGGAAAAGCTCATCGAGGAGCGCCTGTACACCGAATGACCGGCGCGGCGGTGTTTCCCGAGCGGATCGAGGTCGTCGTCGAGATCCCGCGCGGGAGCCGCAACAAGTACGAGTTCGACGAGTCCGTTGGGGTGTTCCGCCTCGACCGTGTCCTGTCGTCGGCGGTCTTCTACAACTTCGACTACGGGTTCATCGAGGGGACGCGCGCCGACGACGGCGACCACACCGATGCGGTCCTGATCATCGACGAGCCGACCTTCACCGGGTGCCACGTGTGGGCCCGGCCCGTCGGCGTCCTCGAGATGCGCGATGACAAGGGCGAGGATTTCAAGATCCTGTGCGTGGCCGAGGCCGATCCGCACCAGGAGCACGTGACGAAGATCGAGCAGATGCGGCCCCATCGCCTCGTCGAGATCGAGCACTTCTTCAACACGTACAAGCTGCTCGAGGACAAGCAGGTCGACGTCGTCGGCTGGCGCGACGGGGGGCGGGCTCGCGAGATCCTGGTCCACGATCGGGCGCTCTGGGAGCGCGAGGGCCACGCCCGGCGACCCGCCGCTAGCGCCGCAGCCGGACCCGCGACCCGAGCGGGCGGTGGCTGAGGCCATAGCGCACCGGCATCGCAATCGGTTCGTTCCGGTCGAGGACGACCCGGCGAGGCCGCGGCTCTTCTTCGCGGTTCCCATCCCGGATCCCGCTCGCGAGCGGGTCGCGTCGCTCATGGCGACCGTCCAGTCGTCCGTCGGGGACGGCTCCGCGAAGATTCGCTGGGTCCGCATCGAGGGCCTCCATCTGACGCTGCGGTTCCTCGGCCCGACGCCGCTCGATCGCATCCCGGAGCTCGAGGCTGCGCTCGCGTCGGTGGCGGCTGGGGTGGCCCCGTTTCCCGTCACGATCTCCGGGGCGGGCGCGTTTCCCGGACCGCTCCACCCCCGGACGCTGTGGCTGCGCATCGAGACTGGCGCCGACCGCCTGGCCCAGCTCGCCGAAGAGCTCGGGACGGTGGCGGCCGTCGACGGCACGCAGCTCGAGACCCGCCCGTTCGCGCCGCATCTGACGATTGCCCGCACCGACGGGCTCCGCTCCGCGCCGGAAGCCGCGCGGGCATTGATCTCGGCCGCCGAGACGCTCGAGGCGCCGTTCACGGCCGAGCGGGTCGTGCTCTTCCGGAGCCTCCTCGGTCGCGGACCGGCGCGATATGAATCTGTCGCCGAGGCCACGCTCGGGGGCTAAGCGGTTCAACGGCAACTGCCTGCTACGATCGAACCGATGCCCACCATCGTGTGTCGCACGTGCGGCCGCCAGGTCTACACAACCGCGCCGCTCGAGTCCCTGTTCGCGGAAGAGCGGCGCTGCCCGCGGTGTGGCGCCGGCCTCGACCCCGACCGTCGCGGGGCTGACAACCGACGGCACGAACACCAACGCCAGAACCCGCCGAACGACCCGGGGCCGCCGGACAGCATCGAACGCCGGATTGCCGATCGACGACAGCAGCGCGGACGGCGGCGCAATGACAGCGGACCGTATTCCGTCTGACTTCGCGGACGCCCGACGCGCGGCCGCGAACCTGCTTCCGGACAGGATCGCCTTTCTCGGCCTCGGGCTGATCGGCGGCTCGATCGCCAGCGCTCTGCGCGCCGCGGGGGCCGAGGCTAGACTGGTCGCGTGGACGCCGTCCGGTCGCGGACCCTCGGGGGCGCTGCGGCGCGGACTGATCGACGAGGCGGCGCCATCGGCCGAAGCGGCGATCCGGGATGCCGCCCTCATCATCCTCGCTGGTCCGCCGCTCGCGGTTCTTGGCCTCCTCGACGCGATCGCGGCCGAGGTCGGGGCCGCGCTCGACCCCAACGCGACGGTCACGGACGTCGCGAGCACCAAGGTAGCGATCGTGGAGCGGGCGGCATCGCGCGGCTTGCGATTCGTGGGCGGTCATCCGATGGCCGGGCGCGACACGTCCGGTGTCGAGGCGGCCGACCCCGATCTGTTTCGCAGCCGACCCTGGGTCATCGTTCCGACGGCCCACGCAAGCGCGGGCAATGTCGTTCGTGTGGAAGCGCTTGCGGCGGCGACGGGGGCCACGCCCGTCCATCTCTCGGCCGGCGAGCACGACGTCGCGGTCGCGGCGATCAGCCACCTGCCACTGGTCGCGGCAGCGGCCCTGGTCGAGGCCGTCGCTGGTGGCGAGGCTGCCGGCGGCAAATCGTGGTCCACCGCTCGATCGCTCGCGGCGGGCGGCTGGGCGGACATGACGCGGCTCGCCCGCGGGGATCCCGAGATGGGAGCCGGCATCCTGGCGACGAACGCCGGGAACGTCGCGACGGAGCTCCGGGCGTTTCGCACCGCCATCGATCGCTGGATCGAGGCGCTGGAAGCGCCCTCCGGTCCGGATGCGCCGAAGCTCGCAGAGCGCCTCGAGGCGGCCCGTCGCCTCCTCGCGGCGCCGCCCGGATCGGACGAGACCGAAGGATGATCCCCAAACCCGAGCCCGAGCAGGTCCTTGTGATCCCACGAGCCGCGATCATGGCGGACCCAGGCTGGCTCGCACTGCGGGAGGCCGGAACGACGGACTTCGAGGCCCTCGTGGCCCGGGAGGGCCAATTCAAGTCGCGCGCGGCGATGGAAAGCAATCGCTCCTTCAAGCAGGTCATTCCGTACCTCGTGCTTCGTGACGGCAACCGCTATTTCCTGATGCGGCGAACACGGGCCGGCGCTGACGAGCGGCTCCACGATCGCTGGTCGATCGGCGTGGGCGGCCACCTGAACCCCGGCGACGGCGATCTCGGCGGTGGCCTGAGTCGAGAGTGGGCCGAGGAGATCGATGCCGACTTCACGCCCGATTTTCGGCTCGTCGGCCTACTCAACGACGATACGACCGACGTCGGCAGCGTCCACGTCGGCGCCGTCTTCGTTGCCGATGCGGGCGGGCAGCCGGTCGCGATTCGCGAGACCGAGAAGCTCAGCGGGGCCTTCGCAGAGCCCGTAGACGTGGCTGCCGTCGCCGATGATCTCGAGACCTGGAGCCGGCTGATCTTCGAGGCGCTCGACAGCGCAGAACGGGCCGTCCCGGGCTGACCGTGATCCCCCCGCGCCGGTGCGATACTTCCTGCTGAGGGGGACTCCCGATTTGGGCCATCGCACCAGCCATCACGCCTCGCCGCGCCTCGCGATCATTGTCGCCGCCCTCGGCTGGTTGCTGATCGCGAGCGGCGCCCGGGCGGCCAACAAGACCGTCGTGGTCCTGCCGGCCACGGGCATCGTCGACGAGGGCATGGCCAACTACCTCGCGGACGGCATCTCGCGGGCCGCGGCCGACGGCGACGCCGCCGTCGTGGTCAAGCTCAACACGCCGGGTGGCAGCCTCCTCGCGACCCAGAACATCACCGGCGCGATGATCGACGCGAAGATCCCCGTCATCGTCTGGGTCGCCCCGTCCGGCGGCTTCGCGGCGAGCGCGGGGACATTCATCACGCTGGCGGCGAACTTGTCCTACATGGCACCCGGGACGAGCATCGGTGCCGCGTCGCCGGTCGGGGCCCAGGGTGAGGACATCACAGGGACCGAAGGCCAGAAGACGATGAACATCGCGATCAAGATGATCTCATCGATCGCGGATGCGCGACACCGGCCGCTCGATTGGGCCGTCTCCACGGTCCAGAACGCCAAGGCCTACACGGTGACCGAAGCCGTCGCGGCGGGCGCGGTCGATGGCGAGGCGGCGACGATCGACGACGTGCTGTCCCAGGCGAACGGCAAGGTCGTCCACACCGGGGCCGGCGACATGACCCTCGATCTGGCCGGCGCCACGACGACCGAGCAGCCGATGAGCCCGTTCCTATCCTTCCTCCGGCTCCTGTCGGATCCGACGATCGCGTTCCTCCTGCTGAGCACCGGCTCGGTCGGCCTGCTCGCCGAGCTCTGGAGCCCCAACTTCGTGACCGGCATCCTCGGCGGGATCGCGATCATCCTCGCGTTCATCGGGCTCGGAGCGCTGCCGCTCAACGTCGGCGGCCTCCTGCTCGTGATTCTCGCCTTCGTGCTGTTCGGCCTCGAGCTGACGGTGACGAGCCACGGGCTGCTCGGGGTCGGCGGCGTCGTGTGCCTGGCGCTGGGAGCGTCTGCCCTGTTCACCGGGCCGGTCGATCCCTTTGGTCCCGCGGTGCGCGTCGCCCTTCCCGTGATCGTCACCAGTACCGTGACCGCTGCCGCCCTCATGGCTCTCGTGGTGTACGGGGCGCTCCGATCGCGGGGCATGGCCCCGCCCGTCGGCATGGCCGGTACCGCCGCAGCTGTCCCGCCGGGTTCGCTCGGTGTCGTCCGTCGCCCCCTCGAGCCGGTCGGGTCCGTTTACGCCGGTGGCGAGGAGTGGTCCGCGCGAACCGCCGACAACCACCCGCTCCGGCGAGACACGCCGGTCAGAATCGTCGCTCGTGACGGGCTGACGCTCGTCGTCGAGGCCGACGCGTCATCATCTGCACAGTCGTCGTAGGAGGTTCTGATGGAAGGCGCCGTGCTGGCTGCGATCGTCGCGTTCGTGGTGGTCGTACTGCTCGTGTTCGTGTATCTCTCGGTTCGGGTCGTCCAGCAGTACGAGAAGATGGTCGTCTTCCGGCTCGGCAAGACGAACGAGGCCATGGTCCGCAACCCGGGCATCAACTTCCTGATCCCGATCGTGGACCGGCCCGTGAAGGTCGATGTCCGCGAGCAGTTCATCGAGGTCCCGAGCCAGACGACGATCACTAAGGACAACGCCCCCATCAGCGTCGACTTCCTCATCTACTGGCGGATCAGCGAGCCCCTCAAGAGCGTGGTCAACGTCGCGAACTTCGCGGGCGCCCTCCAGGGCGTTGCCACGACGACCCTCCGCGCTGTGATCGGCGACATCCTCCTCGACGAAGTGCTGTCGAAGCGCGAGCAAATCAACGAGGTCCTCCGGACGAAGCTCGATGAGGTCACCGAGCGCTGGGGCGGCAAGGTCACGACGGTCGAGATCCGCGAGATCACGCCACCGCGCGACGTCCAGGACGCGATGAACCGCCAGCTTTCCGCCGAGCGCACGCGGCGCGCCGTCATCACCGAATCCGAGGGCTCCCGGCAGTCGGCCATCAACGTCGCAGAGGGCCAGAAGCAGTCCGAGATCCTGAAGGCCGAGGGCGACAAGCAGGCCGCGATCCTGCGGGCCGAGGGCTTCGGCCAGGCCCTGACTCGGATCTTCCAGGCGGCGACCGGCATCGACGAGAAGACGATGGCCCTCCAGTACCTCGACGCGCTCAAGGCGCTCGGGGCCAGCCCCGCCACGAAGTTCGTCATCCCGACCGAGTTCACGCGGCTCGTCGAGCCCTTCACGGGCTTCGTCGAGCGCGGCATGTCCGGCGGCGATGCGAAGGCGGCCCGATGACGAAGATCCTCGTCGTCGACGACGAAGCCAACGTCCAGCGCCTCCTCCAGTACACGCTCAAGCAGGCCGGCTACAGCGTCATCGTCGCCGGCGACGGCCAGGAGGCGATCCGGCTCTGGTCGGCCGAATCGCCGGCGCTGATCTTGCTCGACGTCGGGCTGCCAAAGCTCGACGGTTACGCGGTCGCCGAGAAGATTCGGACCGACGAAGGCGGCGGCAGCCACGTCCCGATCATCATGCTGACGTCCGAGAAGGAGGTCGAGCAGAAGGTCCGCGGCCTCCGCGCCGGGGCGGACGACTTCCTCGTGAAGCCGTTCCACCAAGCAGAGCTCCTCGCCCGGATGAAAAGCCTGCTCGCGCGGTTCGGCCCGCAGGAGGGCGGGGCCCTCGGCAAGCCGCCGCTCGGGCGGATGATCGCGTTCTACGGCGCGAAGGGCGGGGTGGGGTCGACGACGATCGCCATCAACACCGCGATCGCGCTGCAAGGCCTCCACGATCGCAAGGTCGTCCTCGTCGATGCAGCACTTCAGTTCGGCGACCATCGCGTCTTCCTCGACCTCGGCAACGACCGCAAGAGCATCATCGACGCCGCCTCCGCCCCGAATGTCGATGCCGAGCTCCTGAAGTCGGTCCTCGTGAAGCACGATTCGGGGATCGATCTCCTGCTCGCGCCGGCGACGCCGGAGGAGAGCGACCTCGTCTCCGAAGAGCGGATGACGAGCGTCCTCGCGATCCTCCGGGGCATGTACGACTACGTGATCGTCGATGTCGACAAGCGCCTCGGCGATCTCACCCTTTCGATTCTCGATCACGCCGACGAGCTCCACGTCGTCATGACCGCCGATCTGTCCTGTCTGAAGAACGTTCGGCTCGTCCTGGAGGCGCTCCAGCGCATCGGCTTCCAGTCGAACCGGCTCAAGCTCGTCCTGAACCGCTCGAACGCGTTCACCGGCGTGACCGCCGGGGCCGCCGAGAGTGCCCTGAAGCGCAAGTTCGAATCGAAGATCACGAACGATTACGCGGTCGCGATCCGGGCCCAGAACACGGGCCAGCCGTTCTCCTTCTCAAAGCCGGAATCACCGCTGGCAAAGGAGATCGGGGCGCTCGCCGGGCAGATCGACGCGGCCGTCGCTCAGGCCGCGATCGCCGCAAAGGCCGGCGCCTCGCGGCGCTAGCGTCCCGCGGAACGGTCGTTGCCACGCCGGGTGAGCGTCAGGTAAGCCGTCGCCCGTAGGGTCGGGCAGTGCTCGCGACCCTGCTGTCCGCCACCCTAGTCGCCCTCGATGGCCGCGTGATCCGGGTCGAGGTCGACGTGGCGCCGGGCATGCCCGGCTTCACGATCGTGGGGCTTGCGGACGTCGGGATCCGTGAGGCGCGGGAGCGGGTCCGCGGGGCACTGCGCAACGCCGGATTCGTCCACCCGCCGCGGCGGATCACCGTCAACCTCGCACCGGCGGACCTCCCGAAGACCGGCACCGCAGCGGATCTCGCGATCGCGATCGGGATCCTCGTGGGCTCGGAGCAGTTCACGCCGCGGCCCGGCCGGGCGGCGTTGATCGGCGAGCTCTCACTCGGCGGGGAGGTGCGGACCGTACCGGGCCTGCTGCCGATGGTGCTGGCCCTCGCCCGCAGAGGCGTGGCACGGATCGTCGTCCCGGCCGATGGCGCCGCGGAGGCACGGCTCGTCGGTGGAGTCGAGATCCTGCCGGCGGGCTCGATCCCGGAGGCGGTGGACGCCCTCCGCGCTCGTCCCCGCTCATCGCCGCGGCAGCCGGATCGCGTCGAGCTTGCAGCGGCTGGGGTGGGGGACGCGCCGGCATCCGGCAGCGTGAGTGTCCCGACTCCGAACGACGGCCCGGACCTCGCGGACGTCCGCGGGCACGCGGAGGCGCGGCGTGCACTCGAGGTCGCGCTGGCCGGTGGCCATGGGCTGCTGCTCATGGGGCCGCCAGGGACCGGCAAGACACTCCTGGCGCGAACAATTCCGAGCCTGCAGCCGGCGCTCGAGGACCACGAGGCCCTGACGGCGACGATCGTCGCCTCGGTGTCCGGGGAAGGTCCGATGGTCGGGCTCGTCCGGCGCGCGCCGTATCGCGCGCCGCATCACACGAGCTCGTACGCGGCAATGGTGGGCGGCGGCCCAGCCCTGGCCCCGGGCGAGGTCACTCGCGCCGACCACGGCGTGCTCTTCCTCGACGAGCTCGCCGAGTTCTCGCGCGACGTCCTGGAGGCGCTCCGCCAGCCGCTCGAGGATGGCCGGGTCACGATCGTTCGGGCGCGCGGCGCGGTCACGCTGCCGGCGAGATTCCAACTGGTCGCGGCGATGAATCCGTGCCCCTGCGGACACGCCGGTGGCGACGACGGCGCATGCGTCTGCCGGCCTGGGGTGGCGGAGAAGTACGTGGGTCGGATCTCCGGGCCGCTTCGCGATCGCATCGATCTGTGGGTAGGAATGCCGCGCATCCCGGCTCGGGTGATGCTCACGAATGTGGAACCCGAGCCCTCAGCGGCCGTGGCGGCGCGGATCGCGGCAGCCCGGGCACGGCAGCTCGCCCGTCCGGGCCGGGCGCTGAATGCGCGGATCTCGGGCCGAATGCTCCGCGCGGCGGCGCGGCTCTCGCCGGCGGACCAGGCTCGCCTCGCTGCGATGTCCGAGGTGGAGCGCCTCTCGGGCCGCGGAACCGAGCGCCTGCTCCGCGTCGCGCGCACCATCGCCGACCTCGCCGAGGCTGATGCGGTGCTTGCGCCGCATCTCGATGAAGCCGCGCGATGGCGCGCGCCGGCTGCTCGGCCGCTCAACGCCCTGGCGCTCTGAGGTGCTGGGCGTGGGTACGGGCCCCGAAGCGACCGACGAAACTCGGTTCGCCTCGCAGCTCGCATCCGAGGATCGGGCTGCGCTCGCGGTCCTCGTCTCGGTCCAGGGCCTTGGGCCGATCACCCTCGGTCGGCTCCTGGCCGCGATCGGGTCGCCCGCGGCGATTCTCTCGGTGGCGAACGGCCCGCACGGGCAACGCGCGCTCGTCGCAGCCGGTGTGGATCGAGAGTCCCCATCGCGGTCGATGGCCGACGCCGTAGCGGAGGCAATCGTCGATGCCGGCCGCCGGCGGCACGAGATTCTCGATGGGATCGCAACGCTGGCCCTCCGGGTCGTCGCCGTTGGGGATCCCGACTATCCGCCTCGATTGCTGGCGATCGAGATCCCACCAGTGGCGCTGTTCGTGCGCGGCAACATCGGAAGCCTCTCCGCCGACCACTCGGTCGCGGTCGTCGGCACGAGGCGGCCCACGGAGGCGGGTCGCCGAGTCGCCAGTCGGATCGCTGCGAGCCTCGCGAGGGCTGGAGCCGTGGTCGTGTCGGGTCTCGCCGTCGGGATCGACGGCGCAGCGCACGCCGCCGTCATCACCGAGCAGTGCCCGACAATCGCGTTCATCGGCAGTGGCCACAACCGCCTCTTTCCCGCGGCGCACGACCGGCTCGCCGACGCCATCATCGAGGCCGGCGGCGCGATCGTCTCCGAGTACGCCCCCGACACCGAGCCGACGAAGTGGACCTTCCCCCGGAGGAACCGCCTGATCAGTGGTGCCGCCGACGCGGTGGTCATCGTCGAGGCCGGCGCGAAAAGCGGGGCATTGCTCACGGGATCATGGGCTCTCGAGCAGGGCCGGGATTGCTTCGTGGTGCCCGGTTCGATCGACGCCCAGATGTCGGCGGGCTGCCTCGGATTCCTGCGCGATTGGCCGGGGCTGGTGCGGGTCGTCTCCGGGATTCCGCAGCTCCTCGAGGACCTCGGGCTCACGCCCTCGGCTGCCTACGCGACTCCATTACTTCCTTCGACGCCGACGTCGAACGTCCGACTCCCCACGACCGACAGCATCCTCGGCGGCCTGGCACCGGATGAACGCGTCGTAGGGTCGGCGCTGCTCGAGGGTGCCGTCATCGTCGACGAGATCGTGGCCGTGACGGGCCTCTCGGTCGGCGCAGTGCTCGGCGCGCTCACGCGGCTGGAGGCAGCGGGCAAGCTGTCGGCGAGCCATGGGCGGTATCGCCTCGAAGGAGCATGGGCCACACGGGCTCCGCGGCGCCTGGCCCGAGCTCCGGAGCCCGCATCGGAACGCGCGACGCCCGCCGCCTGATTCGAGCGTGTTATGGTCGATGAACGATGTTCCGAGCCGTGATCCACCCGCTCAATGACCAGCCGATCGTCGTCGACATCGAGGAGATGCCGCTGCCTACGGATATCGCCCTCGTGTGCCGAAACGTGCGGACGATTGACGGGAAGCGCCCGAAGTTCATCGATCGCAACGATTCGACCTTCATCTTTCCGTACCTCTCCTTGCGGTTCGTCGAGGTCTACTCGGGCGTCGATGCCAGCCTGACCGAACCGGAGGTCGCGGAACCGTCCGAGCCCGACGAGCTTGAGATCGACGAGGACTTCCTCCGACGCGTTCGCGAGGCGTGAACATCCGCTAAGTCCGACGCGACTCCCGCGCGAAATTGGGTCGCCGCCCTTGGGGCGGCGGTGTCTGAAGCGCCGGAGACTCGTCCCCGCGGTTGACTGGCGGGTGAGAACCCGTGGCTATACTCCCCCGGATGCCGAAGCACCTGGTGATCGTGGAATCGCCGGCCAAGGCGCGGACGATCGAGCGATATCTCGGTGACGACTACCGCGTCCTGGCTTCCTACGGTCACGTCCGCGACCTCCCCGACAACCCCGGCAAGGGCAAGTTCGGCGTCGACGTCGAGCACGGCTTCACGCCCGAGTACGTCATCTCCGAGGACCGCCGCAAGCAGGTCGACGCCATCGAGAAGGCGGCGAAGACGGCAGACACCGTCTATCTCGCGACCGACCTCGATCGCGAAGGCGAGGCAATCGCCTGGCACGTGGCCGAAGCAGCCCACGTCCCGGAATCCAAGACCCGGCGGGTCACCTTTTCGGAGATCACCGAGCGGGCGATCAAGGAGGCCTTTGCCCATCCGCGGGGGATCGACACGAATCTCGTGGACGCGCAGCAGGCGCGGCGCATCGTCGACCGGCTCGTCGGCTACACCCTGAGCCCGCTCCTGTCGCGGAAGGTGCGCGGCGGTCTGTCCGCGGGGCGGGTCCAGTCCGTTGCCGTGCGGCTCGTCGTCGAGCGCGAGCGCGAGATCGACGGCTTCGTCGCCCGCGAGTACTGGACGCTCAAGGCGATGCTCGAAACGAAGACCCGTGAGCCGTTCGAGGCCGACCTCGTCCGGATCGACGGCGCGCCGATCGAGGTTGGCGACGGGACCGCCGCCGAGCGCCACGCAATCGCGCTCAGGACGCTGAAGCCCAAGGTCGCCTCGATCGCCGTCAAGCGCCAGAAGCGCAGCCCGGCGCCGCCGTTCACGACCTCGACGCTCCAGCAGGAGGCGAGCCGCAAGCTCTCGTTCAGCCCGAAGCGGACGATGTCGGTGGCCCAGCATCTCTACGAGGGCGTCGACACGCCCGACGGCCACGTCGGGTTGATCACGTATATGCGAACCGATTCCGTGGCGATCGCTGGCGAGGCGATGGGGGAGGCCCGCGAGGTGATCCGGGAGCGCTTCGGCGAGCCGTACACGATGCCGAAGGGCCGGGTCTACAAGACGAAGAGCAAGGGCGCCCAGGAGGCCCACGAGTCGATCCGGCCCACGAGCTTCGCCCGCGATCCCGAGAGCCTGGCGCAGTTCCTCAAGCCCGAGGAGCTGCGCCTCTACCGCCTGATCTGGCAGCGCTCGCTCGCGAGCCAGATGGAGGCCAAGGAGCTCGAGACGACCACAGCCGAGCTCGAGGCCGGCCCGTACGGCCTCCGTGCGAGCGCGACCCGGACACTGTTCGACGGCTTCTCGCGCGTCTACACCGAAGGCCGGGACGAGGCCGACGAGGACGAACGCGAAGGCCGCCTGCCGGCGCTGGCCGAGGGCGATGAGACGGCCGTCACGGACGTTGAGACCACCCAGCACTTCACGGAGCCGCCACCGCAGTTCACCGAGGCGTCGCTGATCAAGGCGCTCGAGGAACACGGAATCGGCCGACCGTCAACGTACGCCGCGACGATCTCGACGATCGTCGACCGCGGCTACGTCCGGATCGAGGAGCGGCGCCTGTTCCCGGAACCGGTGGCGGGAATCGTCACGGACCTCCTCGTCGAGCATTTCGGCGACTACGTCGACGTCGAGTTCACGGCGAAGATGGAGGAGGACCTCGACGAGGTCGCAAGCGGCAAGCGCGCCTGGGTGCCGCTGCTCGAGGCGTTCTGGGAGCCGCTGCGCGATCGGGTCGACGTCAAGCGCAAGGAGCTCAAACGAGCGCAGTTCACGACCGAGGAGACCGACGAGGTCTGCTCGGAGGGCCACCCGATGGTCATCCGGCTCGGGCGGAACGGGCGCTTCCTCGCCTGCTCGAAGTTCCCCGAGCACAAAGAATCTCGGCCATTGCCCGGCGACGAGGCCCCGCCCCAGGCTGGTGAAGGCGAGGTGTGCCCGCAGTGCGGCGAGGGGACGCTCGTCGGCAAGACGGGTCGGTTCGGACCGTTCGTGGGTTGCTCTCGGTATCCGGATTGTACGTACATCAAGCGCGAGGGTCCGCCGCCGCCGGACCAGCTGCCATTCGAGGTCATCTGCCCCAAGAACGGCGACGGTCACCTCGTCGCGCGTCGAGCCCGGCGAACCGGCAACGTCTTCTGGGGATGCTCCGCCTATCCGAAGTGTGACTTCACCTCGAACCACGAGCCGATCGGCGCGTTGCACGACCTCGACGACGGCCCCGTCGCGCGTCGCGCCGACGGCACGACGATCTGCCTCCGCTGCGGCGCGTCGGTCGAGGTGCCGCCCGGCATCGCCCCGGTGGGGGCGGAGCTGCCAGGCGGACCGCCCGATCCGGCGGCGATCGCACCGGCACGGCGGGGGAGCGGTGGGGCAGCCGGTCGATCTGGCGGCTCCGGGCGCCGAGCAACGACGAAGTCGCGGCCAGCGAGAACCCGCCGAGCCGCCACCCGAGCGTGAACGCCCGATGACGAGCGGAACCGACGCGCTGGCGCGCTTCCTGCTCACAATCCGGGCGAGGGATGCCTCGGAGAACACGATCCGGTCGTACGCGACTGCCGTCGGGGCGTACATCGAGTGGCTCGACGCCCGCGACTCCGACTGGCGGGCCCCTGCGAGAGTCGACCTTCGGGCGTACCTGGCGCGGCTCGTGACGTCGGGCGCGCGGAGCACGGTCAGCCAGCGCCTTGCGGCAATTCGGTCCTTCCATCGCTACGCGGCCCGCGCCGGCCTGACGCCGGGTGATCCCTGGGGCGGGATCGCGACGCCCCGGATTCCGCGTCGCCTGCCGCGGGTGCTGGAGGTGGAGCAGATCGAGCGGCTCCTCGATGCGGTCGAATTGCTCGCGCCGAGCGACGGCGCTGCCTCGCCGGTGGCGAGCGCCATTGCGCTGCGCGACCGGGCGATCGTCGAGGTGGCGTATGCCGCCGGGCTCCGGATCAGCGAGCTCGCGTCGGCGGAGCTCGCGACGCTGGACCTGCGGCGCGGCGAGATCCGTGTGCTCGGCAAGGGCCGAAAGGAGCGGACGGGCCTGCTCGGACGGCCTGCGATCGCGGCGCTCCGGGCCTACCTCGACGCGGGCCGGCCCGCGCTCCTCGCTCGCCGGCGCGAGCCGGGACCGGAGCCAGACGTGATCTTCCTGAACCACGAGGGAGCGGCGATCGGCGTGCGTGGCCTCCGCTTCCGGATCGCGCGCCTGTGCCGGGTCGCCGGCCTGCCGGAGGGCGTGTCGCCTCACACGCTGCGGCACTCGTTCGCCACGCATCTGCTCGACGGCGGGGCGGACCTCCGGGTCGTCCAGGAGCTGCTGGGCCACGAGAGCCTGGCGACCACCCAGGTCTACACCCACGTCTCGCCCGCGCGACTCCGCGCGGCCTACGTGACCGCGCATCCACGCGCGCGGTCAGCAGTGTCCGCTCCCAACCCCGCGGTAGACCGGCCGGCGTGAGCGAGGACTTCGAGGCAGAAGCCATCGTCGATCCGACGACGCCAGCCGCGGCCCTGCCGCCCAGGACGAGCGCGGCCACGCTTGCGCGAGCCGGCTTGCTCGTCGCCGCCACCTACCTCGTCGCGCGGGTCCTCGGGTACGTCCGTGTCCTGATCATCGGCACGACGTTCGGCGCGAGCGCCGATCTCGACGCCTTCTTCGCGGCCTTCCGGATCCCGGACCTGATCTTCCAGCTCGTCGCCGCCGGTGCCGTGGCGTCCGCGCTGGTGCCACTGGTCGCCGGCCTCCTCGCAACGGGCGAACAGAAGCGGGCTTGGCGGGTCGTCTCGACCGTGGCGAACTTGATGCTCGTCGCGTTGGCCGTGCTCGCCATCGTCGGCTTTCTGGCAGCGGAGCCGCTCGTCGCCGCGATCACGCCGGGGTTCGATGCGGCCGGACTCGCTCGAACCGTGGACCTGACACGAATCATGCTCGTCGCGCCGATCCTGCTTGCTCTCGGCGCCGTCGCGACCAGCGCCCTCAACGCGGATCGCCGATTCGGCGCTTCCGCAGTCGCCCCGATTCTCTACAACCTCGCGATCATCGGCGGCGCCGTCCTCCTCAGCGGCCCGCTCGGCGTCACCGGGCTCGCGATCGGCGTCGTGGTTGGCTCGCTGGGCCACCTCGTCGTGCAGATTCCGGCGCTGGCCCGGGCCGGATTCCGGTACATGGCGCGCATCGACCTGTCGGACGAGCAGGCCCGGCGCGCGCTCACGCTGATGGGGCCGCGGGTGATCGGCCTGGGCGTGACCCAGATCACGTTCGTCGTGATGACGTCGCTTGCGTCGAACCTCGGCGAGGGCGCGATCTCGGCATACACGATCGCATTCGCCCTGCTTCAGATCCCGCTCGGCGTCATCGGGATTCCGCTCGGGATCGTGATCTTTCCGTCGCTGTCGCGCGAGATCGCGATCGGCCGGACGGGCAACTACATCGAGCTCCTGACGCGATCGCTCCGCATCCTCATCTTCGTGATGCTGCCGATCACCGCGCTGGCGATGGTCCTGCGCCTCCAGATCGTCGAGCTCCTGCTCGGCTATGGCCGATTCACGCACGCCGCCGTCCAGCTCACGGCGGATACGCTCCTCCTCTTCATGCTCGGGTTGACGGCGCACAGCGCGATCGGCGTGCTCGCCCGCGCCTTCTACGCTCGCCAGGACACGCGGACGCCGGTCGCAGCGGCGATCCTCGCCGTGGTCGTGAACGTCTCGCTCGGGGTCTTGCTCGTCGGCCCGCTCGGCCTTCCGGCCCTTGGGCTGGCGATCGCGACGGCCGCCTGGATCGAGGCGCTCGTGCTGCTCTGGATGCTCCGTCGGCGTGAGCCGGGCTTCGATCTCGGGGCGGTCGCCTCCGTCACGGTTCGTGCCGCGATCGGCTCGATCGTCGCGGGCGCCATGGCCCTCGTTGTCCTTGAGGTGAGCGGCCGCCTCGTGGCTCCGGGCGCCGCCGCCGGAGTGACCTCGCAACCGGGCAAGCTGGTCCTGCTCATCGAGGCCGGGCTGGCCACGATCGCCGGCGTCCTTGCCTACGTCGGCGTCTCGGTCGCCTTGCGGATACCGGAACTGCCCTCTATCGTCGGAATCATGGTCGACCTGGTCCGTCGCCGCGGCCGACCGTGATCGAGTTCCGCGACGCAACCCCGAGCGAGCTCGAAACCTGGGACACGCTCACGGTGCATCCGGCCGGAGGTCACGTCCTCCAGTCCCGGGCGTGGGCCGAGTACCGCACCCGAACGGGCTGGCAGCCCCGATTCCTGATCGGCTCGGATGGCTCGGCGGTCCTCGCCCTCCTGCGATTCTGGCCACTGCTCGGCAGCGCCAGCGCGTACGTCTCCCGCGGTCCGATTCCGAATGGCACCGTCGATGAGCTGGCGGCCCGTCTCGGCGGGGTGACCGAGTGGCTCGCCGACAATGGCGTCGACGTCGTGGCGAGTGACGCCGAGGTAGCGGCATGGACGGGCTATGGCGATCGCATCGCGGCCCTCGGCTATCGCCCGATCGAGGAGATCCAGCCCTCCCGCCATCGCCTGGTGCTCAAGCTGGGCAATCGGGTCGACGAGGACACCGCTTTCGGCGAGGTCGCGAAGTCGACTCGACAGCGGATCCACCAGGCCGAACGGCAGGGGATCAAGACCGTCCGCTATGACGCCACCGTCGAGGACGACGACCTGGGTCCGGACTTCCTCTCGCGCGAGGGTTCGCCCGAGGGTGCCCTCACCCGCTTCCACGGCTTCCTCGAGGCGACCGGACGCCGACGCCGCTTCGCCTTGAGCGCCCGGTCCTCGTTCCTGGATTGGAGCCACGTCGCCTATCGGGCGGGGTATCTCGTGCTCCTGGAGGCCCGCGACCTCGAGGGCGTCCCCTTCGCTGGCCTCGTGCTGTACCGCCATGGCGGCCGGCTGTCGACGGCGTTCTCAGGCGACGAGGCCGGCGCTCGTGAGCGGCACCCGGGCGTCTTCCACCTCCTCCGCTGGCGGGCGATCCAGATCGCTATCCAGGAGGAGTACCTCGAGATGGACCTCGGCGGCGTCGACGTCGCGGGTGCCCGTCATGAGCCCCGGGAGGGCGAGCCGATGTTCGGGCTCTACCAGCACAAGCGGTCGTTCGGCGCCGAGTGGCTCGAGCTCGTTGGGGCCCACGAACGCGTCCTCCGACCGACGCGCTACCTGCTCGGGCGCGTCGCGGCTCGCGCGCTCGGCCGGTCGCGGCCCGCCCCCGGCGACGAAGCCGCGTCAGAGGGTCGCGTGGGCAACGACGGCGCCGATCGGGGCTCCGAGGAATGACAGAGGATCTGGCCGGCGGCGATCCGGGGCACGGCGGTCACGCGATTGGCGACCCGGCGAGCACTCGGCCGGCGTGGACCCCGGACGCCTGGGATGCCCAGGTCCGGGCACATCCCCAGGCCACGTACCTCCAGACCAGTTCGTGGGCGACGGTCAAACGCCCGAACGGCTGGTCGCCGGCGCTGGTCGTCGGCTCGTCGCCGGCCTCGGGGGTCATCGGCGCCCAGGTCCTCGTGCAGCCGCTGCCCTTGCTGCCGTGGCGATTCGCCTACGCGCCCCGCGGCCCGCTGGCCGACCGTTGGACCTCGGGCGCGCTCGGCGCCTGGACGGAGCGCCTTCGCGGAGGCGTGCCGGGGCTGCGTGGCGCTGCGCTGGTGCGGATGGACCCCGAGGTCGTGACGGGCGCGACGCTCGAGGGGGGCGGAGACTTCGTCGCAGAGCTCCGCGGGCTCGGCTGGCGCCAGGCGCCCGATGCGCAGCCCCGCCGTACCCGGATCATCGATCTCGGGGCCGAGGAAGCGGCGCTCTGGTCCGATCTCCGGAAGAAGTGGCGCCAGTATGTCAACCGCGCGCGAACGAGCGGCGTCGTGATCCGGGACGTGGACCCTGCGGCCGAGACCGGCGCATTCGAGGTCTTCCACCGCGTGATGCGCGAGACGGGTCTCCGCGCGGGTGTGCCGGTCCGGGCCGCGAGCGCGTACGAGGACCTCTGGTCGGCGTTCCAGCCGACGGGCGAGAGCCGGCTCCTCTTCGCCGACGACGCTTCGGGCGCGACCGTGGCCGTCCTCCTGCTGGTTCGCTGCGGCGATCGGGTCGTCGAGCCCTACGGCGGCATGACCGAAGCCGGGGCCAACCTGCGCGCGAACTACCTCCTGAAGTGGGAGGCGATCCGCTCGTCGCGGGAGCAGGGCGCGACGTCGTACGACCTGTGGGGCCTCGTGCATCCGGGGATCGCGCACTTCAAGCAGGGCTTCGGCGGCCGCGAGATCGAGTACATCGGGGCATGGGATCTCGACCTGTCGCCCGTTGGCGCAACGACCTTCCGACTCGGCGAGACGGCGCGCGGACCGGTTCTCCGAGCGCTTCGCGACCTTCGCGGGCTTGGGCGACGACCCGTCGCCAACAGCGATGCCGACGAGGCCGAAGCCGGCGAGCCGCCCGGCGCGGCAACCGAACCCAGCGCGTCGTGAGCACGCCCCCGTGACACCCGCCGAACGGCCGCTCGCCGGGCTCGTTCGGCGACTCGACGGGGACGGCCAACTCATCGCGATCCGCCGCGGCAGCGGGCAGCCGGTCCCCGAAAACGAGCTGGAGTCGATCGCCGTCACGGGGATCGCCGGCGATTCGCGCGCAGTCGAGCCGGGCCAGGTCTTCGCGGCGGTCCGCGGCCTGCGAGTAGACGGTCATGACTTCGTCGTCGAGGCGATCGGCCGGGGCGTGGCCGGGGTGATCGTGGAAGCGGCGCTGGGCTCGAATGTGGGCGCACCCGACCCCGCGAGCGACGCCGCGAGTGACCGAGCCGCCGTGATTCAACTCGTCGTCCGACGCAGCGACGTCGCCCTGGCGGCCGCGGCAGCCTGGTGGTTCGGCGACCCGAGCCGCGAGCTCGACGTCGTCGGCGTGACGGGGACGAACGGCAAGACCACGACGACGTTCCTCGCGGCAGCGGCGCTCGAGGCGGTCGGCTGGCCGACGGGGATCGTCGGGACGATCGGAATCCGCGTCGCCGGGACGCTGCGCCGAAACGACCGACCGAACACGACGCCGGGGGCGATCGATCTTCAGGGCGTGCTCCGGGAGATGGTCGACGCGGACCGGCGGGCGGTTGTCATCGAGACGAGCTCGCACGGGCTCGCTGCCGAGCGCGTCGGCAGCGTGGCGTACGGCGCCGCCATCTTCACGAACCTGTCGCACGAGCACCTCGATTTTCACGGAACGTTCGAGGCGTATCGGGCCGCCAAGCTCAGCCTGTTCGAGCGCCTTCCCCGGGAGGACCGCGAAGGCCGCCCCGGCATCGGCGTCGTGAATATCGACGATCCGAATGGGCGGGCGTTCGCTGCTGCGACGACGGCCGCTGGAGCGCGAGCGATCGCCTACGGCGTGGATCCCGGCGCCGACGTCCGCCTCGTTTCGTTCGAAGGCGATGCGTCGTCGAGCCGCCTCGAGGTCGAGGCGGGCGGCCGGACGCTGCCCGTCGCGCTGCGCATCGGCGGGCGGTTCAACGCCCTCAACGCCCTGGCGGTGGTCGGACTCGGGCTTGGCTGGGAGCTGGACCTCGAGCGCGTCGCGGCCGGGCTCCGCGAGCTCCGCGGGGTCCCGGGCCGGTTGGAGGCGGTGGTTCGCGGCCAGCCGTTCCACGTGATCATCGATTACGCGCACACGCCGAGCTCGCTCGACACCGTTGGGCGAGAGCTTGGCGACCTCGCGTCGCCGCATGGCGGGCGCGTGATCAGCGTGTTCGGTGCGTCGGGCGAGCGCGACACGGGCAAGCGGCCGCTGATGGGCCGGGCCGCCGGCTCCCGAAGTCGCCTCGTCATCGTGACCGAGGATGATTCGCGGAACGAGGACCCGGCGGCGATCTTCGAGGCCATCGTCACGGGTGCCGAGGCGGCCGGTCTCCAGCGCGACCACGAGGTCCTCGTGATCCCGGACCGGCGGGCGGCGATCGCGGAGGCGTTCGCCCGAGCCCGGCCCGCTGATGTCGTCCTCCTCGCGGGCAAGGGACACGAGACCTGGAACCTCGGACCGGCCGGTGCCGAGCCGTGGAGCGAGCGCGAGGTTGCGGAGTCGGCGCTCGCCGAGCTCGGCTACCGGGGCGATTCGTGACGGCCAGCCCCGCAGGCTCGGTCGGGTCTCGGCCCCGCCGATAATTCGCTGATGGCCACCGAATCCGGGCTCACGTGGCCTGAACCTCCCAGCGACACGTCCCGCGACAGCTTCGAGGGGCTCGTCGTGGCCGCCCTGGACGGGCTACCGTCCCTCTTCCGCGACCAGCTCGACACGGTGGCGGTTGTGGTCGAAGACGAGCCCACACCGGCTCAGCTTGTGGACACGGGCGCCCCCGGGTTGCTCGGGCTCTACACGGGGGTACCGCGGACGAGTACGGGGCAGCAACGCCCCGTTGGGCAGCAAGATCACGATCTTCCGCCACGAAGTGGCCCACCACTTCGGCATCTCCGATGCCCGCCTGGTGGAGCTGGCGCAGGAGCACAGCTGAGGTTTCAGCCCGTCGAGCCGGCCCGTCCGGCCCCGATCGGAGGCCACTCGAGGCGCTGCTAGACTTTCAAGCACGATGGTCGTCCCACGCACGCGGCCGGTGCGACCGGCCGAGCCTCGCCCGCCAGCTCCATCCGCGGTCGGTCCAGCCCGGAAGGGCGCGCCGCGCGCGGCGGCGCGATCGAAGCCGGCAAAACCCGACAATGGGACGTCCGCGGCGGCGAAGCCCGCGGCGACGACTGCGTCCCCGAAGCCCGCCATCGCCGACGTCGCGAAACCGGCGGCGGCCAAGCCGGCCCCAAAGGTCCCGAGCGTCACCTCGATGCGGGCGACCCTGATCGACACGCTGAAGCGGCACGATCCCCAGGCCGATCTCGCGGCCCTCCAGGGCGCCATCGACTTCGCAATCGACGCTCACGGCGCCCAGAAACGCGCCTCCGGTGAGCCGTATGTCATCCATCCGATCGCCGCCGCCCAGATCCTCGCCGACCTCGGAATCGACCCGATCGCGATCGAGGCGGCCATCCTGCACGACGTTCCCGAGGACACCGAGTACGACCTGCCCGATATCGAGGACCGCTTCGGGGCCGAGGTCGCCCATCTCGTCGACGGGGTCACGAAGCTCAGCAAATTCAGCACGCTCAGCCACGAGCAGCAGCAGGCCGAGAACATCCGGAAGATGTTCCTGGCGATGGCCGACGACATCCGGGTCGTCCTCATCAAGCTCGCCGACCGGCTCCACAACATGCGGACCTTGGCCGCGCTGCCGCCGGAGAAGCAGCTCCGGATCGCCCGCCAGACCCTCGAGATCTATGCGCCGCTCGCCGAACGCCTCGGGATCTGGCAGGTCAAGTGGGAGCTCGAGGACCTGTCGTTCAAAGTAATCGAGCCGGCCCGCTTCCGCGAGCTCGCGAAGCTCCTCGATACCCGCCGGAAGAGTCGCGAGTCCTATATCGACCGGGCGATCGAGGAGCTCCGACCGCGGCTCGAGGCCGCCGGGATCACCGCCGACCTCGAGGGCCGGCCGAAGCACATCTACAGCATCTGGAAAAAGATGCAGCGCAAGAGCGCCGAGTTCGGCGAGATCTACGACGTGTACGCGATCCGAGTCCTCGTCGATGATCTCCGCGACTGCTACGCCGCATTGGGCATCGTCCACGCGCTATGGCGGCCGATCCCGGGCCAGTTCGACGACTACATCGCGGTCCCCAAGAACAACCTCTACCAGTCGCTCCATACCGCCGTGATCGCGCTCGATGGGAAGCCCCTCGAGATCCAGATCCGGACGCACGCGATGCACCAGGTCTCGGAGGTCGGGATCGCGGCGCACTGGCGGTACAAGGAGGGCTCGAAGTCCGATCGGGATTACGACGCCAAGCTCGCCTGGCTGCGGCAGCTGATGGACTGGCAGCGAGACGTCAGCGACGCGACGGAGTTCGTCGAGGGCATCAAGCTCGACATCTTCCAGGACCAGGTCTTCGTGTTCACCCCGAAGGGCGACATCAAGGACCTGCCGGCGAACGCGACCCCGCTCGACTTCGCCTACCGGATCCACACCGACGTCGGCCACCGGACCATCGGCGCGAAAGTCAACAACCGCCTCGTCCCGCTCGACTACCGCCTGAAGAACGGCGACATCGTCGAAGTCGTGACGACAAAGGCCGGGCATGGGCCGTCGCGGGATTGGCTGAACGTCGTCCGGACCCAGCATGCCCGCGAGAAAATTCGGCAATGGTTCAAGCGCCAGGAGCGCGACGAGAACATCGTCCACGGCCGCGAGGCGCTCGATCGGGAGCTCCGCCGGCTCGCCCGGACCTCGAGCGCGGCGGTGGGCCAGGACAAGCTCGTCGAGGTCGCCCGGCAGTACAACCACGACAGCCTCGATGACTTCCTCGCCGCGATCGGCTACGGGGCGATCAGCGCCCAATCGGTGGTCATGCGGCTCGGCGTCGTCGACGACACGCAGCTCACGTTGCCCACGGTCGCGCCGCCCGTCCAGCCGGCCCCAGCTGGTGGCGTCCGGGTCAAGGGCGTCGGCGATCTGCTCGTGCGATTCGCCCGCTGCTGCCACCCGATCCCGGGCGACCCGATCGTCGGGTTCATCACGCGCGGCAAGGGCGTGACGGTCCACCTGCGATCCTGCCCCACTGTCCTCAACGAGCGCGAGGTCACGCGCCTGATCGAGGTCGAATGGGAGGCTGCGCCGGCCCGGACGTACCCGATTGCGATCCGAGTCGAGGCCTACGACCGGACGGGCCTCCTCAGCGACATCACGCAAGTCGTCGCGGAGGCCAAGGTGAACATCCTTGCCGCGGATGTTTCGGTGGGGCCGGATCACGCCGCCCTCGTACGCGCAACGCTCCAGGTCGCCTCGGTCAGCCAGCTGGCCCGCGTCCTGGCCCGCATCGAGCAGCTGAAGGACGTCTTCAGCGTCACGCGCGACCTCGGCTGAGGTCAGTGCCGGACTCGCGTCCGGTATCGTGGAATCCATGGCGACCTTTCGAGCTCCCCGCGGCACGCGCGACCTCCTGCCGGCCGAGCGGCCCACCTGGGCAAAGCTCGAGCGCGTCGCAGCGGAGCTCGCAGGCCGGTACGGCTACCGAGGCATCGAAACGCCGCTATTCGAGCAGAGCGCAGTGTTCGAGCGCGGGATCGGGGCCGTGACGGATGTCGTCGAGAAGGAGCTCTTCCGGGTCTCGCCCTCGCGCGGCGAGGAGCGCGAGCGTTGGGCCCTCCGGCCCGAGGCGACGGCGGGCATCGTGCGGGCCTACATCGAGCACGGGATGCGCACGCTGCCCCAGCCGGTCAAGCTCAGCCTCTTCGGCCCGATGTTCCGCTACGACCGGCCGCAGGCGGGGCGATATCGCCAGTTCTGGCAGTGGAATATCGAGGCGATCGGCGATCCGGGACCGGCGGTCGACGCCGAGATCATCGAGCTCGGCCTGCGGTTCTACCGTGAGATTGGCCTGTCCACGGTCCAGGTCAAGCTCAACTCGATCGGCGACACGGCCTGCCGCCCGGGCTACGTAGCGGCACTCACCGCCTACTACCGCGAGCATCTGGCGGCCCTCCCGCCGCTGGAGCGTGCCCGCCTCGAGACGAACCCGCTGCGCATCCTCGACTCGAAGGATCCGGCGATGGTGGAGCTCAATCGGGAGGCGCCGCTCGCGTGGGACCACCTGTGTGGGCCGTGCGGGGCGCATTTCGCGGCGGTTCGGGTCCATCTCGACGGCCTCGGGATCGCCTACCTGCTCGCCCCGGAGATCGTCCGGGGCCTCGACTACTACACCCGCACGACGTTCGAGTACTTCAGGCCTGGCGCGGAGGGCCAGCAGGACGCCCTCGGCGGGGGAGGCCGCTACGACGGGCTCATCGAGCTCCTCGGCGGAAACCGCACACCCGGGATCGGCTTCGCCCTGGGCATCGACCGCGTCGTGATCGCGCGCGCGGCGGAGGGCGTCGCGCCCGAGGCTGATCCGCCGCCGGTCGCGGTCGTCGTCGGGGTGGTGCCGGAGGCAACCGCCGCGCGCCTTCGAATCGCCACAGAGCTTCGGGCCGCGGGGATCGCCGCTCGGGCCGAGCTGAGCCAGAGGAAGCTGGGCAAGCAGCTCGAGGCCGCGGCCCGCGAGGGCGCCCACTTCGCGCTGATCGTCGGCGACGGGGCCGGAGAAGGCGCAGCGGGCGCGCAAGACTCTGCCAGCGCCAACGGCCCGGCGGGCGCCGACGGTCCCGCTGGCGCCGGCACCCTGCAGCTGCGCGACCTCAAGGCCGGGACCCAGCGCGCGATCGCGGACACGGACCTGGTGAAGGACCTCGAGCGCGCTTCGCGGACGCATCGCCACGGGGTGGGCGAAGCCTAGTCATGGCGGAGTGGATCTATGTAAGCCATCCGCGTCGCGACGAATTCGCGGCCACGATGACTGACGAGGAGGGTCGCGTCTGGGACACCCATCGGGAGCGCCTCGTCGCGCCGACGCGGGGCCCGCACAACACCGGTATCTGTGTTCCCGAGGCGCGCGATGAAGCCTCAGCCCAGGCATTCATGGCCGAGGACCCGGCCATCGCGAGCGGCATCGGCCGTGGCGAGCTCCGGCCGTTTCGGGTCTCGCTGCTCCGGGGACGGGATTAGCCCCGCCCGGAGCGCGGCCGATACCATACCCGGGCCATGCCCGACCCCAAGTCCGCCGCTGAGCCCGCCTCGGAGCCCGCTGCCTCGGCTGCCCCGCCGGACCTCTCCAGCTCCTACCGCAGCCACAGCTGCGGCCAGCTGCGGGCCGCCGAGGCCGGCGCCGAGGTTCGCCTCGCGGGCTGGGTCCATCGTCGCCGGGACCACGGCCAGCTGATCTTCCTCGACCTCCGGGACCGCCACGGCGTCACCCAGGTCGTGATCGATCGCGTCGATGCGCCGGAGGCCCACGCGAGCGCGAGCCGCGTGCGGAGCGAGTTCGTCGTCGCGACCGTGGGGACCGTCGCGCTGCGCCTGCCCGGAACCGAGAACAAGAAGCTGCCGACCGGCGAGATCGAGGTTCGAGTTACGCAGCTGACGATCCTCAACGAGGCGAAGACCCCGCCGTTCTACATCAACGATCCCGATGCCACGATCGACGAGACCCTCCGGCTGAAGTACCGCTATCTCGACCTCCGGCGGGGGCCGATGCAGCGCCGGATGGTCCTTCGCAGCACGCTCGTCCAGGCCATCCGCGAGGTGCATTTCGCGAACGCCTTCCTCGAGATCGAGACGCCGAGTCTCATCAAGAGCACCCCCGAGGGCGCGCGCGACTTCATCGTTCCGAGCCGACTCCAGCCGGGCAGCGTCTACGCGCTGCCGCAGAGCCCGCAGCAGCTCAAACAGCTGCTGATGGTCGCCGGCATCGATCGCTACTTCCAGATAGCCCGCTGCTTCCGGGACGAGGACACCCGCGGCGATCGCCAGCCCGAGTTCACCCAGCTCGACCTGGAGATGAGCTTCGCCGACGAGGCGACCGTGATGGACTTCGTCGAGCGGATGGCGATCGAGGTGAGTCGGCGGGTCGTCCCGGACCGGCCCCTCCAGGCAACGCTGTTCCCGCGCTTCACGTATGCCGAGGCGATGGACCGCTTCGGCTCCGACAAGCCGGACCTGCGCTTCGGCATGGAGCTCGCGGACCTGGGTCCGGCGCTGACGGACGCGGCCGGCGTCCCGAGCTCGGGCTTCCGCGTCTTCGACGACGCGCTCGCAAGCGGCGGAGTCGTCAAGGTGATCGTCGCCCGGGGCCACGCCGCGGCTACCCGGCGCGAGATCGACGAGCTGACCGAGGCCGCCAGAAAGGACGGCGCCAAGGGCCTCGCCCATCTTGCCGTCGAGTCGACTGGCGACGTGCGGGGCCCGATCGCGAAGTTCCTCGGCGGGGATGGCGCCGAGCGGGTTGCCGCCCGCGCCGGGGCGAGCCCGGGCGACCTGATCCTCATCGTTGCGGATCGCGCAGCGGTTGCCAACGAGGTCCTCGGCCAACTGCGAGTCCGGCTTGGCGCTCAGCTCGGGCTCGCCGACCCGAACGTGCTTGCCTACGGCTGGGTCCATCGCTTCCCGATGTACAAGTGGGATGTCGAGGGGCACCGCTGGGACGCTACCCACAACCCGTTCTCAGGCGTCCTCGCCGAGGACGAATCGCTGCTCGTGACCGCCTCAGGCGATATCGCGACTCCCTCGCCCGACGATCCCGCCGGGCGCGCCCGGGCCATGCAGTACGACCTCGTCCTGAATGGCTGGGAGCTCGGCGGCGGCTCGATCCGCATCTGGCGTCGCGACCTGCTCGAGCGGAGCTTTGGGCTCCAGGGCTACAGCCTCGAGCGGATGCAGAACATGTTCGGGGCGATGCTGACGGCATTCGACTACGGCGCCCCGCCGCACGGCGGGATCGCCATCGGCATCGACCGCTGGGCGGCCCTCTTCACCGACCAGACCAACATTCGCGAGGTCATGGCGTTCCCAAAGACGCAGTCTGGGGCCGACCTCATGCTCGAGGCACCCTCGCCGCCCGACCCGACCCAGTACGCCGATCTCGGCCTGAAGTTCGTTGGCGTCGCGCGACGAGCGGGATCGCCACCGACGGATGCAGGCCAGACCGCGCCGGCAACGCACGGGGGCGCGACCGAGCAGCCGACGGCACCGCCCCCAACGGCGCAGCCGCCAACGGGCTGATTCGGTGGTGGTCATCCGGCCAATCCTCAACCCCGACCATCCGGCGCTCGCGGCCGAGGTCAATCGGGCCCGGCTCGCCGGGGAATTCCGCGCCTCCTCGGACCCGGACGCCAAGTTCTTCATGCGCGCATTCGAGTTTGCCCCGAACCTCGTCGCGGGTGCATTCGGCGCGGCCGGCGACCTCGTCGGCTTCATCTCGCCCGAGTTCAAGGTCGTCGTCGTGCGGCCCGAGGACCGCCGAAGGGGGATTGGCCGGTCGCTCGTCGCCGCGGGTCTCGCCATCGAGCACGAACGCGGTCGGCCGAACCTGCTGCTTGGGCTCCTGCCGGCCGACGACGCCGGCCAGGCATTCCTGCGCGCGACCGGGTTCGCGTTCCATTCGACGCTTTGGGACCTCGAGCTTCCGGAGGCCAGCGTGGTCGAGCCGCCGACCTGGCCCGCTGGTTACGCCGCCCGCGCATTCGACCGGGCTCGGGATACCCGACCGTGGGCGGCGCTGTTCAACGCGGCCTTTGCCGACCACGCGACGCCGCTGCAGATTCCGGATGATGCCATCGACTCGGCCGCCGACGACCCGACGATCCTCGATGCGGACACCCTGCTCATCGAGGAGGCCGAGACGGGGTCGCTCGTCGGCTTCTGCGCCACGCAGCCGGAGCGAATCAATGGAGCCGTGGCGCCCGCTGCGGAGATCTGGACGATCGGCGTCCGGCCGGATCGCCAGGGCTTCGGGCTCGGCCGCCAGCTCCTGCGCTGGGGTGTTGAACGGCTCCGCGAGGTCGGGGCTCGGCACATCGCGCTCGCGGTCAACGGCCACAACGAGGGCGCGCTCGGGCTGTACCTGAGCGAGGGCTTCGTCCGCTCGCAGACGCGTGATCGCTGGGCGCGGCCAGTGGAGCCGCCGTTCGAGCCGCCGGCCGAGCCGCCGCTCGAGCCGCCAGTCGGATCGGGGACGCGCTGAGCGAATCGGGGAGCGGGCTCGGGATCCTCGAGCCGATC
Source organism: Candidatus Limnocylindrales bacterium (assembly GCA_038234575.1). GTDB lineage: Bacteria > Chloroflexota > Limnocylindria > Limnocylindrales > CSP1-4 > UBA5189. The sequence continues at coordinate 66,369 of JBBQTO010000001.1, forward strand.
GCGCGACGGCCCCGTCTCGCGGCGCTCCTCGGTGCGCTGTGCATCGCCTTCTCGGGGATCTTCTATCGCTTCGCCGAGGTGACTCCGGCCACCGCGACCGTCTTCCGATGCCTGTATGGACTGCCGATTCTCGCCGCCGTGGCGTACCTGGAGCACCGTCGCTACGGGCCGCTGCCGCCCCTCGTGGTCCGGCTCTCGATCCTCGCCGGGGTCTTCTTCGCGGCCGATCTCCTGTCGTGGCATCACGCGGTCGACGTCGTCGGGGCGGGTCTGGCGACCGTGCTCGGCAACCTCCAGGTCCTCGTCGTCGGGCTAGTCGCCTGGGCTCTCTTTCGCGAGAAGCCGCCGCGTTCCGCGCTCCTCGCCTTGCCAGTCGTACTCGTCGGCGCGGTGCTGATCTCGGGCGTCGTCGGCCAGGGCGCGTATGGCTCGAACCCGCCGCTGGGCGTCGCGCTCGGCACCTTCACGGCCTTCGCCTACGCGGGCTACCTCCTCGTCATCCGGCGCGGTGGCCGCGACCTGCGCCGCCCGGCCGGACCGGTCGCGATCTCGACGGCGTCGACGGCGGTCGTCGCCATCGTCGTCGGCCTGCTGCTGGGCGAGCTCGACCCGGTGCCCCACTGGCCGAGCCACGGCTGGCTCGTTCTCGTCGGCATCACGTCGCAGTCGATCGGATACCTGGTGATCGGGATCTCGCTGCCGCGGCTGCCGGCCTCCGTCGTCTCGATCATCCTGCTGGCCCAGCCGGTGGCCACGGTCATCCTGGCCCGGATCCTGCTCGATGAGGAGCCATCACTCGCCCAGCTCCTCGGGGTCCTGCTCGTCGTGGGCGGCATTGCCATCGCGACGATCCCCGTCGGCCGGATGCGAGACCGCGCGCGGGCAGCGCTCGCGTAGGCGTCAACCGGTGGGGTCGGACTCGGTCTCGCCGGCCTGTGCGTACGGAGCAAGTGACGGGCCTTCAAGCGGCGAATCCTCGGGATCGTCGGCGAGTGCGGCGCCCCACTCATGGGAGTGGATCGCTAAGGGTTCCGCCGGACCTTCGTAGGCAGGGAGTTCAGCGCGCGCGACCGACGCGTCGTGCGTCGTGCCGGGATCGCCGAGCTCGAAAAGACGCATCGGAGTCCCGGCCGACGCCAGATCGTCGATGATCGCGTCGGGCATTCGGTCGGGCGAGCTGCCAGCGAGCCCCGCGGCCGCCGCGATGGGGAGCAGGACCGGCCAGCCGGCATTGCCTTGGTAGGCGGGCCGAAGGATCGTCGACCGATCGACGCCGTGGGCCTCGATCAGTGAGGTGACCGTCTCGGGCCCGACCCAGACCATCCGAGCCGGCCAGATCAAGGCGGCATCGACATCGCGGACGATCTCGAGCGCGACGGAGATCCCGCGAGCGATCTGCGCGGCCGGGCCCTGGTCCATCGGAGCCGGCTCCGCGAGGGTGACGGCGGAACCCGCGAGCGCCGCGGCGACAGCTCCATCTGGGTCGGGCGCTACCACGACAATCGGGAGTGCGCCGCCCGACCACGCGGCGTCCGCGAGCCGACGGACGCGGGCTTGACCCTCGGCGTCGGCGAGCGCCGACTCGGTGCTCGCGGCGAGAATCACGGCGGCAACGGTCACGCCGCGATGCTAGCAGCGACCCTCCTCGGCAATTCGCAAATGCGTGGGACAATCCAGCGGCCCATGAACCCTGATGCCCGCTCCGCCGTGCTCTCGCCCGACCCGAGCCACGACACTTCCGTCCGCGAGGACCTCCGCAACGTTGCGATCGTGGCCCATGTCGACCACGGCAAGACCACCCTCGTCGACGCGATGCTGCGGCAGACCGGCACCTTCCGGGCCAACGAGCAGCTCGTCGATCGGGTGATGGATTCGGGCGACCTCGAGCGCGAGAAGGGGATCACGATCCTCGCGAAGCAGACGACCGTCGACCACGACGGCGTTCGGCTGAACATCGTCGACACCCCAGGCCACGCCGACTTCGGTGGCGAGGTCGAGCGATCCCTCTTGATGGTCGACTCAGTCCTCCTCCTCGTGGACGCGGCGGAGGGTCCGCTGCCCCAGACCCGTTACGTGCTGAAGAAGGCGATGGCCCGCCACCTTCCGGTCGTCGTGGCCTTGAACAAGATCGACCGCGGCGATGCGCGACCCGCGGAAGTCCTCGACGCGGTGTACGAGCTCTTCATCGACCTCGGTGCCGACGACGACCAGATCGATTTTCCGGTCGTCTACACGAATGCGAAGCTCGGCACGGCGACGCTCGACCTCGCCGAACCCGGCACGGACCTCCGGCCCCTATTGGACATGCTCGTCGAGGTCACGCCCGCGCCGCGCTACACCGAGGGCCACCCGCTTCAGCTCCTGGTCACGAACCTGTCGGCCAACGAGTACGTCGGGCGCATGGCGGTCGGGCGGATCCGGAACGGCTCGATCCAGATGGGCCAGCGAATCGCCGTGGTCCGCGAGGCGGCCGACGACACCGCGGGCACCGTCGAGCCGGGCCGAACCGCCACCCTTACCGGCACCGTCACGAGCCTCCAGACCGCCCACGGCATCGACCGGATCGACATCGCCGAGGCGTCGGCCGGCGACATCGTCTCGGTCGCCGGGCTCCCGGACGTCACGATCGGCGACACGATCACCGAGCCCGGCGACCCGCGGCCGCTGCCACGCCTCGATGTCGACGCGCCGACGCTTCGGATGACCTTCGGGGTGAACACGTCGCCGCTCGCCGGGCGCGATGGTCGGTACGTCACGTCGCGGCAGATCAAGGCCCGACTCGATCGCGAGGTCCTCGGGAACGTTTCGATCGAGGTCTACCCGACCGAGTCCGGCGACACGTTCGAGGTCCGCGGCCGCGGCGAGCTCCAGCTCGCGGTCCTCATCGAGCAGATGCGGCGCGAGGGCTACGAGGTGACCGCGTCCCGGCCCGAGGTCATCCTCCGTGAGACCTCGGACGGGCTCGAGGAGCCGTACGAGCGGATCACCCTCGATATCCCGCCCGAGTTCATCGGCGAGGTCCAGACGGCGCTAGCCGGTCGAAAGGGCCGCCTCGAGCAGATGACGACCGATCCGGATGGTCGCGTCCGCCTCGAATATGTCCTGCCGGTTCGCGGGCTGATCGGGTACCGAGGGCAGCTCCTGACCGAGACACGCGGGACCGCCCTCCTGCACCAGATCGGCGAGGGCTATGGGCCGTGGGCCGGCGAGGTCACCCACCGGACAGCGGGAGTGCTGGTCGGGGATCGAACCGGCGTCTCGAACGCGTATGGGCTCTTCAACCTCCAGGAGCGAGCGGAGCTGTTCATCGGCGCCGGGGTCGAGGTCTACGAGGGGATGATCGTCGGCGAGAACTCGCGCTCGGGTGACATGGACGTCAACCCGACGAAGGAGAAGAAGCTCACGAACATCAGAACCCATGCCCACGACGAGGCGCTTCGACTGACGCCGCCGCGGCCGCTGACGCTCGAGGCCGCCCTGGAGTTCATCGCCGAGGACGAGCTCGTCGAGGTCACCCCGCTGTCGATCCGGCTGCGAAAGCGCCAGCTCCCCAAGCACGAGCGGGAGCGCGAGCGCGGTCGGGCCTTCGAGCGCGACCGATCCGCCGACGACTGACGGCTGCCACCGAGGGGTGATCCTGGGCTGCGCCCCAACCGCGGGAGTAGCCTCGCCCGTATGCAGCACTGCATACAAACGTGGCTGAGCGCGCGTGCCCACCCGCTCCAATCGC
>JBBQTO010000002.1:0-51860 GCA_038234575.1 Candidatus Limnocylindrales bacterium
AGGAACCGTTCCACGGCGACGTCGTCGGCCGCGATGAGCGCCGCGGTCGCCGCGGGTCCCGCCTCGCCTGCCTCACGAGCGATCCGGAGCGCCGGGAAGCGATCCAGATCCGGGGCGCGGAAGTCCAGCCGCCCGATCGAGACGAGGTCGGGCGCGGTCGCCGGCGAGGGCCGGCGATCGGGGTGGGTCAGCGCGTTCTGGATCGGAAGTCGCCTATCGGGGGTGCCCAGCTGGGGCTTGAGGGAGCCGTCGACGAACCGGACGGCGGAGTGGACGATCGACTGGGGATGGATGACGACGTCAATCGCCCCGTACTCGACATCGTACAGCCAGCGTGCCTCGATGACCTCCAGGCCCTTGTTCGCGAGCGTCGCGCTGTCGATCGTGATCTTTGCCCCCATCTGCCACGTCGGGTGGTGGAGGGCCTGCTCGGGCGTGATCGCCGCGAACGCGTCCGCCGGCAGATCGAGGAAGGGCCCGCCGGACGCGGTCAGGATCAGCCGCTCGACCGTCCGGATGTCCTCTCCGACCAGGCATTGCCAGATCGCGGAGTGCTCCGAGTCGATCGGGCGCAGCCAGCCGAGCGGCGACGCGAGCGGGTGGCGTGGCTCGACGGCCGCGCGCTCGGCAGCGAGGCGTTTCGCGATCGGCATCACGAGGTGACCGCCCGCGACGAGCGTCTCCTTGTTCGCGGTCGCGACGATCTTGCCGGCCTCGAGGGCCGCGATCACGGGCCGGAGGCTGACGACACCGCCCGTTCCGACGACCACGAGATCGACGTCATCCCGCGTCGCGAGCGCGACGAGCGCGGCCTCTCCAAACTCGGCGGTCGTGCCGGACGGCAGCGCCTCGGCGAGCGAGGGATCCGGGGTCGTAAGCACGACAACGGACGGTCGAAGGCGGTGGGCCTGTTTCGCGAGAAGCGCCGCGTTGCGCCCGGCGGCGAGCGCCACGACGCGGAAGGCGGGATCGCCCTCGAGGACGTCGACGGCCTGGCGGCCGATCGAGCCCGTGGAGCCGAGCAGGGCGATGCGGCGGGGCTCCTCCCCGACCGCTTCAGCGGAACGCGGCGACGACATACAGGAACGTCACGGGCGCCGCGAACAGGAACGAATCGATGCGATCGAGCATGCCGCCGTGACCCGGGATCAGGTTGCCCGATTCCTTCGCTCCGGCGGCCCGCTTGATCATGGACTCGACGAGGTCTCCGGCCTGCGCCGCGACGGCGATGGCCAGACCGAGACCGGCGCCCAGGATGGCAGGCCGGCCGACGAAGGCGACGAGGACCGTCGTCACGAGGACGGCGACGACGGTACCGCCGATCACGCCCTCGACGGTCTTGCCCGGGGAGATGTGCGGGATGAACCGGCGCCGGCCGAACCGGCGCCCGACGAGGTAGGCCGCGGTGTCGAAGGCCCAGACCCCGAGGACCAGGATCAGGACCCACGCCCGCTGGGTGCCGATCCAGCCGAGCGGCGCGGTCGGGTCGATTGCGGGACCGGCGCTCGCGAGGCGACTCACGTAGCCGAGCAGGCCGAGGTAAACCGCCCCGAACGTCGTTGCGGCGAGCGACGCAAGGCCCTCGCGGGGATCGGGCCGGGTCAGCGCCGCGATCCCGACGAGGACGACTCCCGCGCCGAGCAGGAGCAACCCGCTCCCGCCGGGGACCGCCTTCACGGAATCACCGAGGGCGACGACCACGGCGAGGGCCGCCCCAAGGCTTGGGAACGAAGCATGCCCCGCGGCGGTCAGCAGCCGGAAGAGCTCCACGGCACCGAGGACGACGACGATCGCCACGACTGCGGAGACGAACGGCTCACCGAGCCACAGGGCGACGAGCAGCGGCGGAACAAGGATCGCCGCGCTCCTGGCGCGATCTCGAAGCATGGCGGCCTCAGCGCCCGAAACGCCGCGTTCGGGTCGCGTACTCCGCGAGCGCCTCGTCGAGGCTCGCGGCGTCGAAATCCGGCCAGAGGACCTCCGTCGTCAGGAGCTCGGCATACGCCGCCTGCCAGATCAGGAAATTCGAGAGGCGCTGCTCGCCGCCAGTCCGGATCACGAGGTCGGGGTCCGGCAGATCGGCGGTGTAGAGGGCCCGGGCCACGCTGGATTCGTCGATGTCGTCGGCCGATGTTCCGGAGCGGACGATCCGCCGGATCGCATCGACGAGCTCGGTCCGGCCGGCGTAGTTGAAGGCGATGTTGAGGAGGAGGCGCTGGCCGGCTTCCGTGGCATCGAGCGCGGACTCGATGGAGCGGCGAGTCTCGGGCGGAAGCTCGTCGAGCCGCCCGAGGAGGCGGACGCGGACGCCCTGCTCGCGCAGCTCGGCGGTCTCGCTGCGGATGGCGCCTTCGAGGAGGGCGAACAGGCCGGCGACCTCCGCATCGGTCCGGGCCCAGTTCTCGCGGCTGAACGCGTAGAGCGTCAGGACCTCGATGTTGCGGCGAACCGCGTGCCGGAGGATTCCCCGAATCGCCTCCACGCCAGCGGCGTGGCCATCGAGCTCTGGGACGCCGCGCTGGCGGGCCCAGCGGCGATTGCCGTCCATGATGATCGCGACGTGCCGCGGCAGGTCCGTTCGCGGCGGTGCGTCGGGCTCGCTCGTCTTCGGCTCGGGCTCATCCGATTCGTGGGCCCGCGGCGGGGCGTCGGTCGGCCGGATGAGCGGGGCTCGAGCCACTAGACCTCCAGGACTTCCTGTTCCTTCGCTGCCCCGACGCGCTCGACGTCGGCGATGTGGCGGTCGGTCGTCTTCTGGAGGGAGTCGAGGAGGCGGTGCTCCTCGTCCGTGCCGAGCTCGCCGTCACGCTCGGACTTCTTGAGGTGGTCGGCGGCCTCGCGCCGGACGTTCCGGATCTCGACCCGCGCTTCCTCCATCCGCTTGTGCACGACCCGCACGATGTCGTGCCGGCGCTCCTCGGTCAGGGCCGGGATGTTGAGCCGGACGACTGTCCCGTCGACGTTGGGCGTGAGGCCGATGTCGCCCTTGATGATCGCCCGCTCGATGGCCCCGAGGACGCTCCGGTCCCAGGGCTGGATGACGATCTGATGGGCCTCCGGGATGCTGATCCCGGCGAGCTGGTTAAGGGGCGTCTGGGTGCCGTAGTAGTCGACGAGGATTCGCTCGACGAGCCCGGTCGACGCCCGGCCGGTGCGGACATTCTGGAGATCCCGCGCCATGACCTCGACAGCCCGAGCCATCTTGTGGTCGGCGGCGTCGATGTGCTCGCTGCTCACGACCGGACCCGCCCCGCCGAGCTCGAGATCAGGGTTCCGACGTGCTGCCCTTCCGCCACCCTGGCGATGTTGTCGGGCTTGTTCAGGTCGAAGACGATGATCGGCAGGTCGTTCTCCATGCACAGCGACACGGCGGCGCCGTCGAGCACCTTCAGCTGGTCGCGGAGGAGGTCGCCGTATTCGAGGCGGTCGTAGCGATGCGCGCCCGGGACGGTCATGGGATCGGCATCGTAGACGCCGTCGACCTTGGTCGCCTTGAGGAGCACCTCGGCGCCGATCTCGACGGCGCGGAGGGCGGCCGCGGTGTCCGTCGTGAAATACGGGTTGCCGGTTCCCGCGACGAAGATCACGACGCGGCCCTTCTCGAGGTGCCGAACCGCGCGCCGCCGGATGTACGGCTCCGCGATCTCGTTCATCGCAATCGCGCTCATGACCCGGGTCTGGACGCCGGCCCGCTCGATGGCATCCTGGAGGGCGAGGCCGTTCATGACCGTCGCGAGCATGCCGATGTAGTCGCCCGTCGCGCGATCCATGCCCCGCGCCGACGCGGCCAGCCCCCGGAAGATGTTGCCGCCGCCGACCACGATGCCGACTTGCACGCCGCGGCCCTGGACCTCGGCCACCTGAGTCGCGATGAACTTGCAGAACTCCGGATCAACCCCGTACGAACGCGCACCGAGTAGCGCCTCGCCGGACAGCTTGAGGAGGATCCGCCGGTAGCGGGGAGCGTCGCCGGCGGGCGCATCGCCGGCGGGCGCATCGCCGGCGGGAGCATCGCGGGCGGGCGCGGCTGCGCGCACGGTCGACGTGTCCCCGACCCGGGTCTCGCTCACTGATCCTCCCCGAGCGCGAAGCGCGTGAAGCGCCGAACGACGATGTTCTCGCCGATCGTCGCGATGCGCTCGTTCACGAGGTCACGGACGCTCCGCTCTTCGTCCCGGAACGGCTGCTCGTAGAGCACCACCTCCTTGAACCACTTCTTGAGCTGGCCGTCGATGATCTTCTCGCGGATCTCGGCGGGCTTTCCGGCAGTCGCCGGATCTGCGGCCAGCTCGGACTTCTTGCGTTCGATGTCCGCGGCCGGGATCTGGTCGATATCGACGTACAGGGGCGAGAGTCCGGCCACCTGCATGGCCAGGTCCCTGACGAGGCGCTGGAACTGGTCGTTCCGCGCCACGAAGTCCGTCTCGGTGTTCACCTCGATGAGGACACCAACGCGGCCGCCGGTGTGGATGTAGCTCGACACGAGTCCTTCGCGCGCATCGCGGCCGGCCTTCTTCGCAGCAGCCGAGAGACCCCGCTCGCGCAGCACGAGGACGGCCTTCTCGATGTCGGCGTCCGCCTCTTCGAGGGCCCGCTTGCAATCCATCATTCCGGCACCGGTGCGGTCGCGAAGCGCTCGTACCTGCTCGGCGGTCACCTTGGCCATGCTCGTTCCATGCTCCTGTTCGCATCGCGGCGGGCCGTTGCGACCCGCGGGTAGTGGCTTGGGGCGTCGCGAGATCAGCTCGCGGCGGCGGCGTCGGTTGCAGCTCCGGATCCGGCCGGCGCGGCCGGCGGCGTGGTTGCGGGGGTCGCGGCGACGGGCTCTCCGCCGACGCTGCCGGTCGCAGCCGCTTCTGCCGCCTCGCGAGCGAGCTCCGCAGCGATCTCCTCGGGGGTCGCGGCTTCCTCGACCGGTGCTGCGATGGCGGGGACCCCAGGCAGGAGATCCTCGTCCTCGTCGGGAGCGAAGCTCAGGGCCGCGCCGCCGGCAAGGGCCGCAACGAGCGCGTCGCTCGCCTGGGCATCGTCGTATGCCGGCTCCTCGATGAGCTGCTCGGGCTCCGGTTCAACCGCCCGGTTCGCGCGCTCCTGGGCACCCTCGATCGCGGCATCCGCGACCAACGAGCACAGGAGGCGGATGGCGCGGATCGCGTCGTCGTTCGCCGGGATGATGAAGTCGAGCTCGTCCGGGTCGACGTTCGTGTCGCCGGTCCCGACGACCGGGATCTCGAGCTTGTTCGCCTCGGTGACCGCGATCCGCTCGCGATGCGGGTCAACGATGAACACGGCGCCCGGGATCCGTCGCATCTTGCGGATGCCACCGAGCGTCGCGAGGAGCTTCACGTACTCCTCGTTGAGCTTGGAGGCTTCCTTCTTCGGCAGGCGCTCGAACTCGCCGGCCTGCTGCCGGGCCTCGAGCTGCTCAAGGAGGCCGATCCGCTTCTTGATCGTCACGAAGTTCGTGAGCATGCCGCCCAGCCAGCGCTTGTTGACGTACGGCATGCCGGCCCGGGTCGCCTCCTGGACGACGGGCTCCTGAGCCTGCTTCTTCGTCCCGATGAACAGCACGACATCGCCTCGGGCGACCGTCTCACGGACGAAGTCGAGGGCGACCTCGAGCCGTTTGCTGGTCTGGGCGAGGTCGATGATGTGGATCCCGTTGCGCTCGGCAAAGATGAACGGGCGCATCTTGGGATTCCAGCGGCGAGTCTGGTGCCCGAAGTGAACTCCGGCTTCCAGCAGCTGCCGCATCGAGATGGACGGCACAGTCGAGTGACCTCCTGTTTGGTTGTTACCGCCGCGGATCTCGTCGCCGGGAACCGCTCGCACCCACTCAGGGGTCGAGCGGCACCGTCCCGGACGGAACGATCCGCGTGTGAGCTCCGCGCCGCGTGCGCGGGCGTGGCCTGAACCTCGCTCTCGCGAGGCCGGCCGGAGTGTAGCACGGCCCCCTGGCGGCCCTGCGCGGCGCCTGGTCGCCATCATCCGGAGTGGGTCAAGCGACATGACGATGGTGGCGCAACGCGCCGGGCTCCAGGACGACGAGGTCGATCCGGAGCGGCAATCGCGGGACCGCGTTGCCGTTCGGCAGGGACCCGTCCTGGAAGAGCCGGTACGCGGCGGCGCGGAGGCCGGACCACTTGGCGTGGCCGACCGTCTCCTCCGGCAGCCCAAAACTCCGATCCGCGCGCCAACGGACCTCGACGATGACCAGCTGGCGAGGTGGGCCCGGATCCACGGCCAGGAGGTCGATCTCGGCTCGACCGACCCGTAGCTTGCGGGCAAGGATCGACCAGCCGGCCGTCAGGAGGCGACCTTCCACCTCGGCCTCGGCCGCATCGCCACGCTGCTGTGCCGGGGTACGCACGGCGTGAGTCTGCCAGCCGGACCTTGGCTGGCGATTACTTGGTCAAGCGGGCGCGAGCGCCTCCAGCCCGAGGAGCTTGAGGTCGTCGGCGAGATCAGCAGACTCGGCGAGGATCGCCGCGCCCTCCTCGAACAGGTCGAGCGGGAGCTGGTCGCCGGCGAGCGTCCGCTGGAGGGCAAGGAAGCTCCGCCGGTGGAACGGCGTAAGGCCGAGCGCCCGGATCGCGGTCCGATGCTCGAGCGTGGCATAGCCCTGGTTGCGCTCCCAGCCGTAGCCCGGGTAGCGGGCCGCGAGCCGGGTCATCATCCGGTCGCGCACGACCTTCGCGATGACCGACGCGCAGGCGATCGTGTAGCACTTCGCGTCGCCGTCGACGATCGCCGTGTACGGCCCGACCGACGCCTCGAAGCCGGCGATGCGATTGCCGTCCACGAGCACGTGATCGTGGTCGCCGAGCCGGGCAACGGCCCGCCGCATGGCCAGGTGCGTGGCGTGATAGATGTTCAGTCGATCGATCTCGCTGACCGATGCCGCGCCGACGCCGACGGCGATGGCGCGCCTCCGGATGAGCGGCGCCAGGCGCTCCCGCTGGAGCATCGACAAGGTCTTCGAATCGCGGACCCCGGGGATCCGGCGGGAATGTGGCCGCATGATGACCGCGGCCGCGACGACCGCGCCGGAGGTGGGCGCCACGCCGACCTCGTCGACCCCGACCACGCGTTCGGCGCCGACGCGCCAGAGGTTGCGTTCGAAGCGAAGCGTCGGGACCTGGGCCGCCATCGGCCGCAAGGGTAGCGCGGGCCGGAGCCGGGGGTCCGACGTCGCTACGGGCGGGTGCGGCGCTCCCGGAGGGTCGCGGCCTTGCCGACCCGCTTGCGCAGGAAGTAGAGCTGGGCTCGGCGGACCTGGCCGTGGCGTACGACGTCGATCTTCTCGATGCGCGGGCTATTCACCTTGAACGTCCGCTCGACGCCGACGCCACTCGCGATCTTGCGGACCGTGATCGACCGACCGATCCCGCCGCCGCGGAGGCGCATGACCGTGCCCTCGAAGACCTGGACGCGCTCCTTGCCGCCCTCGACGACGCGCGCCGCGACACGAACGGTGTCACCGGTCGCGAGCTCGGGCAGGTCGGTGCGGATCTGATCGGCGACGATCTCGTCGAGGACGTTCACGGTGTCGTGTCCCTGGCTGATCGCAGCGCGCGGCTGCGCGGGTGATCGATGGATCTGGGGTCGGCCGTTGAGCCGAGCGCGGAGTATAGCACGGGCGATTCCGGTGCCCGCCGGCGCCGTTCAGGAACCGCCATCGACACGACCCCCGCCCTCGCGGTCGTCGCCCGAATCGGCCAGCTGGCGGAGGATCGCCTCCTCTTCGTCGTCGGTCGGTCGCCCGGCGAGGAGATCCGGCCGCTGCGCCAGCGTCCGTCGGAGCGAGGCCTCGAGCCGCCAGCGCCGGATCGCGGCATGGTTGCCCCCGACCAGGATCTCGGGGACGCCCTGGCCCCGGAACTCGGGCGGCCGCGTGTATTGCGGATATTCGAGGAGGCCCCGAGCGAAGGACTCCTCGAGCGTCGACGCGACGTCGATGGCGCCCGGGAGGAGCCGGATCACCGTATCGATGACGACGAGCGCCGGGATCTCGCCGCCGGTCAGAACGTAGTCACCGATCGAGATTTCGAGGTCGACGAGGCCCCGGATCCGCTCGTCGACACCCTCGTACCGCGGACACACGAGGATCAGGTGCGGGCGAGTGACGAGATCGGTCGCGAGGCGTTGCCGGAATTGCGTCCCACCGGGATCCATGAGGATCACGGTGGAGTCCGGCCGCCGCAGGGCCTCCAGGGCCGCGGCCACCGGCTCGGGCCGCAGGACCATGCCCGCTCCCCCGCCGTACGGCGCGTCGTCGACGCTCCGATGTCGTCCCAGGCCCCACTGGCGGAGGTCCTGGATCCGGATCGTGGCGAGGCCCTGTTCGAGGATTCGGCCGGGGATGCTCTCCGCGAGGGGCGCCTCGAGCATGGCCGGAAACAGCGTCACGACGTCGATCTCGAGGGTCACGGCAGCCGCTCGCGCTCCTCCCCGGCGTCAGGAGGAACCGTCGGGTCGGCGCTGGCGCTGAGCCGGTCCTTCGCTTCCCTTTCGCCGGGAGCCACCGACGGCGTGCCCTTGCCGTGGCGAGAGAAGCGATGCCGGCGGCGGGGACGCCGGGGTTCTAGCTCGACTGCGGGGGACGCCAGGTCCAGCACCGCCTCATCGATGACGATCTCGCCACGCTCGGGGGCGAAGTCGCGGATGACGGTCCGTACGGCGGGCAGGTCGAACTCGCCGGCGGGACCGCCCCGAACGATGTAGACCTCGGCCTCGCCGGCGCGGTAGACATCCGCCACGGTCCCGAGGACGTCGCCGTTCATGCCCTTGACCTCGGATCCGATGACTTCGTGCCAGAAGGCCTGGCCCTCCGCGAGCTCGGCCTCGCGGTCGACGAGGACCTCCAGATACTGATCTCGCAGCGGCTCGGCGGCCGCGCGATTCCCGATCTCGAGAAAGCCGACGCGCCAGCCGGGTCCGTCGTCGACCGGTGCCGCAGCCGAGATCGTCAGCGGCGCGTCACTGCCCTCGAGGTGGAGGACATGGCCCATGACGAACCGGTCATCCGGGCGATCGGTCAGGATCTCGACGCGAATGAGGCCAGCGAGCCCGTGCAGGCCACGGACCCGGCCGATGACCAGGCGGGTTGGCTCGCTCAGAGGATCTCGAGCGAGATCGAGCCGCCATCCCGGGCGGCCGTGACCTTGAGGAGCGTCCGCAGCGCCTTGGCGACGCTGCCGTTCCGGCCGATCACCTTACCCATGTCCTCCTCCGCGACGTGCAGCTCGATGACGGTGCCCTCCTCGTCCTCGATCTGGGTGACCGTGACGGCTTCGGGATCATCCACCAGCGAGCGGGCGACGTACTCGACGAGCTCCTTGGCTGCCATCTCGCGCCTCCTACTTGGCCGCGGGCAGGACGCCCGCGACGCGGAACAGGCGAGCGACCGTATCGGACGGCTGGGCGCCCTTGGCGAGCCACGCCTTCGCGCGGTCCGCGTCGATCTTCAGCTCGATCGGATCGGTTCGCGGGTTGTAATGCCCGATCGTCTCGATCGAGCGGCTGTCGCGGGCGCTTCGCGAGTCGGCGACGACCACGCGATACGACGGCTGTTTCGTGGCCCCCACGCGAGTGAGTCGAATGCGAACGGCCATGTGGTGCTCTCCCTTACTTCACGGTGATCGCGAATCGCAGACGGAACCCCGTAGGGTCCGCTGACGCCGTCGCGATGAAGGCGTCGAACGGGGCAATGTACGGCTTGACGTCGGCCTCGAACTGGGTTCGCGCCTCGGCCGGGATCGTCGCCTCCGCGAACAAGAGCAGCGGCGCGGCGACCACGTAGAGCTGGCCCGCATTCGAGGCGATCGAGAGCCCCAGTGCGGTCTTGTACGTCGCCTGGTCGGCGAGGCTCGCCCCCGGGACGGTCTCGAGGATGCGCCGGGCGAACGATTCCCCCCCGCCAACGATCACAGTCGATCCGCGCGCCGCGACCGAGATGACGATGTGCGTTCCAGGTGGCACCGTGAGGCCGCCGGCCGCGGCGCCCGCCTGCTGGAGCAGCGATGAGATGTCGCCGAGGTCGGCGAGGGTGACCTTCGTGCCGTTGATGTCGATGTCATGGGTCGTGATGCCGCTGCTGAGGCCGGCCAGGGTCAGCAGGCTGCGGATCTGGTCGGCCTTGGCGGTTGCGGTCGCGTCGTCGGCGGCCTGGACGAGGATCCCGCCCGTCAGCGAGGCGCCATCGGGCACGACGACGATGCCCGCATCGTCGATCCAGCCAACGAGCTGCTGGGGTCCGCCGAGGACGCCGAGGGCCGCGTCGAGCTGCGACAGCGGCTGGCTCAGCGCCGGGTTCGCGCGCAGCGTCGTCAGCAGGTTCTGCGCCAGCACGCCGGTGCCGTGCGCCTCGTAGAGGACCGCCGTGTCTGACGGCAGGATGGGTGCGAGCCGGCTCTGGTGGGCCGGCGGCATGGTCAGGAGCGGCGATCCGCTCGGCGCGGGCGGCGAACCAGCCGGCCCGCTGACCACGTCGGCGACGATGGTCGAATCTTCGGCGCTCAGGCCCCCGATAACCCACGGCGGGAGGGCCGCGAGGGCAACGGTCATGTCTGTGCCGGCGCTCGGCAGGCCCGGGATCAGGCTCGGGAACGCGCCCGTCTTCAGCGCGTCGATGCTGAAATATAGCGTCGCGAGGCGGTCACCGCCGAGCGTGTCGCGGGCCTTCTTGTACTGGGCTTCACCGTCGATACCCGAGTGATTCCGGTGGGCATCGATCGCCGCCTTGATCGACGTGCTGTCGCCCACGAGCGCGTACCGGCCATCCAGGGCGCAGGCACCGGCGTCGGACTCGCCGCCGTGGATGTCGATGCCCTGGTACGTCTCCTTCGCCGTCGAGCTCTTCGTGATCGGATCGCAGGTCACCTTGCCGTCGGTGGTGAATACGGCGACGGCGCTCGGGGTGGAGCTACCGCCCCCCGGCACGCGCGCACCCACGAAGAGCGGGCCGGCGAGCCACGGCTTCACGTCGGTGGCATAGGTTGCCGAGCCGCTGCTCGCCTGGGTGGTGAGGCGGGCCAGCGCCTCGTCGAGCTTGGACGTCAGCGTCGACTGGTCCTTGAAACCCGGGAAGTGGGCGAGGAGATTGCCGACCTTCTGGAGCTGATCGCCCGGCAGGTCCACCCGCAGCTCCGCGACGATCGGCATGTCGGCGGGGATGTACCGCAGCGCCTCGGGACTCGAGCGGCTGCCAAGCAGGATGACCGAGATCGCCGTGATGGCAAGCACGAGGCCGGCAACGCCGAACGCGACGAGCCAGCGGCGCCCGGATGCGCCGGACGGAGGCACGGCGGCGGTCGGAGCCGCGGCGGGCGGGGCCGCGGCTGCCGCCGACGCGGGTGTCGCGTCAGCTGGTGCCGCCGGCGGGGCGGCAGGCGCTGTTTCGGTAGCCGCGGGCGCCGCGGGCGTGACCGTGGTGTCGTCGTTGATCGGATCGGTCACGTCGTCCCCCTAGCGCCTGCCCACGAGGGCATTCAGGCCGGCGCGGCCTCGCACTCCCGAAAGCTGCTTCATCATCCGTTGCATCTCGGTGAACTGCTTCACGAGGCGATTGACCTCGGTGAGCGACGTCCCGGAGCCGGCCGCGATCCGGCGACGCCTGGAACCGTTGAGGATCGATGGTTCGCGCCGCTCCCGCGTCGTCATCGACCGGACGATGGCCTCGGTTCGGCTGAGATCGCCACGATCGACGGCTGCCTGGGCCTCGTTCGCCATCGAGCCCATGCCCGGGATCATCGACACGAGCTGGCCGATCGGGCCCATCTTCTTGACCTGCTGGAGTTGCTCCAGGAAGTCCTCGAGCGTGAATTCGGCGCGCCGCAGCTTCGCTTCGAGCTTCGCCGCGTCCTCCATGGACACGTTCTCCTGGGCCCGCTCGACGAGCGTGAGCACGTCGCCCATGCCTAGAATCCGGCCGGCGAGCCGATCCGGGTGGAACACCTCGAGGGCGTCGGTCTTCTCGCCGGTGCCGAGGAACTTCACGCCGATCCCGCTGACGGCCGCGATCGAGAGGGCGGCGCCGCCACGGGCGTCGCCGTCGATCTTCGTGAGAATCAGGCCCGTGACCGGGACGGCCGCCTTGAACGCCTGGGCGACCGCGACGGCCTCCTGGCCGGTCATCGCGTCGACGACGAGGAGCGTCTCGACCGGGTGCATCGCCGCATCGACGCCGCGGATCTCGGCCATGAGCACCTCGTCGATGCTCAGCCGGCCGGCGGTGTCGAGGATGATCGTGTCGCGCGTGAGCCGGTGGGCGGCCTCGACCGCGCCGCTGACGATCTCGGCGACGGTCGCGCCGGGCGCGCCCTTGTGGACGGGGATGTCGATCGCCTTGCCGAGGGTCTCGAGCTGCTCCGCGGCAGCGGGGCGATACGGATCCGCGGCGACGAGGAGCGGCCGCCGGCCCATCCGCACCACGTGGCGGGCAAGCTTGGCCGCGGACGTCGTCTTGCCCGATCCCTGGAGGCCCACGAGCGAGATCACCGCTGGATTGCCTTGGAGCCGGAACGTCTGATCCCCCGCCGACAGCAGCGCGACGAGCTCGTCGTGGACGATCTTGACGACCTGCTGGCCGGCGGTGAGGCTCGCCAGGATCTCCGCCCCAACCGATTGCTCTCGAACGTGCGCGACGAAATCCTTGACGACGCGGAACTGGACGTCCGCCTCGAGGAGGGCGAGCCGGATCTCGCGCATGGCGACGTCGACATCGGCCTCCGACACCCGCCCGCGACCGGTGAGCGTGGCGAGCGAGCGTCGGAGCCGATCGCTGAGCTGATCGAACACGAAGGGTCGGGACCCTCTCTGACGACCCGGGATGTTCCGCGACGGCCATGCGTCGTCGAGGCGGGCACGCGGGTTCTGGCGCACCGGCTGGGGCAGTGTAGCGGCTAGGGTCCGATCTTGAACGTGGCGAGCTTGTGGAGCGAGCCGTCTATCAACAGGAGCCCAAACGTGCCGTTGGTCCCGCTCCGGATCTGGAACCTCGAGGTGAGGTTCTTCGCGGTCTTGCCCGCGCCGATGAGCACGACCGACTGGCTGTGGCCGTCCCTTCGGGGCGCCACGAGCGTGCCGTCCGGCAGCCGGAGCCGAACGTTCGCCCCGGTGAACGCGGTTCCCCCCGTGAAGGTCCCCACGTACGTGACGTCGTAGGTGACGCTGAGGGCTTCGTTGCCGACCGGCAGCTCCATGTACCAGTCCGGCAGGTCCCAGCGGACCTCCCGTCGCCGCAGCGCCAGTCGAAGCCCGCCAGCCGTGACAATACCGGACAGCGGCGCCGTCTCAGGATCGAGGGTCACCACGGGGATTCGCCCGGTCGTGAACGGGATCTGCACCTGATGGTCACCGGGTCGGCCGATTCGGAGCACGCCATCGTCGATGGATGCATGGTGCTCGACCTCGAAGACGAGGCTGACCTCCGCGCTGCCACCCGCCACGACCACGGGCAGGACCGTGCCGCTCACGACGTTGTAGGTATGGCCCGACGCGGTGAGCCGAATCGGGACGTCCAAGGCGGCCGGGTCGCCGCCGGGATTGTTGATCCGCATCGTGACCGTAACGGGGCCGCCCTTCGGGTCCAGGCTGGCGCTTGCGCCGTGTACCGTCACGACGAGGCCCTCGACCCAGGCAGTCGTCTCGAGGGTGTACGTCGTGACGACGGAGGTCGCGATCGGCGGCGCGTGGGTTGGACTCGGACCGGGCGTGGCGGTCTCGCCGAGACACCCGGTCACGGCGATCGCGACGATGATTGCCAGGCCGGCCCGGTCGGCCAGCGGGAGCCGCGACCTCACGCCGAAACGCCCGTTGCGAATAGCGCGGCCACGAACGCAGCGGGGTCGAACGGGACGAGGTCGTCCGCGCGCTCGCCGACGCCGACATAGCGGACCGGCAAGCCGAGCTGGGAGGCGATCGCGAAGACGATGCCGCCGCGCGCCGTCGAGTCGAGCTTCGTCAGGACGATGCCGGTCAGGCCGACGGCGGCATGAAAGGCGACGGCCTGGGCCAGGCCGTTCTGGCCGGTCGTGGCGTCGAGCACGAAGAACGTCTCTGGCCGGGCATCGGGGACGCGGCGATCAACGATCCGTCGGATCTTTGCCAGCTCGTCCATGAGGTTGGCCTTCGTATGGAGCCGGCCGGCCGTGTCGATGATCACGGTGTCGGCGCCCCGGGCGATCGCCGCGTCGAGGGCGTCGTAGACGACGGCGGCTGGGTCGGCGCCGGGCGCGTGGGCGACGACCTCCGCGCCCGTCCGATCGGCCCAGATCCGGAGCTGCGCGATGGCGGCCGCGCGGAACGTGTCGGCCGCAGCGAGGATGACCCGGTGGCCGGCTGCCTGCTCGAGGTGCGCCAGCTTGCCGATCGTCGTGGTCTTGCCGGTGCCGTTCACCCCGACGACGAGGACCATCCTGGGCCTGCCGTGGCCTTCGCTCGCGAGCTCCACCGCGCTTGCCGAGAGCACGGCCGCGAGCTCCCCTCGCACCGCTGCTTCCGCCGATGGCGCGTCGCGACGGGCCCGGGCTCGCTCCACGATCTCCGCCGACAGCGACGCGCCGACATCACCGGCGATGAGTGCTTCCTCGACCTCGTCCCACGCCTCGGGCGAAATCTGGCTGCCGCCGAGCAGGCCGCGCAGACGCGACATGAAGCCGCCGCGGCTTCGCTCCAGCCCCGCCTCGAGCTCGTTCGCCTGGTCTGCGAGGTCGTCGGCCACCCTAGCTCCGGGTCGCTTCGAGACTCGCGGACGAGCTGCCGTTCGAGACGGCGCGGCCCGCCAGCTCTGCCGCCTCCTCGAGCTGAAGGCTGATCACCCGGCTGACCGAATCCTCGCCGACGGTCACGCCGTAGAGCGCATCGGCGGTCTCGATCGTGCCTCGGTTGTGGGTGATCACGATGCACTGGGTCCGCTGCGAGAGCTCCTTCAGCGCATCCGTGAAGCGGCCGATGTTGGCCTCGTCGAGGGCGGCGTCGACCTCGTCGAGCACGCAGAACGGCACCGGCCTGACCTCGAGCATGGCGAAGAGGAGGGCCACGGCGGTGAGCGCTCGCTCACCGCCCGACAGCATCGCCAGCGCCTGGGGCTTCTTGCCTGGCGGCCGAGCGAAGATCTCGACGCCGGTCACCGAGAGGTCCGTCGGGTCGGTCAGCGAGAGCCGAGCGAACCCGCCGCCGAACAGCTGCTGGAAGCGCGCGTCGAACGCGATCTCGAGGGCCCGGAACGTGGCTCGGAATTGCGTCGCGATGAGGGTATCGAGCTCCGCGATGAGGCTTCGGGTCCGCTCGATCGCAGCCTGGAGGTCGAGTCGCTGCGTCTCGAGGGCGTCGAGCCGGGCCTTGAGCGCCGCGTATTCGTCGACTGCGAACGGATTGCCCGCGCCGAGCTCGTGGAACCGGCGGCGCAACGATGCCAGCCGACCCGCTGACGGCGGATCCGCGGGCGGGGCCGCAGCAGCCCAGACGACGGCTGCCTCGCGGACGGCACCCTCGAGCTCGGCGGCGAGGCCCTCGGCCCTCCCTTCGCCCGCGGCCAGGTCCTCCTCGGTGACGGCGCCCGCGGCACCGAGGTGAGCATCACGCGTGATTGGCAGGTCCGCAGGCGTACCCGGAGCTTCGGCACGCCCGACCGCCTGGAGGTGGCCCAACGCCAGAGCCCCGAGGCCGGCGAGCACGACCAGCAGCTGCTCGCCAACGTTCTCGAGACCGAGTCGCGCGTCGTGCTCCTCCCGCTCGCTCGCCTGACCACGCGCCTGGGCAACTCGGACCGTCTCGCGCGCTCGGCTCGCGCCCTGCTCCGCGGCGGCGAGCCGCTCCCGGTCGCCCGCGTCCTCGGCGACGAGGCCCGCGAGCTCAGCCCGAGCTTCGCGCTCGCGAGTGACGGCCGCGGCAAGCTGTCCAGCAAGCTCCTCGCGCTCGCCGTGGAGCGCGCCCTCGCGCTCGACGATCGCGACCGAGCTCGCATCCAGGCCGTCGAGGCGCGACCGCCCGATAGCGATGGCGGCCTCCGACCCGGCCCGCCTTCGATCCCCCTCGTGGCGTCGCGACTCCGCGGCTGCGACCAGGCCCCCGAGCCGATCCCGGCGGGCCCGGAGGTCCTTGGTTCGCTCCTCCCAGATCCCCAGGGCGGCGTCGTCCTTACCGTTGTCCGCGCTCCTCGCCAGCGGTTCCCCCGTTACTGTGGCCGCCTCGCTCGTCGCCGGCGCCGGCGGCAATGCCGCTCTCGCGCGGTCCGCGTCGGCCGACAGCCGCAGCGCCTGCGCCTCGAGCCACGATGCGTCGCGGGCGGCGCTTTCCGCAGCTCGGGCCGCCGATCGCTCCTGTTCCTCAAGCTGGCGGCGGGTCGCGGTGGCCTGCGCCTGTATCGCTCTGGCCTCCGCAAGTGCGAGACCGGTCACCTCGAGGCGGGCGGCGGTGTCGGCCGACGCCCGTTCCGCCGTGGCGAGCTCCCCGGCGAGACGTGCCGCCTCGGCCGCCAGCCGCTGCGCGGCGGCCTGCCGCTCCAACGACCCGCCATCCGGGAGGAGGGACACGACGAGGTCGCTGACAACCGCGCTGCCATCATGGGCGACGAGGCTCCAGCCGATGGGTATCGCCGCCTGCAGCTCGAGGCAGGCTTCGAGGTCCGGCAACCAGGCGCAACGGGCGAGTATTCGGCTGAGAGCTTCACGGTCATCGCGCCGCACGGCCTCGCCGAGGAGCCCGCCACCATGGGCCCGGACGGTCGCCTCGAACTCGCGCTCCGCATCGGTCCCCGTCCGCTGGCCGACGGCAAGGGATTCGGCAACAACCGCGCTGCCACGCTCCCCCGCGAGCCGGCTCAGAGCCGCCCTAGCGACGATGTACGCCGGCCCGACGCCGGCCAGCGTCGCGTCGACCGCCGCCCGGAGCTCGGGCTCGATCACCACGCCTCGATCCAGTCGCTCTCCGCCGTCCGCCCGGGCGGCGACCGCGAACGGGCCGTCTTCGAGGTCCTGCATGGCGCGCTCCGCGACCGCCAGGCTGGCTTGCACGCTCGCGAGCCCCGAGCGGTTGCTGCTCGCCCGCTCCGCCGCGCTCTGCGCGTCTGCGTGCGCTGCGAGCGCCTGTTGCTGCGCCTCTCGCCACGCCTCGGCGCCGGCGGCCTCGCTCGTGGTCGCCAGCTCGAGGGCCGCGCGTGCCTCGGCGAGGGCGGCGTCCGCCGCGGCCCGATCCCGTCCGGCGGCGACCGCCCGCTCGGCTTCGGTCGCCGCCGCATGCTCCGCGGCCGCGAGGCGACGCCGCGCGGTGTCCAGCTCGGCATGCCGAGCGGCCTCGAGCCGCCGGACGGCAGCGAGATCGGCATCGTCGGCGCCGACGTCGCGTTTGGCAGCCGCGAGCTCCTCGAGGGCCTCCGCGAGGGCTCGCTCCGCTTCCGCCAGCTCCGCATCCAGCCCGAGGTCGCGCGCCGGCGGCGGCTCGGCCAGCACGAGCTGGCCGGATGCCCGGTCGGCCTCCACGGTCCGTCGTTCGGCCGCGAGCCGGGCTTGTTCCCGGGCCACGTTCGCGAGCTCCGAATCGATCCGGCTTTCGCGCAGCCGCAACCCGGTCAGGTCGGCCAGGGCCGCGTCCACGGTCGCCCGACGCTCGGCCTCCACGGTCGCTCGGATTGCGAGCTTCGCGCTGAGCCCGGCGGCCGCATCCTCCTGGACGGTGAGCCCGACCATAGCCCGATCGAGCTGCGACCGCGCGGCCGCGACGGCCTCGATCGAGTGACGGACACGCACATCGGCGACATGCCATCTCGCGTGGGCTGCTTCCAGGATGGCGGCAGCGAGCTCGTCGCCGGCGCTACGGCGGCTCGTCTGCTGCTCGGCCTGGGCGGCGAGGCGCCGCGCCTGCGGGCGGAGCTCGGCGAGGATGTCCTCGGAACGAGCGAGGTTCATCTCCGATTCGGCGAGCTGCTCCTCGGCCTTCCGTCGTCGCCGCTCGTGGCGGCGGACGCCGGCGACCTCTTCGAACAGGGGCCGCCGCTCCTCGGGCCGGAGCGCCAGCGCCTGGTCGACCATCCCCTGGCCGATGAACAGGAACGCGTTCTCTGCGAGATGGGCCGCGTCCAGCAGGTCGACCAGGTCTCGCAGGCGAACGCGCTGGCGATTCAGGAGGTAGTCGTTCTCGCCCGAGCGATACAGTCGCCGACCGAGCTCGACCACGCCGTACTCGACCGGCAGCAGACCGTCGGCGTTGTCGAGGACGAGCTGGACGTCGGCCATTCCGAGCGCTGCGCGACGCTCCGAACCCGCCCAGATGACGTCCTCGGACTTGCGGGAGCGGAGCGCGCGGCCCTGCTCGCCCAGCGCCCAGCGCAGGGCGTCCGCGAGGTTGCTCTTGCCGGAGCCGTTCGGCCCGACGACGGCGCTGATCCCCGGCCCGAAGGCGACGTGGGTGCGCTCGGCGAAGGACTTGAATCCCTGGAGGCGGACCGAGAGGAGGCGTGCGGGGCGACTCACAACGCTGCCTCTCCCGCTTTAGTCGTCGTGTCGTCGGCGGCGACCCCAGCTTCGGCCACCCGCGCCGTCAGGACCTGTAAGGCCTCCGCCGCCGCGGCCGTCTCCGCGACGCGACGCGACGGCCCGACGCCCATCCCGAGGACCTCCTCGCCGACCCTGACCTCGACCCGGAAGACCTTCTCGTGATCCGGGCCGACGGCCTCGAGGAGCCGGTAGTCGGGTCGCTCGCCGCTCGATCGCTGGGTCTCCTCCTGGAGGCGGCTCTTGGGGCTCTTCAGCGCGATCGGCGAGAGGCCGGCATCGATCTCCGGCGCGGCAACGGCCACGACCCAGGCCCGCGTCGCGTCCCAGCCGAGGTCGATGAGAAGGGCACCAGCAAGCGCTTCAAAACCCGAGGCGAGGATCGACGGCCGGCGATCGCCGGCGCGATGCGACTCCCCTTCCCCGAGCGCGAGATCGGCGCCCAGCTTGATCCGCTCGGCGAGCCGGGCGAGACCCGTCGCGCTGACGATCGCGGCGCGGCGTGCGGAGAGGAGACCCTCGTCATCGTCCGGGTGGCGCTCGAACAGCGCCTGGGAGATCGCGAGACTCACGACGGCGTCGCCGAGGAACTCGAGCCGTTCGTTGTGACCAGCGCCTTCGCCGGGATGCTCATGGAGCCACGAGGTGTGGGTCAGGGCCTGGGCAAGCAGCTGTCGGTCCCGCATGGGAAGGCCGAGGCGCTCGGCAAGGACGTCGGCGCGATCCACGATCCCGAGCTGGCTCGCGGCGCCGGTCTGGAGCCTGCCTAGGTGGTCCGCTCGTCGATGTATTCGACAGCGTCGCCGACGGTCCGGATGCGCTCGGCATCCTCGTCGGAGATCTCGGTCGAGAACTCCTCTTCGAGGCTCATGATCAGCTCGACGAGATCGAGCGAGTCGGCATTCAGATCGTCGACGAAGGAAGCCTCGGGCTTGACCTCTGCCTCATCGACGCCGAGCTGCTCGACGACGATCTTCTTGAGTCGCTCGTAGGTCGTGGCCACTGACTCCCTCCTCGGAGCTGGGTGTCGATTCCTGGACACCTGAGGTCTCTCGTGCGATGGATCCGAGAACGCCATTCATGAGGCGCCGCATCGGGTCCCCACTGTAGATCCGTGCCAGTTCCACCCACTCGGCGATCGCCACCCGGGCCGGCGTCGCGGAGTGTAGCACCTCACCCAGGGCACATCGGAGCAACGCGCGATCCATCCGGGCCAGTTGGACAACCGGATATTGTGGCGCCAGGACCTCGATTCGAGCGTCGATCGTGTCCCGATTCTTGGCGACCACCTCGACGATTGAGCGGGCCAGCTCGCCGGCGGCGGGATCGGCCTCGGTCTCGGCCAGCTGCCGCTCGAGGACCGCCGTGGCGGTCCGCTGGCCGAACCCGGCCTCGAAGACCGCAGCCAGGGCTACGCGCCGCCCGGCGCGTCGAGACCGGATGCGGTCGGAGGTATGGGAATCGGCCGTCTCGCTCACGAATGCCCCAGCCGCCTCAGCCGCCGACGCCATCGATGACGGCGGTGACCCCGTCGATGGACAGCCCGAGCAGCCGCTCGATCGCCGCGCCGACTGTCGCGCGGACTGCCTTCGCGGTCGCGACGAGATCCGCGCCGGGCCGGGCGATGAGCCACAGCCGCACGCTCACCTTGTCGCCTCGGACGCGAACCGCCACCGGCGCACCGGATAGCGCGACGCGCCAGCGCGGCCCGCCCCGTCCGACGCGGAGCACGTCGGGGACTTCAAGGGCTGCCAGCCGGGCGACCTCGGCGATGACCCCCCGGCCGACGGTCAGCTCGGGCCTGCTCACCCGAGGGCCTCGGCGATTCGCGCGGGTACGCGCTCGCGGGCAGTCCTCGCCGCGACCTCACAGGCGAAGCCGATCATCCGCCGCTTTGCCCGGCCGTGGGTGATGATCACCGCGCCCTTGACCCCGAGGAGCGGTGAGCCGCCGGCCTGCTCGTAGTCGAAGACGGTCCGAATGCGCCCGATGCCGGGTCGCATGAGCAGGTACGCGAGGCGGCCCGTGAGCGAGCGCCGGAACTCTTCGCGCCACAGGTCGAAGATGAACGTCGAGAGCCCCTCGAAGAACTTGATGACGATGTTGCCCGCGACGGCGTCGGTCACGACGACGTCGGCCATGTCGGCCACGAGGTCCTTGCCCTCGACGTTGCCGACGAAGTTCAGCCCGGATGCGTCGAGGAGCTCGGTCGCCTGTTGGATGCGCAGATCGCCCTTGCCCTTCTCCTCGCCGATCGAGAGGAGGGCCACCCGGGGATTGGCGATCCCCAGGACGTGCTCCGCGAAGATCGAGCCCATGCGGGCGTACTGAGCGAGGTTCTCGGGGGTCGAATCGGGATTCGCGCCGATGTCGAGCAGCACGAACGGCGTGCCCTGGCGAACCATCTGGACCGCGAGGGCCGGGCGATCGACGCCGGCGACACGCCCGATCCGGAGCACCGCCGCGGCCATCCCCGCGCCGGTGTGGCCCGCGGTCACGATCGCATCCGCCTCGCCATGACGAACGAGATCGCAGGCGACGAGGATCGAGGCGTCCTTCTTCTCGCGCAGGGCCATTGCCGGGTGCTCGTCCATCTCGATGACCTGGGACGCGGCCACGATCGAGACGTTCGGCGGCAGCGACGGGGCGATCGAGCGGAGGCGCGACTCAAGCCCGACCAGGATCACCCGGTCCTCGGGATGAGCGCGCGCATGGGCCAGGGCGCCCGGGACGACCTCCTCGGGTCCGTGGTCACCGCCCATCGCATCGACCGCAAGACGCACACCGGTCGCGGTCATCGGAATCGAGGCCGCAGGCTCAGTCATGGCGATTCACGGTAGCGCCGTCGGCGCGAGGCGATCAGGTGGACGGAGTGTCGTCCTTGCCCTGCTTGAGCTCGAGCACCGGCCGGCCACCGTAGTACCCGCAGTTCAGGCAGGCGCGATGCGATCGCTTCGGCTGGTGGCAGTGCGGGCACTCCTCGAGCTGGGGCAGCGTCAGCGCGAGATGGGCGCGCCGATCTCCCTGTCGTGCGTGGGAGACCTTGCGCTTCGGCACACCCATGGATTCGTGAGGCTCCTTTCGATGCCCGTGCGCCGGTCGGCGGACGGGCCGCGCACGCGGGCGCCGCAGAGTTGCAGATTCGGGACGGCCAGCTGCGGGAAGCGACGGGCCGGAGGGCGGAGTTTACTCGCTCCCGGTTTCGCCGTCGACCCGGAACGCCCGGAGGGCCTCGAGCCGCGGATCGACGGCTTCCTCGTCATGGCCCGGGTGGCCCGGGCCGAGCCGCTCGCCGCACGTGACGCAGAGGCCTGGGCAGCGCGCCTCGCACAGCGGCGCGATGGGCTCCGCGAGCGAGATCGCCTCCGCGACGATGGGGGCGAGCACGAGCTCGTGATGATCCGTCAGGCGCGCCACATCGGGTTCGCTGGAGCGCTCCAACCGGGCGCCGCTGGTGACGTCCAGGCTGGGCAGCACCTCCTCGTCTAAGCTCACATGGATCGGCACCACGATGTCCTTCAGGCACCGGGAACAGTTCGCCTCGATCGCCGTATCGAGCTCCGCTTGGATGACGACGCCCCGATTCGTCCGGTCGACCTCGAGCCGGCCCTCGATCGGGTCCGCGAGCCGCAGGTCGTCGGGCAGCGGGATCGTGACCCCATGGATCTCGTAGCTCGCCGCCGTGCCGGGCGGCTCCGCCAGCAGACTCGCCAGCGGGAACGTGAGCGGGACCACGACGGTCACCGCAGCGAGGGCGACCGGCTGCCTGCGTCCTCGTCTTCGGTCACCCGGACCTCGGCGTCCGGCAGCGTGGCTTCGCGCTCAGCTTCCGGTGCCGGCTCCTGGAGCTCGGCCCGCCGCTCCTCGAGGACGTCCATGCCCTTGCGAATGCCGGCGAGGGCCGTGGCCGCCTCTTCCTCGAGCGTCCCGAGGATCTTCGCGGCGTAGTCGTCGGCGCCGCGGCGGATGCCGTCTCCGACGTCCTCGGCCTGCTCGACGATCCGGCGACCCTCGGCCTGGGCCGTTTCGGTGAGGCCTCGCTCGCCGATGAGGAACGCCGCCTGCTCCTGCGCCCGGCTGACGATGCGCGTCGATTCGTCGTGCGCCTTCTCGAGGATCCGCTCGCCCTCCGCGTTGATCCGTTTGGCCGCCCGGACCTCCTCCGGGATCGCGACCCGAAGCTGATCGATCAGGTCGAGGATCGCGTCGCGGTCGACGAGGACCTTGTGGGTCGCGGGCAGCCCCGTTCCCGTCGCGATCTGCGACTCGAGCCGTTCAAGCAGGAAGATGATGTCCGTCAGAGGCCTCGGCTGGTACGGGGCGGGTCGCCCGGATTATGGCACGCGTCGGGCGGTCACTGAGCCTGGCGGTGCGTCGCGAGGGCGTGCAGGGCCGCATCCGGAACCATCGACGAGATGTCGCCGCCGAAGCTCGCGATCTCCTTGACAAGCGATGAGCTCACGTAGCCGTGCTCGACGGCGGTCATGAAGAACACCGTGTCGATATCGGGGGCGAGCTTGCGGTTGTTGTGCGCCAGCTGCATCTCGGTTTCGAAGTCGGAGATGGCCCGAAGGCCGCGGATGATCGAGCCGGCGCCATGCGCCTTCACGGCATCCACGGTGAGCCCGTCGAACGTGACGACGTCGACCCGATCGTCGGGGATATCGGCAGCCGCGAGTGACGCCCGCAGGACCTCGACGCGCGTCGCGGCAGGCAGCAACGGCGACTTCCGAGGGTTCGCCAGGACGCCCACGACCACCCGATCGAAGACCGCCAGCGCCCGCCGGATGACGTCGACATGACCGTTCGTCACGGGGTCGAACGAGCCCGGATACAGCGCGATCTTCATCCGGCCTCCCAGTGGTGGAACGTCAGGCCGGTCTCCCCGAACCGGCGCTCCCGCACGGATGCTAGCAGCCCGATCGAGGCCGGCGGCCCGGCCCGCCAGAAGTGCTTCGAGACCACGACGCCGCCGGCGGCGAGGATGCCGCCGGGGCCGGCGGCGGCGATCGCCGTGAGCGCGTCGACGAGCAGCGCCGGCTCGTCGTACGGCGGGTCCATGACGATGACGCCGAATGGCCCGCCGGCGGTGCCCGAACGGGCGAGCCAGGCCATCGCCTCGCCGGGTACGACCTCGGCGGCCGGACCGGCGAGGCGGGCTGCCGCGAGGTTGCGCTCGATGGTGTCGATTGCCCGGGGGTTCCGCTCTACGAAGGTTGCCCGGGCCGCCCCGCGTGACAGGGCCTCGACGCCGGCCGCGCCGCTGCCCGCGAACAGGTCAAGGAACGAGGCTCCGGAAAGCTCGGGCTCGAGGATCGCGAAGAGCGTCTGCTTGACTCGATCGCCGAACGGCCGAACCCCGCTCGCGGGAGAAATGAGCCGCGTGCCCCGGGCGATACCCGCGATCACGCGGCCCGCCGTCCCGGTCCCGGTCTCGCTCACGCGGCGCCCGCGGGTTCGGCCGACGCGACGCGCGCGAGCCAGCCCGTGGCCATCTCCTGCCGGAGTGGCTCGTAGCCCGGCTTGAGTCGGCCCTCGGCATCGAGGAGCAGCTCGGCGGCACGGCGCGCTGCGACCGCGAGATCGCGATGCTCGTCGCGCTGGAGCGACGCGACCCGCAGCCGCGGCAGGCCGCTCTGGACAAGGCCGAGCACGTCGCCCTCGCGGCGGAGCTCCCAATCCCGCTCCGCGAGCTCGAAGCCGTCATTGAGGTCGCGGACCGCGGCGAGGCGCGCCTGGGCCGTCTCATCGGTGGAGTCGGAGACGAGCACGCAGAACGACTCGACCGTTCCGCGACCGACCCGCCCCCGGAGCTGGTGCAACTGCGCAAGCCCGAACCGGTCGGCGCTCTCGACGACCATCATCGTCGCCTCCGGAACGTCGACCCCGACCTCGACGACCGTGGTCCCGACGAGGACCTGGATCTCGCCGTCGCGGAATCGCGCCATCTCCGCGTCGCGGTCCGCAGGCCGGAGCCGCCCGTGGACGAGCCCGACCCGCAGCGGCGCCAGAAGTGCGCCGAGGCGAACGGCCTCGGCCTCCGCCGCAATGGCTGCCGAAGCGACGATCGCCTCATCGTCCGGCTCGCCATCCGCGTCCGTGGCGTCCTCCGGGCTGATCAGCGGAACGACGACGAACGTCCGGTGGCCGCGCTCGGCCTCCTCGCCAACGAATGCCCAGACTCGGTCGAGCTCGGCGGGCGTCCGAATCGCGGTTCGGATCGGAACACGGCCCGCCGGCGGCGTGCGGAGGTCCGTGACATCGAGGTCCGCGTACAGGACCTGCCCGAGCGTCCGTGGGATCGGCGTCGCCGTCATCAGCAGGACGTGCGGCACTCGGCCCGCGGCCTTGGCCTCGAGTGCGGCACGCTGGTCGACGCCGAATCGATGCTGCTCGTCGATCACGACGAGCCCGAGGTCGGCGAAGGCGACGGATTCGGAGATGAGGGCGTGGGTCCCGACGACGATCGGGGCCATGCCGCTCGCGACGAGGTCCCGGACGCGATTGGCCTCGGCCGCCTTCAGCGATCCGGTGAGCAGCTCCACCGGGCGCCCGAGAGGCTCGAGGAGCTCGCCCAGTGTCCGCTGGTGCTGCCGCGCGAGCAGGTCGGTCGGTGCCAGGAGGGCTCCCTGGCGGCCGGCGGCGGCAATCGCGGCGAGGACCCACGCCGCAACGGCCGTCTTGCCGGACCCGACGTCGCCCTGGAGGAGCCGCAGCATCGGCGTGTCCGAGGCGAGATCCGTGCCGATGGCCGCGATCGCCCGGCCCTGATCCTCCGTGAGGTCCACCGGCCGGCCGGTCTTCGTCCGCAGGCCCGCGACAATCGCCTCCCGGATCCGGCGGTCCTCGGCCGGATCGACCGCGATTGCGACACCGCGCTCGTGGATCCGGCCGCGACGCCGGGAGACCATGCCCACCTGGAGCGCGAGGAGCTCGTCGAAGGCGAGCCGATCGAGCGCTGCGTCGCGGCGGGGGAATGTCGTCGGGTAGTGGGCCTCCTCGAGCGCCTCGCCGATCGGCAGGAGCTCGCGCTCCCGCACGACCTCACGCGGCAGATATTCCGGGTAGGCCTTGCCGGAGCGGTCGATGGCCTCCCGCATCGTCCGCCGGAGCGTCGCCGCGGTCAGACCCGCGGTGAGGCGATAGACGGGCACGATCCGGCCCGCATGCAGCAGCGGTGAGCCGTCGTCGCGCTGGAACTCCGGGTTGTCGAGGGTCAGCCGCGAGCCGAACCGGCGCAATTTGCCGCTCACGACGATCGAGTCGCCCGCGTGCAGTCGGCGCTCGATGAACCGCCGTCCAAACCACGTGGCGGCAATCGTGCCCGTCTCGTCCTCGAGGACCGCGACCGTGCGCTGGATCCGGCGCCGGAAGGTTGGCTCGACGCGCAGGTCGGCGACCCGCACATGAGCCGCGACGACCTCGCCATCGGGGGTCCAGGTCAGGTCCCCGATCCGCCGCATCTCGCGGAGGTCGTCGTACCGACGCGGCAGGTGGAACAGCAGATCGCGGACAGTCGTGATCCCGAGGCGGCGGCCGGCCCGGCCCACGGTCGGCGCGCCCGGCAATCCCGAGCGAGCCACCTCGGCGTCGAGGAGCGCGACGGGATCGAGGGGAGCCTTCGGGGCCGCCGCGGCGCGCGGGGTGCGCGGCGCGGCTGTCGATCGGCGGCGGCTGGGTCGGTCGGCCACTCCCTACTCGGCGGAGACGAGGTAGCGATAGTGCGGCTGCCCGCCGTGGACGACCTCGATCTCCGCTCCTGTCCCGAGCTCGTGGATCTTCCCTGCGAGGCGTTCCGTGCCGGCCAGGTCCGCGCCCGCGCCGTAGTAGAGCGTGATGAGCTCGAAGCCACGCTTCAGCGACCGGATCGCCGCCACGACCGCGGCCGTTGGGTCGTCGTCGACGGCGACGAGCCCGTCGTCGGGATCGAGCGCGATCGTCTGGCCCTTCTTGACCTTGCGACCGCCGATGGTCGCCTCGCGAACCGCCTCCGTCACCGAGAGCGATTGGATCGCCCGTCCGGCGGCCGTCATCTCGGTCGCGTTGTCGGCCGCGTTCTTCGTGGGATCAAGAGCGAGCAGGGCCGCCAGCCCCTCCGCGGCGTTGCGTGTGCCGACGACCGAGACGGGCCGATCCGCCAGCGCCGCCACCTGGCGCGCCGCGAGGACGACATTCGGGTTGTTCGGCAGCACGAGGACCTCGCGGGCGTGGACCGAGCGAACCGCCTCCAGCAGCTCGCCGGTGCTCGGATTCGCCGATTGGCCACCGAGCACGACCCGACTCACCCCGAAGTTGCGAAAGATCGCCGCCAGGCCCTCGCCAGCGGCGACCGCCACGACGGCGAGATCGGCCAGCTCGGCGGGCTCGATCGCGGGGCCCATGCCGTTGCCGTCGTGGCCCGCAGGCAGGCTTGCGGCGGCGGTCGCAAATGCCGCGGCCTTCGTCTCGCGGACGTCGGTGGCCTGCTGGTCCAGGTTCTCGACGCTGATCATCGAGAGCGGGCCCAGCCCGAGCGCATAGCCCAGGACCAGGTCGGGCCGCTCGTTGTGGACGTGCACCTTGACGGCCATCCCATCGCCCGCGACGAGCACCGATTCGCCGATGGCGTCGAGGTGAGCCCGGATCGCCTCGACGTCGAGCGGCTGTCCGGGCCGCGCCCGGGCCAGGAACATCGTCTCGAACCCGAATGCCCCGCCCCCCTCGAGGTCGGGATTGGTCGCGGCCGGGACCGACAGTCGGCTCGGAGGCCGTCCGCTCGGGGCGGGGCCCGCAACCGCGGTGCGGGCAGGGACGGCCGTCAGCCGCTCGGCGAGCCGGCCTTCGACGAACCGCTCCGCGCCCTCGAAGAGGCGCAGGAGTCCCTGGCCCCCGGAGTCGACCACGCCGGCGTCCTTCAGGATCTGGAGCAGGGATGGCGTCTTCGCGACGGCGCGCTCGGCTGCGACCACGGTGGCCTTCAGGACCGCGACGAGGTCGGGTTCCTGCTCCGCCGTCCTCACCGCTGCCGCGGACGCCTCGCGGATGACCGTGAGGATCGTCCCCTCGACGGGCTTGGCCACCGCACCGTAGGCCGCCTTGGTCCCGAGGTCGAGGGCATTCGCGAGGTCGAGCGTGTTGAAGCGGGCCTTCCCGCCCAGCCCTTCCGAGATCCCGCGCAGGATCTGGCTCGTGATGACCCCGGAGTTGCCGCGGGCGCCCATGAGGGCACCGAAGGCCGCGGCGGCAGCGACGCGTTCCGCCGTCGCATCCGGGCCTAGGATCTCCGCCTCGGCCAGCGCCGCCCGGACCGTGGCGAGCATGTTCGAGCCGGTGTCGCCGTCCGGGACCGGGAAGACGTTCAGCGCGTTGATCTCGTCGACGTTGGCCTCGAGGTTGGCGACGGCCGCCCGGAACGCGCCGAGGAGGCCGGCCCCGTTGCACGCCCGACGGACCATCAGGCGACGTCCGAGCCGCTGTCCGCGAGGTCCGTAGGACCGACTCCACCGGTCGGCGGCGACTTCGGCGCCCTTGGCGGCTCCCCGCCGGGATGGGGGTCGAGGCCGGCGATCCGAATCGTCAGACGGTCGACCTCGCGATCCAGGGCACGACGAATCGCGTAACGGATCGCGGAATCGACCTGTCGTGCCACCTCGGCGATCGGGAGGCCCTTCGCGACCCGGAGGCGCAACCCGATCTCGATCGAACCACCACGGAGCGAGACACGCAGGCCGGCCGGCCGGCGCTCGATCGCGCCCGGGATGCCGTCGGCCAGGTCGCCGGCGAAGCCCGCCACGCCATACGAGCCCAGCGTCACGCTGCGAACGATGTCGATAACGGCCCGGCGCGTGACGAGCGCCCGTCCGGGGGTGGATACGTCGGGCAAGCTGCTCCCTCGTCAGCTGGCAGCGGGACCGCGTTCGGGAACCGCGCGGGTGCGTGGTATAGTACCGCCCCGCTGGGCCCGAACCGGCACCGGCGCTTCAGTCGACTCCCCTCCGAGGACCTTCATGGCACGTTCCTGCGCGATCTGCGGCAAAGCCTCAATGGGTGGCTTCAACCCCCAGTCATCCGGCTCGAACCGGGTGCGCGCGCATCGCCGCATGGAACCGAACCTGCAGCCTCTGACGGTCGTTCGCAATGGGGTCGCGACGAAGTCCCTCGTCTGCACCCGCTGCCGCCGCACCGAGACGAAGAGCGCTCGCTAGGGCCGCTCCCCGACCGGCCGAGGCCGGTCAGCCGTGTCAAGCCAGATCGTGAACGGCCCGTCGTTGACGAGCGCCACCCGCATCTCGGCCCCGAACCGCCCCAGTTCGACGTCCTGGATGCCGGCTGCTCGCAGCGCGTCGGCGAACCGCCCGTAGAGGCACTCGGCGAGCTCGGGCGGGCCGGCATCCGTGAACCCCGGCCGACGGCCGCGTGACGTATCCGCGTAGAGGGTGAACTGGCTCACGACGAGCGCCGAGCCACCGACCTCGACCAGCGACCGATTGGTTCGACCCCCGTCGTCCCGAAAGATCCGGAGCGCCGCAACCCGCGCGGCGAGCTCGTCGGCGGTTCGATCGTCGTCACTGCTTGAGACGCCGAACAGCACGAGCAGGCCCGGTCCGATCGCTGCGATCCGTTCGCCGCCGACGTCGACCGAGGCGCCATCGACCCGCTGGAGGAGCGCCCGCATCCGTCAGCCGGTTGGCCGCGCCGCGAATCTCGCGCGAGCGGCCGGTTCGGCCGACGCCGGCAGCAGGACGTCCCAGCGGCGGTCTTCGTCGGCCATCTCGGCTGGGTCCTCACGGGCGCGAAAGAGCAGCACGGGAATCCCGGCCTGCTCGATCTCGGTGCGCAGCCGGCGCGCCTCGTCGCGGCCGACCGTCGCGAAGACGACCAGCCGGTCGCGCGCGATGGGCGGCTCTCCATTGTTCAGGCCGTGCTGATAGCCCTCGTCCGCGAGGGCTCGGATGAGCCGGATCTCGCGGCCCATGTCGCGACCCTTGATCCAGAGCGCGGAGCCCACGACCAGGATGTCGACACCGAGCCCACCCACGAGCTCCGCCGTCTCGCGGTTGACGCCACCGTCGACGTGAACCTCCCCGCCGTGGAGCTTGTGGGCAAGGAGCTCGCGGGCCGGCAGGAGCTTGGCCCGGGCCGCGTCAGTCATGAAGGACTGGCCCCCGAACCCCGGCTCGACGGTCATCACGGTGACGATGTCGAGGAGCTCGCGAAATGGCTCGAGCGCCGAGAGCGGCGTCTTCGGCCTGATCGCGAGGCCCGCGGCTCGGCCGGCCTCGCGGATCCGCCGTAGGATCGGCGCGATCGGCTCCGCGATCTCGACGTGGAACGTCACCGAGTCGCAGCCGGCCTCGAGATATTCGTCGAGATACCGCCCGGGCTCATCGATCATCAGGTGCGCATCGAACGGCAGGCGGGTCCGGCGCCGAAGCGCCCGGATCGTCCTGGCGCCGAAGGTGAGATTCGGGACGAAGTGGCCGTCCATGACGTCGAGGTGGATCCGATCTGCGCCCTCTCCTTCGGCTCGCCGAACCGCATTGGCGAGATTGCCGAGGTCGGCGTCAAGGATGCTGACCGCCACCCTCGCTCGACCGAGCCCCCGGGCATCAGGCGGCGGCGGGCGGCGAAGCGAGCGGCTCGCAGGCGAGCGCCGAGCCGCAGCGCCGACCGGCGAGCGACGGGGGGATCGGCGACCGGGTTCGGTGGTCAGCTGTCGACTCCTGCCGGTACGGGCTCTCGGCTTCGCTCGCCTCGAAGGGCCGCCGCGCTGGCCATCTCGAGGCGCTGCCGGCGGCGGGCGACGGCGGGAGCGGCCGGGGCCCCGGCGCGCTCGGCCGCGAGCTGGCCGCATGCGGCACCCACTTCCTGGCCGCGATTCCGGCGAATCGTGACCGGGATCCCCGCCCCCCGGAGCCGGGCCGCGAAACGCTCGATGACAGGCATCGGGCTCGCGGTCCACGGCGTGTGGGCGACGGGATTCATCGGGATGAGGTTGACGTGCGCCAGGTCACCGGCGAGGAGACTCGCCATTGCATCCGCATCGAGGTCGGTGTCGTTCACGCCGCCGATCATCGTCACCTCGTAGCTCACCCGGCGGCGCGTCGCGCGGGCATGATCGCGGGCAGCGGCGACGACCTCGCCGACCGGCCAGCGACGGTTGATCGGCACGAGCACGTCGCGGAGGGCGTCGCGCGCCGCGTGGAGGCTGACGGCGAGCGTGAACTGCGGCCCTAGCGAGGTCAGCCGCCGGATCCCGGGCACGACCCCCGACGTGGACACCGTGATGTGTCGCGCTCCGAGCCCGAACCGATCGGAATCGTTGAGCGCAGCGATGGCCTCGAGGACGCGATCGAGGTTCAGGAGCGGCTCCCCCATCCCCATGAAGACGACGTTGGTCACCTGGCGGCCGCGCCGCGCCAGCCGGCGAGCCGCGCTGCGAACCTGGTCGAGGATCTCGGCCGCGTCGAGATCGCGGGCCAATCCGAGCTCGCCGGTGGCACAGAACGGGCAGCCAACCGCACAGCCCCCCTGGCTCGAGATGCAGAGCGTGTTCCGCTCCCGCCGTCCCGGCAGCGCCGGGTAATGCATCAGCACCGATTCGATCGCGACGCCGTGGGCGAGGCGGTGGAGCGCCTTCTCGGTGGCTCCTCCGTCAGCCTCTACCAGGTCCTCGTCGACGATCGTGTCCCACCGAAAGGCAGCGTCGATCGCGGCCCGCAATGGCGCGGGAAGGGTCGCGACATCGACGCCCGCTCGGGCGTCGCTTCGCCAGACCGCGTCCTGGACCTGGCGGGCGCGGAAGGCCGGTTCGCCGCGTTCCTGGAGCCAAGCAGCCAAATCGTCCGGCGACAGCCCGGCGATTCCCGGACGCGGATCGATCCCGGGACGCGGCTCACGGCTCGGCGCGGTCAGCATGGGTTCGGGCATTGTCGCATGGGCTCGTGCTGTCACCGCCCGATTACCGTGGCCCCGATGGCCTCCGGATGCCCGTGCCGCCACGCCTCGCCGGACATCCGGCGCCCACCGGCGGGCTGAACCTCGAGCAAGCGAATCCGACCATCGACCGTGGCGATCGCAATCCCCGCGCCGTCCTCAACGAGAGTTCCGGGACGATCCCCGGGCTCCGTCGGCCCCACATCCGCGCGCTGGATCGCGACGCGTCCAAGGCCGATTTCAACGAATGTCCCGGGCCACGGCAGGTACGCGCGGACGCGCCGTTCGAGCGCGGCTGCCGGCGTTCCGCCGTCGAGCCGACCGTCCTCGCGCCGGAGCGGACGGGTCAGTGTGGCGCCGGCCTCGTGCTGTGGCCGGGGCACGAGGCGGCCTGCCAGCCAATCTGGCAGCGACGCGAGCAGGAGCGCCGCCGCCTCGGTCGCCGCCCTCGCCTCGAGATCCGGGGCCGTCTCGGTCCCGGTGAGCGGCCACGCCACTGCCGCCACGGTGGGGCCGGTGTCGAGCCCGGCATTCATCGCCATAAGGGTGACACCCGCCCGGGGATCGTCGGCGAGAATCGTCGCCGAGATCGGCGAAGCCCCACGATGGCGCGGCAAAAGCGACGGGTGCAGGTTCAGGAATCCCTTCCCCGGGATGGCGAGCGCCGCCGGCGGGACGATCCGGCCGTAGTCTGCGAGCACGGCGACGGCCGGCGCGAGGGCGGTGAGCACGTCGACGACGGCCGCGTCGCGCAGGCTGGCGGGCTGCAGGATCGGCAGGTCATGGACCCGCGCCCGGGCGGCGACCGGCACCGGGCCCAGGGCGCCTCGCCGACCCGCGGGCCGGTCGGGGGACGTCACGACCGCGACGACGTTCGTCCCGGGCATGTCGACAAGCGCGTCGAGGATGGGGACGCCAAACGCCCCGGAGCCGAAGAAGATCGTCCGTACCGGCTCCCCAGGCCGACCATCGCCCGCCGGCGACGATGTCACGCGAGCGCCGGCGTCCGCACCCGCATGCCGTCGGTCGCTCCGTCGCCGTCCTCGTCCTCGTCGTCGCCGAAACGGCCGACGGGGATCAGGTCGTCCATGGATTCGAGATAGTCGATGTAGAGCTTGCCGGCGAGGTGGTCGAGCTCGTGCTGGAAGGCCCGACCGAGCAACCCCGAGCCGGAGACCTTGATGTTCCGTCCCCGGCGGTCCTGGGCGACGACCCAGACTCGTTCGCGCCGCGTGACGTAGGCCGCGTATCCCGGGATCGACAGGCAGCCTTCGAGGTCGCGGTCGTCGCCGACCGAGCGAACGATCTCCGGGTTGACGAGCTCGTACAACCGGTTCTCGACCTCGATCACGCACGCGGCGAGCTGCTCACCGATCTGGGGCGCCGCGAGGCCGACGCCCGGGGCGTCGCGCATCGTGTGCGCCAGGTCGTCGAGGAGGCTGTGCAGGAGACGCCCGAAGGTTTCGACGGGCAGCCCCTTCATTCGGAGCCGGGGGTCACCCAGGAGCACGATCGGTCGAACGCTCACCGGCCGGAGTATACGAGGCGCAGGCGGGCCTCCCGGACCGCTCGAATTGCGCGCTGGGTCAGTGAACGCCGGCGGCGGTCGGCGGCTCGTCGGCGGTCACGGATGCGTCGCCGGAGGTCGTCTCGTCGATCGCCGGCTGGTCCCGTCGGAGCTCGGCGGCGAAATCGCGCGAGCGCTCGGCGAGCTTCTGGCCCGCTTGGCCGGTGACCTCGGCGGCCTTCTGGGCCACCGGGCCGGCCTTGTCCCCGGCGATTGCCGCCAGCTCGGCCGCCTTGGCACCGATCTCCCGGATCACCGGCGCAGCCTGCGTGGTGACCTGCTCGATCATGGACTGGAGCTGGCTCACCCACTCGCGTCCCTGGCCGCTCGCGCCCGCCGTGTTGGACTCCGGCTCGGCGCTCCAGGCGAACGTCTCGTCGGCGGCCGTGGTCTTCGTGTCGCTGGGTTCGTCGTGGCGCGTGTTGTCGGTCATGTGGCTCTCTCCTCGGGGCTGCTGGTCCGTCGATCCTACGTCGGCGAGCGAGATCCGGCATGAGCAGCGTCCGACGTAACGTCACAACAGCGATTCCGGGTCGACATCGACCGACCATGGCGGGGCGGGCGGTTCCCCGAGGACGGCAGCGGGGTCGTGGCCCCGAAGCACGACATTGAAGCGCCATCGCTCAGCCCGGCGTGCGATGAACGCCGGCGCAGGCCCGGCGACGTCGATGGTGCCGCCGCCGGCCGCCTGGCCCCGCGCGGCCCCCCGACCCCGAAGCGCCTCCGCGAGCTCTTCCGCGGCGGCTTCGGCCGCGTCGCGATCCGGCAATGCGACGGTCAGCTTGATGACGCGGCCGAAAGGTGGGGACCCGAACCGGCGCCGCAATTCCAGCTCGGCATCGTAGAACGCGTTCGCGTCGCCGGTCGTGACGGCGACGATCGCTGGATGCTCGGGCTGGTACGTCTGGATGAACGCGTGCCCGGGCCGCTCGCCGCGACCCGCCCGGCCGACCGCCTGGGCCAGCAGCTGGTACGTCCGCTCCGAGGCTCGCTCGTCCGGCAGGTTCAGCGCGACATCGGCGGAGACGACGCCGACGACGGTCACCGAGGGCACATCGAGGCCCTTCGTCACGAGACTCGTTCCCACCAGGACGTCGAGCCGGCCGTCGGCGAACGCATCCAGAACCTGCGTCGCGGCGCCCTTACGCTCGACGACGTCGCGATCGAGCCGGCCGACCCGGAGCCCCGGGAACCGCTCCCGCACCTCGCGCTCCACGCGTTCTGTTCCGCCACCCAGGTAGCGAATCCGGGCCGACCTGCAGTTCGGACAGCGGCTCGCGAGGGGCGTGGCCCGGCCGCAGTGGTGGCAGCGCAGGGTCACGCCGGCGTGGTGGTAGACGAGCGGCCGGGTGCACTCGGGGCAGGCCTGGACGTGGCCGCAATCGCGACACAGAACCACCGAGGCCGTCCCGCGGCGATTGATCGTCAGGATCGCCTGCTCGCCGGACTTAATCCCGGCCAGGGCGGCCACCAGCGGTCGCGAGAGCATGCCGAGGTTGCCGGCCGCGAGCTCGGCCCGGAGATCCACGACCTCGACGATCGGCGGCTCGCCGCTCATCCGGACCGGCAGGCTGAAGCGACGGTAGGCGCCGTCGCGGGCGCGACCTTCCGATTCGACGGACGGCGTCGCCGAGCCGAGGATGACAGGGGCTCGGGCGAGCCGACCCAGCTCGATCGCGAGGTCGCGCGCCTGGATCCGCGGCGTTCGATCGCTCTTGTACGCCGGGTCGTGCTCCTCGTCGACGATCACGAGACCCACGTCCTTGATCGGGGCGAGGACCGCCAGGCGAGTCCCGACGATCACGTCAACGTCGCCGCCGCGGATGCGCCGCCACTCGTCGGCCCGCTCGCCCTCGCCGAGGCCGCTGTGGATGATCGCGACACGAGCGTCGAGGTCAGCGCGCAGACGGTCGACCAGGGGCATCGCGAGCGCGATCTCCGGGACCAGGACGAGGCCGGGCCGGCCCGCGTCGAGCACGGTCGCGAGCGCCTCGGAGTAGATCGCGGTCTTGCCGCCGCCGGTGATCCCGTCGAGCAGGATCGGCTCCGGATCGTTCGTCGCGATGGCCCGCCGAATGGCCTCGAGCGCCTCCGCCTGTTCGGGGCTGATCTCGGTCCCCGCCGGGCGTCCGCCGCGCCGACCGGGCTGGCGTCCGGCGAGCGGTCGCCGTGCGACCTCCCGGGCATCGACCTGCACCAGCCCGCGACGAGCGAGGCTGGCGACCGTCGAGCCACCGTGGCGCTCGGCGAGGGTCGGAGCCGGGATCCCTTCGGGTCCGGCGTCCGCGAGGTCGGCCAACGCTGCGAGCTGGCGAGGGCCGAGGCGGCGGTCGCCGCCCGCTTCGGCAGCTGGCGCGAGCCGGACCTGCCGGACGTAGCGCGGTCCCACGCCCGACGCGAGGAGCGTCCAGTCAAGGTCGATCGCCCCTCGGGCCTGGAGAGCGCGGAGGCGCCGCAGCAATGCCGGCCGGCCCTCTGGCGCCTGGAGGCGGCGGACGGTCCGCGGTCCCTCGCCAAGGGCCTCGAGGAGGTCGCGATCGGCTGCATCCATATCGGCCGCATCGAGGTCGGCCGCATCGAGGTCGGCCCCGTCCCCGTCGCCTTGACCGCGCCTCGGCGCTTCGCCCGGCCGGCGCTCGGCGACCAGCTCGAGCCGTTCGAGGAGGCCGGGCGGCAGCATCGCCCGCAGGGTCAATGCCGGGGGCGCGAGGTAGTGATCCGAGATCCAGGCGGCAAGGCGCATGCCGAGCTGCGGCAGCAACGGCCCATCGGCCCGGATGCGCTCGAGGATGGGCTTGGTCTCGAGCCCCGCCTCCGCCACGGGCGCTGGCCCGAGGACGATCCCGATCGCCTGGCGCCGGCCGAACTCGACGAGCACCGCCTCGCCCGGCTCCAGCGGGGCCAGCCGGGCGGGCACGTGATATGTGAACGCCCGCGCGCCACCCGCGCCGGCCCCGTCGACCGCGACCGCGACCCGCGGCGGCGCCCCGACTTCCGTGTCGGGCCAGGCGGCGATGGCCTTGCCGGTCATGGGCTCGCCGGTCATGGGCTCGTCGCCGGGACCGCCGCGGGCCTCAGACCCGGGTCCGTCGGTCCGGGTTGGCGGCGATCTCGGCGCGGATGATCTCGTCGACCCGGGCCGCGGTTCGCTCGACCTGGCCCGTTTCATTCACCACCACGTAGTCGTAGTCCTTCTGGCGGGCCAGCTCGAGAGCTGCGTTGCGCTGTCGGGTGTCGAGCTCGTCGGCGGTCTCGGTGGCGCGGGCCTGAAGGCGACCGAACAGGTCCTCGTCGGACGGCGCGACCAGGAACACGAGGAGCGCCTCGGGGACCTTCTGCTTGATGACCGCCGCGCCCTGGACGTCGATCTTCAGGATCACGCTGTCCCCGCGCTGAAGGGCGGCGCGAACATCGTCGCGGGGCGTTCCGTACCAGTGACCGTGGACCTCATTCGCCTCGAGCAAGCCGCCGGCGTCGCGGAGCCGACGGAACTCCTCCGGCTCGAGGAAGTGGTAGTGGACGCCGTCGGCCTCGTACGGGCGACGCGGCCGGGTCGTGCAGGTGACGACGTAGCGATAGTGGGCCGCCGCGGGGAGCCGCCGGAGCGCCTCGATGACCGTGTCCTTGCCAACCCCCGACGGCCCCGAGACGATCACGAGCAAAGCCCCAGGCGCGCCCGGGCCGTCGGGATTCGCGATGGTGGGATCCTCGGCTGTCACGCGAGCCCGCGCCTCGGGTCACGCAGGCGCTCGAGGACGCGCTCGAGCTCGGCCGGCAGGGCCGCCTCGGCTCGAATGATCCGGCCCGTGCTCGGTGAGGTGAGCTCGATGCGCCAGGAGTGCAGGAAGAGGCGAGCGAGCCCATCCGGCCCGCGTCTCGACGTCCCGGTGCCGTAGAGCGGATCCGCCGCAACGGGGTGGCCGATCGCGTCGAGGTGGACCCGGATCTGATGCGTCCGCCCGGTGACGAGGTCCAGGTCCAGCAGCGTCCAGCCGTCGAACCGTTCGCGGACCCGGTAGCCCGTCGTGGCCGCGCGACCGTCTGGCACCACGCCCATCCGGGTCCGGTGCTTCGGGTCTCGCCCGATCGGCGCCTCGATCCGTCCGACCGCCGCCGACACGGAGCCCTGGACCAGCGCGAGGTAGGTCTTCTTGACCCGTCGCGCCTTCAACTGGTGCATCAGCGAAGCCTGGGCAAGGTCGTGGCGAGCGACCATGAGAAGTCCGCTCGTGTCGCGATCGAGGCGATGGACGATGCCCGGACGCCGGACGCCGGCGATGCCCCCGAAGGCCGCGCCGCCGTCGCGTCCCAGGAGGGCGTTGACGAGCGTGCCGCTCTGGTGGCCCGGCGCGGGATGCACCACGAGCCCTGCGGGCTTGTCGACGATGATGAGGTCGTCGTCCTCGTAGACCACCGTAACCGGAATATCGGGCTCTGGCTGCGGTGTCGGCGCCTCCGGCGGTGGCACGTCCAGCGTCAGCACCGTGCCCCCGGGGACGATCGTGTTCGCCTTGAGCGGACGGTCGCCAGCCGAGAGGCGACCCTCACCGATGAGCTTCTGGACGTGGCTTCGCGTCAGCCCGGTGAGATCGGCGGCGAACCGGTCGGCGCGGCCCGGTCGCGCCTCGGCCGGCACGGTGACCGTTCGCACGTCCGCGGCGACATTCGCGGCGGCGTCCAATCCGGGTTCCGTTTCAGCCATCCTCGGCGGCCTGTGCGGCGGCGCGCCCGCCGGGGTTCCAGGCCGTCAAGGCCGGTCGCACTGACGCCGCGATCAACAGGAGGATCGCCAGGCTGATCGCCGCGTCGGCCACGTTGAAGGTGTACCACCGGACGCCGCCGATCCCGGCATCGACGAAATCGACGACGTAGCCGAGGCGGACGCGATCGATCAGGTTCCCGATCGCGCCGCCGAGCAGCAGCCCCAGCGTGAGCGTCAGGTAGGCGCTCCGCCCCGATCGCGCGTGATAGAGGACGATCAACCCGATCACGACCAGCGAGAGGGCCGCGAACGGCAAGGCCTGGCCGCGCAGGAGCCCGAACAAGCCGCCGCTGTTCTGGGAGTTCACCAGGCGAACGAGGTCGCCGGCAACGGCCACGGACTCGCCGGGCTGGAGGATCGAGACCAGCCACGCCTTGGTCAGCTGGTCCGCGGCCACGATCAGGACCGCGAGGCCGGCGAACGGAAGCCACAGGGGTCGCCCGGTCGACATGATGGCGCTGCTGGGTCCTGCCGTCACGCGGGAGCCCCCTCCGGCGTTGCCGCCCGGAGCGCGATCTCGACCGGACCGTCCTCGAGCTCGACGACGCCGCGGGCGATGCCATCAGCGGAAGGCGCCGACCCTTCGGTAACGCGATCGGCGAGCGTCTCGGCAGCGACCGACGACAGGTGGCCGCGGACGGGCGCGGGCAGGCCCGAGACCCAGAGGTCGATGCGGGCATCGAGCGCGAGGCCGGCCTCCTTGCGGAGGTCCTGGATCGCGCGCTGGAGGCGGCGCGCCTCGCCCTCCGCGCGAAGCTCCGGCGTGAGCTCCGTGTAGATGACGACGACGAGGCCCTCGTCGTGGGCGACCGCTGTCCCAGGTCGTGGGACCGCCTGGATCTCGACCTCGTCCGGGGCGAGGACCTGACCGGCAAGCTCGACCGAACCGTCGGGCCGGATCACCGCCGAGCCGTTGCGCGCCGCCGCCATGACCGCCGGGATCGCCGAACCAAGACGCTTGCCGATCTTCGGCAGCAACGGCTTGACGCGCCGCTCCACGAGGCTGGAGTCGTCGCCGATCAGTTCCACTGATTTGACGTTGAGCTCGTCGGCGATGATTGCCAGCAAGGCGTCCTGCTCGAGGAGGGCGCCTCCCGGCAGCGCGAGCCACAGGTGGGCGATCGGCTGGCGCGTCGGGATGCCGGCCGAAGACCGCAGCGTCCGGGCCAGCTCCACGGCGCGCCGGGCCGTCGCCATCGCGGATTCGAGCGCGACGTCGCGCAGCGCGTCGAGGCGCGGGAATCCGCTCAGGTGCACGCTCTCCGACACCCCCGCATCCGACGATGCATCTCCTGTGGCAGCGAGGTTCCGGTACATCGCCTCGGCGAGGAACGGCAGCAGCGGCGCCATCACTCGCGAGATCGTCAACAGGACCGTGTGGAGCGTCTGGAACGCGGCGGCCGCATCCGCTGGGTCAACGGCGCGAGAGAAGCGCTTCCGGGAGCGGCGGAGGTACCAGGTCGAGAGATCGTCGACGAACGTCCCGATCGCGCGGGCCGCGGCGAGCGCATCGACGTCCCGAAGATTGGCGTCGACATCGGCGGTCAGGCCCGCGGCCCGGGACAGGATCCAGCGGTCCATCGGCGGACGCTCTTCGACCTCGGCGGTCGTGCCGTCGCCCCCGGCGCGGTTCGAGGCCTCCGGGCTGAAGCCCGTCGTGCGGGCGTAGGCGACGAAGAACGCGTAGACATTCCACAGGACGAGGAGCTCTCGGCGGGCCTCGTCGGCGGTGTGCCAGCCGAAAAGGATGTTCTCCTCGGGCCGCGCCTTCGCGAACATCCAGCGCATGACGTCGACGCCCATCCGGTCGGCCGCATCGTCGAACTCGATCGCGTTGCCCGAGCTCTTGTGCATCTGCTGGCCGTCCTCGGCGAAGACGAGGGCGTAGCCGAAGATCGTCTTGAAAGGCGGCTCGCGACGCAGGACGGTCGACATCGCGAGCATCGAGTAGAACCAGTTTCGGAACTGGCCCGGGAAGCTCTCGGTGATGAAATCGGCCGGGAACCACTGCCGCCAGGACTCGGGATCCTCGCGGAAGTGAAGCGTCGAGAACGGCACGATCCCGGCATCGAGCCACGGGTTGCCCACGTCGGCGATGCGGCTCACCGGCGCGCCACAGCCCGGACAGGCGATCCTGACGGCATCGACGTGCGGCCGATGCGGTGTATGGCCCTCGAACGTTGCCCAACCCTCGACCGCCCGTTCCCCGAGCTCTG
Source organism: Candidatus Limnocylindrales bacterium (assembly GCA_038234575.1). Classification (GTDB taxonomy): domain Bacteria; phylum Chloroflexota; class Limnocylindria; order Limnocylindrales; family CSP1-4; genus UBA5189. Next base: position 39,952 of record JBBQTO010000002.1, read on the forward strand.
TCCGGCCGCCCACCACGTCGAACGTCCCGCACACCTGGCAGTCGTAGATCGGCAGCGCCAGCCCGTAGTAGCGCTTCTTGCTGATCATCCAGTCCTGCATGTTCAGCAGCCAGTCGAGCTCGCGCTCGTAGCCGAAGGCGGGAATCCATCGGATCTGGTCGACGACCTCCATGATCTGGTAGCGGAGGCTCGCGTTCACCTGCTCGGGGGTCAGCTGCTCGCGCGGCTGGTCATACACCTGGCCCATGCTGATGTACCACTCATCCACGAGCCGGAACACGAGGGCCGTCCCGCAGCGCCAGCAGTGCGGATAGCGGTGACGGATGGTCTCGAGCCGGTAGAACCGGCCGGTGGCCTTCAGGTGGTGGACGATCGGTTCGGTGACCTCGCGGACGTCGCGCCCGGAGAGCGAGCCGAAGCCGTCCAGGAAGATCCCGGCCTCGTCCAGCGGGGCGACGACGGGCAGGCCCAGCCGCTTGCCGAGCTGGTAGTCCTCGGCACCGCAGCCCGGGGCGACGTGGACAATCCCAGTGCCCTCGTCCTCGCCGACCTCGTCCCAGGCGACCACGCGATGTTCGTACGGTCGGTCTGCCTCATCTCGCGTCCCCTTCGCGAAGGCCGCCTTCACCGCCCCGAGGTCGTCGTACGGCCCCGCATACCGCCAGCCGACGAGATCGGCGCCGAGGCGATCTTCGAGGACCTGGAAGGGCCCGACCAGCGCCTGCTTGAGGGTCCCCTTCGCCAGCCACATGACCTCGTCGCCCTGCTGGACCTTCACGTACTGCAAATCGTCGCCGACGGCGGCCGCGACGTTCGAGGTGAGGGTCCAGGGGGTCGTCGTCCAGACCAGCAGCGCCTCGCCCGGCCGGTCGAGTAGCGGCAGCCGGATCGTCAGCCCTGGGTCGTCGCGATCCTGGTAGCCCTCGTTGATCTCGGCCTGTGAAAGCCCGGTCCCGCAGCGGGCGCACCACGGCATCGTGTCGTGGCCTTTGTAGATCCAGCCGCGGCGATGGCACTCGGCCAGAAAGCCCCAGATGAGATCGTTGTTCTCGTTGCTGAACGTGAAGTACGAGCCCCCGAGCTCCTTGCTCCCAAGCCGGCCGACGAGCATCTCGACGGTGTCCGTCACGGGCCCGCTGGGTCCCTCGATCGTCGCAAGCTGGGTGGGATCGGCAGCCAGGAGATCGCGCAGCCGACGGAGCTCGTCCGGGTCGTTCCAGTCCATCCACATCCCGAGCCGGATCGACTGCTCGGTCATCCGGGCGGCGTAGGTCAGGACGCGCTGCTTGCAGAGGCTGACGAACGCGGCGATGCCGAATTCCTCGATGTCGTGCTTGCTGGTGAACCCGAGGTCCCGCTCGACGTTGACCTCCACCCACAGGCCCTGACAGTCGAAGCCGTTCTGCCAGCGCTGGTTCTCCCCGAGCATCGCGTGGAAGCGCTGGAAGACGTCCTTGTAGGCGCGGCCCCAGGCGTGGTGGACGCCCATCGGGTTGTTCGCGGTGATCGGACCGTCGAGGAAGCTCCAGCGCGAGCCGCCGGCGACCTGGGCGCGGAGCTTTGCGAACGTCCGGCGCTCGCGCCAGAGCTCGAGCGTCTCGTGCTCCATCGTCACGAGATCGGGGCGCGTCGGGACCGGTCGGAACATCGAACCTCGCCTGGGCCGAGCGGCGGGGGCGGGTGCCGCTCCGTGGCCCGGAGGTGCCCGGCCGCGGCCGCCGACGGTCCGGCTATCCTACCCGCGATGGTCGCCGTCCACGAGTCGTCGTTGCGTCGCCGGTCCGGATTCGTGGCGGCCTTCCTCTCCCTGCTGTTCCCTGGACTGGGCCACGCCTATCTCGGCGCCTATCGCCGCGGGCTCGGATTCGCGGCGCCGCCGCTCCTGATCGGCGCATTGCTGGCAGGAATCGTGGTCCGGATGAACACCGTGGACCTCGTCGGGATGGCCGTGCAGGGCTGGTTCCTGACCGCGCTCTTCATCGCCAACCTGGTGGCGCTCGCGTACCGGGCGGCGGCGACCATCGACGCCTGGGCGATCGCTCGGTCGATCGGGACCGGTCGCCTGAAGTCACCGCGGTCGTGGCTACTGTCCACGGGTGGGCTGTCGGTCGGCGGCCTCGCCGCCGTGCTGCTCGTCATGAGCGTCGCCCACCTCGCGGTCGCCCACTACGACCTGCTCCTCGCGGGCACGGAAGAGTGCGTGTTCAATCCGGATGCCGGCTGCGGCGCTGCGGGTTCACCCGCGCCCGGCGACTCCACAATCCCCGGCGCGACCGTCGCTCCCGGCACTGACGGGGGGCCATCGATCCCCCCGTGGGACGGCAAGACCCGCCTGAACATCCTGCTCATCGGGGCGGATGAGCAGAACGGCGCCCACAACACGGACACGATGATCACGGTGTCGATCGACCCGGTGAAGAACCAGGTCGTCCTCTTCACGCTCCCGCGCGACACCGTCGACGTTCCGATCCCGCCGACGAATCTCGCCGCCCGGAACCTGTTCGGCGGGACCTACCAGAGCAAGATCAACTCCTGGTTCTCCGCGGTGAAGGGCCGTTCCGACCTGTACCCCGGCAATGCGAACGCGCGCGGCTATACGGGCCTCAAGGACGTCCTCGGTAACCTCTATGGGCTCAACATCAAGTACTACGTCGAGGTCAATTTCGACGGCTTCCAGAAGGTCGTCGACGCGCTCGGGGGCGTGACGGTCAACGTCCAGATCCCGGTCCTCGACAACGATTACCCGGTCCCCGCGAGCGCCACCCATGCCGGCGGCTACCAGCAGCGGCTGTACATCCCCGCCGGCCTGCAGCACATGACCGGCTTCCAGGCGCTCGAGTACGCGCGCTCCCGTCACACCTCGACAGACTTCGACCGCTCGGCTCGCCAGCAACGGGTGCTGGTCTCGCTCCGACGCCAGACCGACATCGCCCAGGTCCTGCCCTCGATCAATGCCCTGACCGACGCCCTGAAGCAGTCGGTTCGGACGGACATCCCCCGCGAGCTGGTGCCCCAGCTGCTCGGCCTCGCGCAACGGATCGACACCCATGCGATCCGCTCGGTCATCTTCACGCCGCCGTTCTACCAGCAGGAGTGCCTGAACTGCCCGCCGCGCGGGTACATCATCACCCCGAACGTGCAGCGGATCCGGGCCGCCGTCGCGGAGGCCTTCACGATTGACCCGAACTTCGAGGCGGCGCGCGATGCGCTGACGGCAGAAGCGGCGCAGGTCTGGGTCCTCAACGGCACGACGCAGACCGGCGAGGCATCGCGGATCGCCGAGTTCCTCGACTACCTCGGGATCCCAGCCACAGCACCGAACCAGAAACCCGACGTGTCCGGACTTTCCGCCACGACGATCCGGATGTACAACGGAGCCGCCGACCGGGACCCACTGACGCTCGCAGCCCTCCGCCAGGTGTTCGGGGTCGAGCCGGTGGCCGTCACGGATCCCTCTGTGCACGTCGACTACATCGTGATCACGGCGCGGACCACGCCGAACCTGACGCCGCCACCACTCCCCTAGGTCGGCGCCTCTCCGGCTGGAGCTGCCTCGCAGCCTCGCGACTCCCGCGCGTCAGCGCTAGGTGATCGGCGTGAGCCAGTCGGCGAACCGCGGATCGCGACCCCGGACCGCGTCGAAATACGCGTTGGTCAGGCGCTGGCTGATCGGTCCCGCCTTGCCACTGCCGATCGGCCGATGGTCGACCTCGATGACCGGCGACATCTGGACGCCGGTCCCGCACAGGAACATCTCGTCGGCGATGTAAACCTCGGAGCGGTTGATCGAGCGGACGTCGACCGGGATACCAAGGGTCCCCGCAAGCTCCAGGACCGCGAGCCGGGTCACGCCCTCGAGGATGTCGTCGGTGACCGTCGGCGTGATCAGGCGTCCGTCGCGAACGATGAACATGTTGGCCGCCGAGGCCTCGGACGCGTGACCGTCGTGGGTCAGGACGAGCGCCTCGTCGAAGCCGTTGAGCTCGGCCTCGGACTTCTGGAAGGCCATGTTGACGTAGCCCCCGACGATCTTGCCGCGGGCCGGCAGGGCGTCATCCGCGTTCCGACGCCAAGTGGAGGTCATGAGGCGCACGCCGAGCTCGGTGTCGATGTAGTTCCCGAACGGGACCGCGAACACCGTGAGCTCGTGGTCGAGGTTATGGAGGCGGACGCCGATCGCGCGCGAGGAGAGGTAGAAGCACGGCCGGATGTAGACGTCCTCGTGGAATGCGTTCCGGCGCGTGACCTCCGTCACGATCTCGACGAGCTCGTCTACGGTCGGCAGGTCACGCATGAGGAGCATTCCGGCGTTCTTCCGGATCCGGGCCATGTGCTCCCGGAACTTCAGGCCGTACAGGACGCCATCGTCGGCGTCCCAGTAGGCCCGGATCCCCTCGAAGACGGCCGTCCCATACATGAACGCGTGGGTCATGATGTTGACCCGGGCGTCCTTGAGAGGCACGTACTGGCCCTCGAAATACGTGAAGAGCTCGTCGACCGGCCGTGGCGCCTGGGCCGTCGGGGGGGTGCTGGCGGGAGCGTCCTGGGGCTTCTTGGTGAGCATTCCTGCGGGGCTCCTCGTGATCGCGGAACGGCCAGCGGGACGATGGACGGAGCAGTCGGGCGAGTATACCCCGCGCCTCACGGCCCTCCGTCAGGCCCCGGCGGCGACCGCGACGAGGCCGAGGTACACGACGTAGAACGCCACGCCAACCAGGAGGTGGCGGCCCCGCATGCGGCCCGTCCGATACACCGGCAGGAACACCGCCGCCGTGGAGAGAAACGCGAATGCCGCGCTGGCGAACGCGATGCGCGTCCCCGGGGCGAAGCTCCAGGCGGCCGGCGCGAAGACGAGGGCGACGATCGTCGCGATGGACGCCTGGAAGACCATCGCGCCCGAGATGTTGGCCATCGCCAGGGTGTCCTTGCCCTGGCGGACCCAGATGATCGCGTTGAACGCCTCCGGCAGCTCCGTCGCCATCGGGGCGACGATCAGCGCGAGGAGCACCTCATTGACCCCGAGCAGCCGGGCGATGTCCGAAACGGCCCCGACGAAGGTCACCGCGCCGACGACGATGAGGCCGACCCCGAGGAGCACCTGGAGGCTCACGATCCGCAGCCGCGCCGAATCGGCCTCGGGCGGCGCTCCGATGTCGAGGCGACCCAGCCGGAGCGGGTTCAGGCTCTCCGAGCCGATGGTCGATTCCGCAGCCAGGTGGTTCCGGACGTAGCGGCCGTACAGGACGACGAGGGCGACGGCGACGAGGAGCTTTGGCCAGGCCGGCTCGATCGGGAGGAACGCGGCCCCGATCGCAAGCGCGTAGGCCACCGCAAAGGCACGGACGTCGACGCCCATCACGCCTCGGTCGACGTCGAGCACCTCGCCGTTCGCTCGCCGCTTGCTTTGCGCGAGCACGACGAGCCCGGTGACGCCGAAGGCGAGGGTCGAGAGCATGAACGGCGCCCCGAGGATCGCACCGATGCCAACGTCGCTGCTGTTGGCGCCCGACGTGAAGAGGATCGCGACGACTGGAATCGTGGTCTCGGGCAGGGCCGTCCCGACCGCGGCGAGCACGGATCCGACGGCGCCCTCGGAGAGATCCATCTTGTGGCCGAACCACTCGATCCCGTTCGTGAACAGCTCGGCGCCCACGAGGATGACCACGAAGGAGAACAGGAGGATGACCAGGTCCATGGCGTCAGCTCGCCGCCGTACCCACCGCGACGCCGATCGCGATCACGATCACGATCAAACCGGCCACGAGCACCATGCGCCGCTCGCCCGATCGGGCGAAGCCGACGAGGGCCGCCGCGACGCGCGCCGCCGGCGTGGCGACGACCCCGAGGATCCCGAGCCATAGGAATCCCGTGGGCTGCAGGCCGCCGAGGTCCGAGGCCAGACGAGCCGGGTCGAGGGCCGGTGCCGCGTCGAGCGGCGAGCGACCGGAACCGATGAGCAGCACCGTGCCGATCGCGATGAGGCCCACCGAGACATATGTGCCGATCGTCAGCAGGCGCCCGATCGACGCCTCAAGATGTCGCGGCCCGTTCGTCGTCACCCGATCCCCAGGGCGCGACGCGCCATCTCGAACGCCGTGTACAGGAGGACCGCGACGAACAGGAAGCGCAGGACCCGGAGATCGACCCGGTGGGCCGTCCGCGAGCCGAGCGTTGCCCCGAGGAACACCCCGACGACGGTCGGTCCGACCACGTACGGGTCGATCCCGCCACGAATCAGATAGACGATCGCACTCGTGGAGGCGGTGATCCCGATCATGAGGTTGCTCGTCGCCGTCGACACCCGCAGCGGCACGCCCATCACGAGGTGCATGACCGGCACCTTGACGATCCCGCCCCCGATGCCCAGCAGGGCCGAGACGACACCCGCGAACACGCTCCCGACGGCGCCGATTCGGAGATTGCGGACCGTGTAGCCCGGCCCCGAGAGTCGATCCGTTGCCGTGGGCGGGCCTGCGACCGCCTGGTCGAGCGTCGCGCCATCCGCATCCGGCCCGGCCTCCACCGCGCTCGACGCGTGGTCGTCCGCTTCGTCCGACGCCGGTGTGTCGGATCGGTCGGCCCGGGCCCGCCCGAGCATCGTCACCGCGACATAGGCAAGGAGCACCGCGAACAGGCCCGCGAGCAGTCGCTCGTCGAGCAGGAAGGCCACGGCACCACCGACGACCGCGCCGATCGCGGTGAACAGCTCGAGCAGCATGCCGAGCCGCAGGTTCGCGACGTTCAGCTGGAGGTACACGCTGGCCGATGCGCCGCTCGTCACGATGACGCAGACCAGCGATACGCCGACGGCCGCGCGAAGATCGAGCCCGAACGCGAGCGTGAGCAGCGGCACGATGAGGACGCCGCCGCCAAGCCCGAGGAGCGACCCGAAGACGCCCGTCGCCACGCCCCCGACGAGCATGAGCAGCCCGACTTCCACTTAGCTTCGACTCTCAGGCGCGAGTACCGGCATGAGCCGGATCAGGGCCGGAGTCTACGGGCGGAGGTGCTGAGGGGCGTACGGGAGCAAAGCGACGTGCCGCGCGCGCTTGAGCGCGACCGAGAGCTCGCGCTGGTGTCCGGCGCACGTGCCGGTCTTGCGACGCGGCTCGATCTTGGCGCGCTCCGACAGGTAGCGGCGGAGACGGTTGACTTCCTTGTAGTCGATCTGAACGGTCTTGTCGGCGCAGAACGCGCAGACCTTGCGGCGACGTCGGTCACGGTAGAAATCGTCGCGCTTTCGGGAGGTGCGAGGTGGGGGCATTCAGGTCTCTCCTGTCAGAACGGGAGGTCGTCGATCTCGGCGTCGTCGAAGCCACCGGGGCTTTTGCCACCGGGAGGCGGCGCGCCGGCCGGCTGGCCCGCTGCTCCGCCGGCACCGGGGGCGCCGGCGAACGTTCCCTCGGCGGTCTCGCGCTTGTCGAGACCGAGGACCGTATCGGCCGACACGTCGAGCGAAGTGCCTTTGCGACCGTCATTCGTCTCGTACTCGCGGGTCCGGAACCGGCCGTCGACGAAGACGCGGCTGCCCTTGCGAAGATTCTCGGCCGCGCGCTCCGCGCGGTCGCCCCAGACGCTGACCCGGAACCAGTCGGTCGCCTCGACCCATTCACCGGTCTGCTGATTCTTCGATGACTGGTTCACGGCGACGCTGAAGGTCGTGACCGGTCGCCCGCTGGGCGTGTAGCGGAGCTCGGGATCGCGGCCGAGATTGCCGATGATCTGAATCTTGCTGAGTGCCATCGTGCGACCCTCTCAGTCGATCGCGGCCGGAGCCGCTTCGCTCTCGGATTCGTCGATCCGCTCGGTGCCGTCCTCGTCGAGCTCATCCTCGCCGGATGGCAGCAGGCTCTCGTCGCCGGTCTCGGCATCGCCCGCATCGCGCAGGGCTCGCGCCGGGCGCTCCTGGCGGGTGATGAGGTGGCGAAGGACCTCCTCGGTGATGAGGAGACCGCGCTCGAGCTCCAGAATCGCCGTTGCCGGCGCCTCGAACACGACGATGTGGTACGACCCGTCGCGGTGTCGATCGATGGGGTACGCGAGTCGACGGCGACCCCAGGGGGCCACCTTGACGATCTGACCGCCGTCGGTCGAGATCTGACGGGTCGTCCGGTCGACGATCGCGGAGATCCGCTCGTCCGGCGCGTCCGGACTGAAAACCAGCATGAGTTCGTAGCGGCGCACGGCCGAATAGCTCCTTCCCGTGGGGATGCCCCGCTGGCCGAACGTCGGACGTGGAGCCGAAAGGCAATGGCGGAGAGTCTACCACGGGCCTCCACGCGAGCCGAATGCAAGAGGTCGGGTTGTATCCTCGGTATCTGACCACCGCCCTTTGACAGGAGTTCCCTTGTCCGAGACCCGAATCCTTCTCCTCGGCGACACCTCGAGCGATGCGGTCGCGCGCGTGCTCGCGCTGCATGATCGCTCGGTTACCCGCCTCGCGGACGCCGACGAAGCGGTCAAGGAGGCGTCCAGGCACGGGATCGTCGTGATCGACGCGGTCGCCGCGCCGAGGACGGTCGCGTCCGTGTGCCGCGATCTTCGAGCCGTGCCGGCGCTCGCGGAGATCCCCGTCCTCGCGATCAGCGCGACCGATGACGTCGAGGATCGGATCCGGCTGCTCGAGGCCGGGGCCGACGACGTCATGGCCCGACCGGTCGACGAGCGCGAGCTCGACGCGAGGATCGAGGCCCTCGACCTGCGCTCCCGCCGGTCGAAGGATCTCCGCCCCGGCACTGTCGTGAGCTCCACCCGCCGGGAGGGACGTCGCCTCGTCGTCGTCTTCTCGCCGAAGGGCGGCGCCGGCACGACCACGGTTGCCGTGAACCTGGCGCTCGCGATGGAGGCCCGCAAGAGCGGCGAGGTCGCGGTCATCGACCTCGCCCAGGGCACCGGCAGCGTCGCGACGTACCTGAACGCCGATCCCCGGCTCGGCATCGCCGACATGGCCCGCGACACGCTGGCCCTCGGCGACGCGGCCGCAGTCCGGACATACCTGACGGGCGCGGACAAGCTCGTGATCCTCGCCGGCCGCCCGGGACCCGGTTCGCCGCTCCTGGTCGACCGGGAGAACGTCGGCCCGATCATCGAGACCGTCCTCGCCGCCGTGCCGACGGTCGTCGTCGATGCAGGCTCCGACCTCGACGACCGAACGATCGCGGCAATGGAGCTCGCCGACAACGTCGTCCTCGTCGTGACCCCGGAGTTCCCGAGCCTGCGATCGGTGCACCTGGTGCTCGAATATCTCCGCGAGATCGGTTCGTCGATCGGGGACACGGCCGTCGTGCTCAACGAGATCTTCGCTCGCCACATGCTGACGCCGGCCGATATCGAGGGCGCACTCGGCCGGCCCGTCGCGGCCCGGATCCCGCACGATCCCCTGCTCTTCCAGCGGGCGGCGAACGAGGGCTCACCGATCTACCAGCTCGCCCACGGGTCGCCGCAGGCCAAGCGATTCGACGACCTCGCGGTCGTGGTCCTGGGCGAGGACGTTCCGGGCGGCGCGGGCGAGCGTCGTCGGCGCAGGCTGGGGACGCTCTTCGGCCGCTCCTGAGCGGAGCGTCCCCACGTCAGCCGGCTGCGGGGCCCCTCGATATCGGGGCCGGGCTGTCGAACCGATCGTCGTCGAGATCCCCAGCGCCGGCCGGCATCACGTCGAGCGACTCGTAGTGGGTGACGTTCAGGCCCAGCAGGAGGTCCTCGGAGCCCGGCAGGAGGCGCGGCCGCGAGATGTCGTCGCCGGCCCAACCGTAGAGCGCAGTGGCATCGCGCCACTCCTCGAACAGGATGACCTCCTCGCCGCCATCGGGCTCAAGCCGCCGGGCGAGCTTCACATACACGAGGCCATCGTGATCCCGGAGGACGGGCAGTTGCTGGCGCATCAGGGCATTGAAGTGCCCGACGCGGCCCGGCTTCACGTTGGCGCAGAGCACTCGAACGATCAAGCCGCTACCGCTCCTGTCTCAGTGGGGTGTGGGCGCACGGCCCCAGGCGGAATTCGATCAGTCTGCCGGGTCGCGCGCGTGGGGCCAAGGGCCTGATCTTGCGACCGTGTTGCAATCCGCGGGTCCGCACGCAAGGGCCCGCCGCGAGCGTCGGGCCGCTGCTCCACCGGGAAGGGCGACGACAGTCGGCGGGCCACCGAGACTCTTGGCGGGGCGACTACTGGCGAGCTGATGTCGTTCCCTAAAGACCCAGTCTCGGGGACGGTCCTGTCGTTGAACCGTCCGAAGGTCCGGGCCTCATCGCCTTCCGCCGCGGTCATTCTGGTCGGCGGCCAAGAGAACAGTCCATCACCGATCCCACAGAGAGCGCCCGCGAGGGGTCCGTTCGGCCTGACCTTCGTGACGCTCGGCCCATTCGCGTGTGGACCCGCTTCACCCAGCATGCATGTCGAGGCCTCATCGAGCGGCTCGTTCCATGACACGAGCGCTCGCGGGCCACGAGGTCCTTCGGACCAACAGCAAAGGAGCTTTCCGATGTATCGACTCCGCACCGCGATGCTCGCGGTCGTCATCACCGCCCTTGTGGCAGCCTGTAGCGCCGCCGCGACCCCGGCTCCGTCCTTCGTCTACAGCACGACGGGGCCGGCGACCCAGGCTCCGGCAAGCCTCGCGCCGTCCGTTGATGCGAACGCGCCACTGACGATCGATCTCACCGAGTGGAAGGTTGCCACCGCCAGCACGCTCAAGGCTGGCAAGTCGACGTTCGCGATCTCCAACGCCGGGACGATCCCGCATGAGCTGCTCATCTTCAAGAGTGCCCTGGCGCCGGCGGCCTACCCGACCGATACCGCCGGCGACATCGTCGAGGACGGTTCCGGCGTCAAGCTCGTCAGCGACGGGGAGAACATCGATCCTGCTAAGTCGCAGTCTCGAGCGATCGATCTGGCGCCCGGCACCTACCTCTTCGTGTGCAACATTCCCGGCCACTTCAAGGCGGGCATGTTCACGGTCGTGACCGTCACGGGGTAGGCTCTCGGTCGTTCGTTCTCTTGTGAGCAAAGAGGCTAGCGGACGGATTGGCCCCCCTCGCCGCGTCGACGAGGGGCGACTGGGTAAAACACGAGGGCGGCTTTCGCGTCCCTCGTCGGTTCTCAGGACCTTCGTCGATCAGGCGGGCGCGGCTACGCCCGCGCCGAGAATGCTCCGCGCTGCTTCAACCTTGTCGACGCCGAGAGCGAGGTTCATCGTGTCCCCGCTCATCCCGGTGGCCAGGAGCAGCTCAATGTTGATCCCGGCGTCGCCGAGCTTCCCGGCGATTTCCGCGAGGGCGCCGGGCGTGTCGGCGACGCTGATCGGAATGACCTCAACCTCTCGGTACGAGGCGTGAGCGCCGTCGAGCGCGCTGCGAGTGCCGGCCTCGTCGTCGGTGATGAAGCCGAAGCCGCCGACGCCCCCAAGGCTGAGGACGCTACCTGTTTGGATGTTGATGCCCTTTGCGGCGAGGGCACCCGAGACTCGGGCAAGCTCACCCGCCTGGTTCTTTGCTTCGACGATGAACGCGTTCATGAGCGCCCTCCTCGGTGACCAGCCGACGCGATCGAACATGTCCCATCGCTGCAGCGGCCGGTAGACCGTCGATTCTACGCCCGGCTGCGCTGGGAGTCGGTGTCCGGAACGGGCCCTCGCACGATGTTGCCATGGCGTCGGCGGAGCCTGTGCGACTGAGTTGAGCCGCTGGTCCTCGTCAGTAGGTCAAGACTCGGTCGGCTTCGAGCGTCAGCTCAATAAGTCGAGACGGCGGCGCCAGCGTCACGGCGAGGCTTCCTAAGGGCGCGTCAGGAAATAATCAGCTCAGTAGGCAGGAGGCGCTGACGGGGTAGGAGGGAGTAGTTCCACTCCCCGTGGAAGGCGTCCGGGCGGAGATACAGGGTCTCCATCTCGGCGTCGCTGACGCGCACTCCGGCA
>JBBQTO010000003.1:0-49708 GCA_038234575.1 Candidatus Limnocylindrales bacterium
GCGCGGAGCGAATAAGGCCGACGTAGGGGCCTTGGTCCCGCCTCGAGCCGGGGGACGAGGTGGGCGGTCGCCAGGGCCCCTCCTCGGCTGTCTGTGGTGAGCCAGCAGGGACTTGAACCCTGAACCCGCAGATTAAGAGTCTGCTGCTCTGCCATTGAGCTACTGGCCCGCGGCAGAGTCTACCCGACATCCTCCGCCGCGGACCCCGCGAGCAGTCGCTTTGGAGCGACCGAGCGCCAGGCTTCGACGATCAGACCCCGCAGCAGGGTGTCGTCGACGCAATCCAGGCGGACCGTGACCCAGCCGATCGCCCGACGTAGGCCGAGCTCGCGAAGGTCTCCGAATCGAGCGCCAGCAGGTCGGCCTGGCGTTCGAGCGTGGCTTTGATCGAGGCGCCTTCGCTGCCCTCGCCGCCGATCGCGAAGATCTTCTTGCGGACGCGGAAGGTGACGTCGGTCCCCCACGTCAGGACCTCCTCGACCTCGGGAAGCGCCTCGGCCATGGACCGGACGTCCTCGAAAGTAGGCACTAGCAACCTCGAGCGCGACTGCCGACTTGCTCTCCGAGGGCTGAGGCGACGCCCCCGCTAGCCATCAGCCCGAGGATTCTCCTGGTTGTCGATCTGCGCCCGCTGGAGGCGCCCGCTGTAATCGACGTAGATCGATTTCCACTCGGTGAACGTGTCGAGCGCGACGTGGCCGGCCTCCCGATGACCGTTGCCGGTCTCCTTCCAGCCACCGAACGGTAGATGCGTCTCGGCCCCGATCGTGCCGGCGTTGACGTACACGATGCCCGTCTCGAAGTCGCGCATCGCCCGGAACGCCATGTTCGCGTCGCGAGTGAAGATCGATGAGGAGAGACCGTATCGGACCTGGTTCAGCGCGGTCACGGCCGCCTGGTAGTCGTCGACGGGCACGACGGACAGCACGGGCCCGAAGATCTCCTCCTGGGCGATCCGGTCCATCGGCTTCACGCCGCTGAAGATCGTCGGCTCGAAGAACGTGCCGTGCGCCAAGTCTCCGGCCGTCGCGGCGCTGCCGCCCAGGACGAGCTCGCCCTCGCCGCGACCGATCTCGACGTAGGAGCCGACCTTCTCGACCGCGGCCGGGTTGATCAACGGCCCGACGTCGGTCGCCTCGTCGAGGCCCGGGCCAAGTCGAAGGGCCTTCGCCCGCGTCTCGAGGCGCTCGAGCAGCGGCTCGAGGACCGGCCGCTCGACGATGACCCGCGAGCAGGCCGTGCAGCGCTGGCCGGTCGTGCCGAAGGCGGACCAGAGGATGCCGTCGGTGGCGAGGTCGAGGTCCGCGTCGCGGAGGACGACGACGCCGTTCTTGCCGCCGAGCTCGAGCGAGACGCGCTTCAGGCGCCGGGCGGCGCGCTCGGCGATCGACTTGCCCGTCGAGGTGTGGCCGGTGAAGGAAATGACCTGGACGTCCGGCGACTCGACGATCGCGTCGCCGACCTCGGTACCGCCGCCGGTCACGAGATTCACGGTCCCGGGTGGGAACCCGGCCTCGGCCATGAGCTCGACGAGGAGCGTCGCGCAGTGGGGCGTGTCGCTGGCCGGCTTGAAGACCACGGTGTTCCCGGCCACGAGGGCCGGCATCATCTTCCAGCACGGGATCGCCATCGGGAAGTTCCAGGGCGTGATGATCCCGGCGACGCCGATCGGTTGGCGGATGCTCATCGCCCACTTGTCGGGCAGTTCCGAGGGCACCGTGTCGCCGAACATCCGGCGCCCCTCCCCGGCCATCAGGAAAGCGATGTCGATCCCCTCCTGGACGTCGCCCCGGGCCTCCGCCAGGACCTTGCCCATCTCGCGGGTCATCGCCCGCGCGAGCCGCTCCTTGTGCTCCGCCAGCAGCGCCCCGAAGCCGTACAGGATCTCGCCGCGCTTCGGCGCCGGCGTGGCCTTCCAGCGCGGCAGCGCCATCTCAGCGGCCTTGACGGCCATCCCGACGTCCGCCGCCGTTCCGGCCTGGAACCGCCCGACGACATCGCGCCGGTCGGCCGGGTTCAGGCTCTCGAACGTCTCGCCCGAGACGGAGTCGACCCACTCGCCGGCGATAAAGAGCTGGAATGTCCGGGTCGATTCGTGATCCGGCGAACGAGGCGCCTCGGTCGTGGTCATGCCGGAATTCTACGAGTCGCTTCGTTGTGGACCGCCGCTTCGTTGTGGAAGGCCCACGGCTGGAGGACCGCGTACGCGGCGTCCGTCCACGGTGTCGGGATGCCGGTTTCGCGACCGAGCCGGGCGAGCGTGCCCTGGAGCGCCTCGACCTCCATCCGTCGCCCGTTCAGGAGATCGTGGCGGAGCGACGTTCCCTCCGAATCCGCCTGCGAGAGCACGCGCTCGAGCTGTCGATCGACGAGGTCGTCGCCGAGCGGGACGCCGAGCGCTCGCCCGACGGTCCAGGCCTCGGACATGATCGCGCGGAGCATCGCCGTGGCCGCAGGCGCGCCCTTGATGTCGCCGAGCGGCAGCTGCGTGCCGGCGCTGACGGACGAGAACGCCACCAGCAGGACGTACTTCTCCCACTTCGCGACCCGCACGTCCACGACGGCTTCGGCGGTCACGCCGCCGGCGCGTGCCAGCTCCACCAGCGCATTCACGCGCTCGCTCGGCGGGCCCGGACGCAGCTCGCCGACGACGATCCGTGCGCTGCCGCTCCGAACGACGCCGGGCGATTCGAGCGCCGCGAGGATGTACGCGGCGCCGCCCAGCACATGCTCGGCGCCGACGACCGCGGCGATCCGCTCTTCGTTGTCGATGCCGTTCTGGAGCGAGAGGACGGCGGTCTCCTCGCCAATCAGCGGGGCGAGCTGCGCCGCGGCCGTCTCGGTGTCGTAGGACTTCACGCAGAACAGGACGAGATCGACCAGGCCGATCTCGGCAGGGTCGTCCGTCGCCGCCAACCGGAATGACTCCGATCGGCCGCCCGACACGATCGTCAGGCCGTCGCGCCGGAGGGCCTCGAGATTCGCCCCCCGGGAGATTAAGCTCACCTCGGCACCGGCCGACGCGACCCGCGACCCGAAGTAGCCGCCGACTCCGCCGACGCCCATGACCGCGATCTTCATGCCGGGACGAGCCCGCACAGGCTCATGCTCTTCTCACGCCGATGCCCCGGCGTATCGCCGAAGGCCGATCCGGAAGAAGATCCGCGTCACGACGAGCAGTATGGCCGCGAAGACGAAGGCTTCGACCATCGTCTCGGGCGTGAGGCGCCCGGTCAGCGCCTGGGCCGGCACGGTGACCGCAAACGCGATCGGCACGAGGAACGTCAGGCTTGTCCGCATCCAGCCGGGATAAATCGTTACGGGCCAGCGGCCTGTTTGGTAGACGCCCTCGAACAGCTCGGCGATCTCATCGACGCGGACGATCCAGAACGCGACGGTCGTGAGGACGAGCCAGAAGCAATAGATCATCACCCCACCGAGCACGAGGGCGACGCCGAACGCGATCGCCTCGAGAAGCCCGATCGTCGACTGCAGCTGGCTGATGGCATAGCCGAGGATGACGACCCCGACCAGGACGTCGACGGCCTGCCAGATCTTGACCTCGCGAACGCTCGAAAGGACCTGGATGTCCTCGGGCTTGGTGAGGATGAAGTCGAACGTCCCCTGGCGGATGTCCTCGCGGAGCTTCTCCATGTTCGGCTGGATGATCGTCCCGATGAGGCCGCCCATGAGCGTGAAGACGCCGAGGACCGCCAGGAGCTCCGTCTGCGTCCAGCCGTTGAGCGCAGGCGTCTGGCTGAACACGAGGGCCAGGACTGCGAGGCCCGTCCCCACGGCGATGATCGACTGGAGGATCTGGAGCGCGAAGTTGGCCCGGTACTGGAGCTCGTTCAGGGCTCCGATCCGGAAGAACAGCCACAGCAGGCGAAGGGCTCGCATCGGCGTGCCCCTAGCCGGAGACGGCGCTATAGCGCCGGACGGCGAAGCGCCAGACCACCCGGACGATGATCGAGCCGACGACGATCCAGAAGAGCTGCGCCCCGAGGCCGCCGATGAGCTGCTCGTTGGTCAGGTTTCCAACGAGCGCCTCGATCGGGAACCCGAATGTCCAGCGGAACGGCAACACGTTCGACAGCTGCTGGACCCATAGCGGCATCAGGCTGAGAGGCACGAGCCGCCCCGACAGCAGGAGCTCGGCGGCGATGTAGAGCTGGAAGACCGGTCCCACGCGGGTCGTCCAGAACGTGATCATGCCGAGGGACGATTGGTTCAGGGAGCGGATCAGGTAGGCCCCGAGCAGGGAGACCGCGAAGACCCCGATGGCGAGCGGCGACGGGTTCAGGACCGGGTGGAACACGAGGGCGAGAAAAGCCGCGATCGGGAGCCACAGGATCACGACGACGGGCTTCCAGCCGAGGAAGAATCCGAGGTCCTCGACGATCGGGAACAGCGGCCGCAGGAGCTGCGCCGAGAGCTGGCCCTCCCGAATGCGTTCCTCCCAGCCGTACGGCGTGAAGACGATGTTGATGTTCCGGACGAGCGTCCAGACGATGTAGTACGCGGCGAACGCGCCCGGCGTGTAGCCGCCGACGGAGCCGCCCTGCTGCTCGGCGACCGTGGACCAGACCACGAGGTAGATCACCGGCTCGGCGATCATCCCGATCATGTAGAAGTAGTTCGAGACGCGATACTGGATCTGCTGGGCGATCGCGATCCGCATCTCGGTCAGGTAGACGTCGATGAGGCCTCGGATCGGCCCGACCAGGCGCGGTGGAGCGGCTACCGCTCGCCGACCCGGGGCGGCCGCCGATCCCGCTGGCGGAGTTGGCGTGGCTGGCGCGGCAGGAGCGGCGGCGCTCATCCGGGCCTCGCCGCGGCTGCGGCGATCTCGGCCGCTTCCGCGGTGACGGCGGCGCTCGCGTCCGCGAACACCGTCTCGATGACGTCCTCGATCGGTGGATCCTCAATCGTCAGGTCGGCGACCTGGAGGTCGTGGAGGAGCCTGCCCGCGATCGCCGGTGCGTCGGCGCGAGAAACCTTCAGGCTGACCTTGCCGTCCTCGCTGCTGACGACCGTGCCGTACGCCGACAAGTCCGGGGTGCCTTCCTTCAGGGTCACGCCGATCGTCTTCTCGGCCCCGAAGCGCGCCGCGAGCGCCGTGAGCTCGCCGTCGAACAGGATCCGGCCGTGATGGATGACCACGACCCGCTTGCACAGCGCCTGGACATCGGCCATGTAGTGGCTCGTCAGCAGCACGGTCGCTCCGTAGCGCTGGTTGTATTCGGCGACGAAGCTCCGGATCCGCTTCTGCATCGTGACGTCGAGGCCGATCGTCGGCTCGTCGAGGAACAGCACCGTCGGGCGATGGAGCAGCGCGGCCGCGGTCTCGACCTTCATCCGCTCGCCGAGCGACAGGTTCCGGACGGGCTTGGTGACGAGGTCGCCCAGGTCGAGCAGCTCGATGAACTCGTCGCGGGTCTTCCGGAAGTCCTCGGGATGGAGACGATAGATCGCTCGCAGGAGCTCGTAGGAAATCGAGGGCCGGCAGGTCCCACTGGAGCTGGTTCCGGTTGCCCATGACCATCGTGATCTGGCGCAGGTAGGCCGACTCCCGTCGTGATGGGGTGTGACCGAGGACGTTGATCTCGCCGGACGTCGGGTACAGGAGACCCGACAGCATTTTCAGCGTCGTCGTCTTGCCGGCGCCGTTCGGGCCGAGGAACCCGACGATCTCGCCGGGCTCGATGTCGAAGCTGACGCCGTCGACCGCGGCGACCGCGCGGTTGTGGCGACGGACGAGGCTGCGGACAGCTGCGCGCAGGCCCCCTTCGCGGACGGGTACGAAGAAGGTCTTGCGAAGATCGGCGACGTGGATCGCCGGTGCCACGGGCCCGCTCAGGCGACGCGCTCGAACGCCATCGCCACCGATCCCCCGCCGCCGAGGCACAGCGTCGCGAGGCCGTACCGACCCTGGCGGCGCCGGAGCTCGTACAGCAGCGTCGTGACGACGCGGGCGCCGGACGCGCCGATCGGGTGCCCGAGCGCGATCGCGCCGCCGTTGACGTTGACCCGATCCCAGTCCCAGCCGATGGCCCGCCCGTCCGCCAGGGTCTGGGCGGCGAAGGCCTCGTTGATCTCGACGAGGTCGAAGGCGTCAATCGGCATGTCGGTTCGCTGGAGGAGCTTCTTGACGCCCTCGATCGGGGCAAGGAAGAGCCACTTCGGCGCGACCTCGGCCTGGGCGTATCCGACGATCCTTGCTAGGGGCTTCAGCCCGAGTCGCTCGACAGCGCGCTCGCTCGCGACGATCGTCGCCGCGGCACCGTCGGTGATCCCCGGGGAGTTGCCTGCGGTGACGGTGCCGGTCTCAGCGCCGCCGCGATCGGGGCCGCTCGGCAGCGCGAACGCGGGCTTCAGGCGGGCAAGGGCTTCGGCGGTGGAGTCGCGGCGAGGCCCCTCGTCGGTGTCGACGACCGTCTCGCGGCCCTTCGCGTCGCGGACCGTCACCGGAACGACCTCGTCGCCGAAGCGACCCTCGTCGATTGCCGCGATCGCGCGCTGGTGGCTCAGCAGCGCGAACGCATCCTGGTCCTCGCGCCTGACGTGCTCGCTGATGGCGACGCGCTCGGCGTGGGTGCCCATGTGGCAGTCCTCGATCGCGCACCACAGCCCGTCGTGGACGGTCTCGTCGATGATCTTGCCGTCGCCGAGGCGATAGCCGAAGCGCGCGTTCGGGAGCAGGTACGGCGCGAGATTCATGTTCTCCATGCCGCCCGCGACGGCGACCTCGGCGTCGCCCGCCTTGAGCTCGGCGGCGGCGAGCATGATCGCCTTCAGCCCCGATCCGCAGACGCGGTTGATGGTGGTCGCCGAGGTCGTGTCCGCGAGGCCCGCGTTCAGCGCCGCCTGGCGCGCCGGCGCCTGACCGGCGCCGCCCTGCAGGAACTGGCCCATCAGCACCTCGTCGATCGCGGTGCCGTCGGGCAGCCCGGCGCGCTCCACGGCGGCGCGAATCGCCACACCGCCGAGCTCGGTCGCGGGCGTGTTCGACAAGGCGCCGGCGAACTTGCCGATCGGCGTTCGCGCGGCGCTCACGATGTAGACGTGGCCATTGGGGCCACTCGGGGCATGGGTCATGAACCGATCGTACATCGCACCCGATTCCAACCGTCGATCCGCGTTCGTGTCGGAGGGTTTAGCGAACGCATGGAGATCCTCTCCCAAAACCACACCCGAGCTCCCGCGTGACGTCGGCCGGATGATCGCGCGGCGATAGTCACGCTCCAGACTGGGAGGATGGACGCATACCGACTCGGGAGCAGCCTCCGGACCTTGCGAATTCGAGCCGGTTGGCGCCAGAGCGACCTCGCGGGGCGGGCCGGCGTTACGCCGAGCGATGTCTCGCGTGTTGAGCGTGGGCAGGCTCACCGACTCCGATTCGATCGCGTCGCGCGGATTGCTGAGGCACTCGACGCCCATGCCGAGATCTCCCTCCGGTGGCGCGGCGGGGAGCTCGATCGCGTCGTCAATGCCCGACATGCGGCGATGGAACAGCGACTCGTCGCCTGGTTCTCGGCGCTCGATGGCTGGACAGTCCTGCCCGAGGTTTCGTTCTCGATTTACGGCGAGCGCGGAGTCGTCGACGCGCTCGGATGGCATCGGGTCACGGGGACGATCCTCGTGATCGAGACCAAGACCGAGCTCGTCGATATTGGCGAGATCCTCGGCACCCTTGACAGGAAGCGTCGGCTCGCGCCACGTATCGGCGCCGAGCATGGCTGGGAGGTGCGCACCGTGGGGGCCTGGCTCCTCGTGGCCGAGGGCCGAACCAATCGGCGACGGCTCGCCGCACACCGCGATCTGCTGCGCGCGGCGCTCCCGCAGGAAGGCCATCGGGTCGCGGCTTGGCTGCGGCGACCCAGCGGCAACTTGGCCGCGCTTTCTTTCATGCCATACGAGCAAGGGCGGGACCGTAGGCGGAGCCTCGCACCGCCCAAGCGCGTGAGACTCGGGGCCCGTGCGCGGCCTGCGGCCGCCTGACGGACTGTCGGTCAGGACCGATGGATCTGGCCGTCTGGCAGCACCAGGAGCGCGGCTAAGCTCGGTCTGGTGATTGGGTGGCAGGAAGATCGAGGCAAGGGCGGGGCCGGCTCGGCGACGCGAAGGGCGTTAGCCGCGGGCGCGCTTGAGGACCTCGTCGGCCACGATCGCCCGGTGGATCTGGTTCGTGCCCTCGTAGATCTGGGCGCCCTTCGCGTCGCGCATGAGGCGCTCGATCCCGGTCTCGCGGGAGTAGCCACTCCCGCCAAAGAGCTGGACCGCGTCCGTCGCGACCTTCATCGCCGTGTCGGACGCTGTCCACTTCGCGAGCGAAGAGGCCTCGCCGATCGGCTCGCCGCGGTCCTTCGCGCGCGCGGCCTCGTGGGTGAGGGCCCTCGCCGCGGCCACGTCGCGCGCCATCTCCGCCAGCATGAACCGCAGGCCCTGCTGCTCCGCGAGCGGCGCCCCGAACGCCTTCCGCTGGTGGAGGTATGCGGCCGATTGCTCGAGGGCGGACCGCGCGAGCCCGACGCAGGCGGCGGCGATCGAGATCCGGCCTTCCGCGAGGGCGGACAGCGCGATCCGGTAGCCCTGGCCTTCCTCGCCGAGCCGGTTTGCGGCCGGGACGACCGCGCTGTCGAAGATGAGCTCGGCGGCGGGGCACGACCGGATCCCCATCTTCTTCTCGTGCGCGCCGAACCGGAATCCGGGGGTCCCCTTTTCCACGAGGAACGCGGTGATGCCCTTCGGGCCCCTGGCTGGATCGATCGTCGCGAAGACCAGGTATCGATCGGCCTCGGGGGCGTTCGAGATCCAGATCTTCGTCCCGTCGAGGCGGTATGCGGCGACGCCGTCCGCGGGAGCGTCGGCGGCGACGCCGTCCGCGGGAGCGTCGGCTGCGACCTCTTCGCCGGCCGCGTTGAGGCGCGTCGCCCGCGTTCGCAGGGCCGCCGCGTCGCTGCCGCCGGACGGCTCGGTCAAGCAGAAGGCGCCGAGCAACTCGCCCGCCAGCATCGGCGGCAGCCAGCGACCCTGCTGCTCCGCCGACCCGAACGTCACGACCGGGTATTGCGAAAGAATGTGTACCGAGAGCGTCACCGCCGACGCCATGTCGGCCGCGCCCAGCTCCTCCATCACGAGCGTCCAGCCGAGGTAGCTGAAGCCCGCGCCACCAACCGATTCAGGGAGCGGCGCCGCCGTCAGCCCGAGCTCGCCCATCCGGGCGAAGATCCCGCGGTCGAAGCGCTCGGCTTCGTCCCGCTCGATGGCAGTCGGTGCGAGCTCCCTCTGGGCGAACTCCCGGGCGGTGTCGCCGAGGAGGCGCTCCTCAGACGTGTAGCCGCCGATTCCAGCGTTAACGCCCGTGCCGGAGAGGGCTACGGCCGTCACTGGCGCGGATACGTGTGGAAGCCGCGGCCGGTCTTCTGGCCGAGGTGGCCGGCGGCGACGAGATCCACCAGCACGTTCGGCGGCTTGAAATGCTGCTGGCCGAAGCCGTCGTACAGGACCTGCATGACGTTCAGGCAGACGTCGAGGCCGATGAAGTCGGCCAGCTCGAGCGGGCCCATCGGGTGGTTCAGCCCGACCTTCGCACCCGTGTCGATGTCGTCGGCAGTGCCGGTCCCGTCCTCGAGCGCGTGCATCGCCTCGGCAAGGAGCGGCATGAGGATCCGGTTCACGATGAACCCCGGGCGATCCGCCGAGACGATCAGCTGCTTGCCGAGCTCGTCCGCGAGCTCTCGGATCGCCGCCTCCGTCCCGTCGGTCGTCGCCGCCCCGCGGATCAGCTCGATGAGCGGCATCACCGGCACCGGGCTGAAGAAATGCATCCCCACGAACCGGCCCTTTCGACCGGGCGAAACGGCGTCGGCGAGCGAGTCGATCGAGATGGAGCTCGTGTTCGACGCGAAGATCGTCGCCTCGGGGGCCATCTCGTCGAGCGATCGCCAGAGCTCGCGTTTGATGTCGACGTCCTCGAAGACGGCCTCGACGACGAGGTCGGCGGTCCGCACGCGCGACATGTCTGCCGTGGGCTCGACTCGAGCGAGGAGCGCGTCTCGCGCCGCGGCGTCCAGCTTGCCCTTGGCGACCGACCGATCGAGGTTGGCGGCAATCCGATCGCGACCCGCGACGGCCCTGGCCAGATCCGGCTCATAGAGCAGGACGTCCTTGCCGATGGCCGCATGGACCTGGCCGATCCCGTGGCCCATGAGCCCGGCGCCGGCAACGAAGACGCGTTGGACCGTCATGACCGCAGAGTACCCGGCGAGCCGAGGTTGGCCAGGAGCCGGTCGGCGGCCGCGAACGGATCGAGCGCGTGATCCGCCACCGCCCGGAGAGTCGCGTCGGTTGCCGCGCGCCGGTCGTCGGCCGTCAGCGAAGCCCGGATCCGATCGCCGAGAATGGCCCAGACCTGGGCACCGGCACGAGCGAAACGGGCCGGCGAATCGGCCCCATCTCGAGCGTCCGCCCGGTGGGCATCGAGCGCCGCCAGGAGCTCGGGGACCCCCTCCCCGGTCGACGCCGTGGTCACGAGGACCTGCGGCTGCTTCGGACGCGGCCCGGACGACGTCGGGGCGGCGGGCTCTGTGAGCTGCGATGGCTCCGGAGGCGCTGAGGCAGCTGCGTGGCCCTGTGCGTGGCCCTTCCCGTGATGGCCGTCCGCCGCCCCGACCTTGGCGACGGCCACGAGCATGGCCCGCAGCTGCGAGGCCGTCCGCTGGGCCCCCGGTCGATCGCCCTTGTTCACGACGACGATGTCGGCGACCTCGAGCAGGCCGGCCTTGATCGCCTGGACCTCGTCGCCCATCTCGGGCGCCTCTAGGACGACCGTCGTGTCAGCGGCCGCGGCGACCTCGACCTCGGACTGGCCGGTCCCGACCGTTTCGAGAAGGATCAGGTCGAAGCCCGCCGCATCGAGGACGGCCGCAGCGGCAGTCGACGTCGAGGCGAGACCACCCGCGTGCCCGCGGGCCGCCATGGAACGGATGAACACGTCGCGATCGGACGAATACGCTTGCATCCGGACCCGATCGCCGAGCAGGGCGCCGCCGGTGATCGGGCTCGAGGGGTCCACGGCGATCACGCCGACGGTGCGACCGCGGCTGCGAACCTCGGCGATGAGCGCCGAGACGAGCGTCGACTTCCCCGCGCCGGGCGGCCCGGTGATCCCCACCAGGTGGGCTCGGCCAGCGAGCGGGTAGAGCCGTCGCAACGCGGCCTCCGCGACCGCGGTCCGGTTCTCGACCGCCGTAAGGATCCGGGCCAATGCGAGGCGGTCGCCGCCAAGCGCGGCATCGGCGAGGGCGACCGCCCGGGCCTCGGCCGCGGACGCGCCGCGGGTCTCGGGCTCGGACGTGCCGCTGGACGCGGGCGCGCCGCCGCTTAGCTTGGGCGCGGACGCGCCGCGCGCGGCCACGTCAGTCGCGCGGTCGGGCGTTGGCCCGGAGGTATTGCGCGACCTCCGCGATCGTCGTGCCGGGCCCGAACGTAGCGGCGACCCCGGCCTCGCGCAGCGCCGGAACGTCGTCGTCGGGGATGATCCCGCCGACGGCCACGAGCACGTCGCCCATACCGGCCTCTCGAAGGAGCCGGCAAACCCGCGGCACGAGCGTCATGTGGGCGCCCGATAGGATCGACAGGCCTACGACGTCGACGTCCTCCTGGAGGGCCGCCGTCGCGACCATCTCGGGCGTCTGGCGGAGGCCGGTGTAAACGACCTCGAAGCCTTCGTCGCGCAACCCGCGCGCGAGCACCTTGGCGCCGCGATCGTGGCCGTCGAGGCCGGGCTTCGCGATCAGCACCTTGATCGGTCGATCGGTCATGGCGCGATTGTGCCATGCGCCTCTGGACGGTCAGGTGCCAGGTGCGCGCCGCTCGAGGTGGCTGAAGAACTCGGCCCGGGTCCGGTCCCGCGATCGGAAGAGGCCCAACACAGCCGACGTGGTCATGACGGTTCCGGGTTTCCGGATGCCGCGCATGATCGCGCACAGGTGGTTCGCCTCGACGACGACGCCGACGCCCTGTGGCCCGAGCCGCTCGTTCAGGAACTCGGCGATCTGCTGGGTGAGCCGCTCCTGGACCTGCAGCCGGCGGGCGTACATCTCGACGATGCGGGGGATCTTCGAGAGGCCGATGACCCGGCCCCGCGGGATGTACGCGACGGCGACCGTCCCGAAGAACGGCAACAGATGGTGCTCGCACAGCGAGTAGAACGGGATGTCTTTCACGACGACCATCTCGGAATAGCCGACGTCGTAAATGGCGTCGTTGACGAGCCGCTCCGGATCGACGTGGTAGCCCGCCGTCAGCTCGGCATACATCCGGTGGACGCGGTCCGGTGTCCCGCGCAGGCCGTCTCGATCGGGATCCTCGCCGATCTCGAGGAGAATCTCGCGGACGGCTTCCTCGACCGCGCCGTTTGGCTCGTGGAGCGACCCGGAGCCCTGGATCGGCTGGGCCCGATCAAGGTCCGCGAGCAGCTCCGCGTCGCCGATCAGCCGTCGTTGGTCGTCAACGCCGCCGCGTTCCCCCGTCGACTCGCCGATCTCGGTCTCGATTTCGGAGACGAGCCGTCGGACGTGATCAGGCAATCGGGACATCTCGGCGGGATGGTACGCCCGGCCCGGTCGAGCCCACGCGATCTACTCCCCGGGCCGGCCCTCGGCGCCCCGGAGCCACTGGACGGCGTTGGCGCCCAGCGACGGCAGGTGGTAGCCGCCCTCCTGGAGGATGACGAGCTGCCGCCCCATTGCCGCCACCCGGCGCCCGATCTCGTGGTAGACCGGCGTCGTCAGGGCAAGGTCGCAGATCGGGTCGTCGACGAAGGTGTCGAAGCCGAGGGAGACCACGACGAAGCGGCCGCTGGTCGCGTCGATCGCCTCGAGAGCGCGATCGAGCGTGGCGAGATACGACTGGTCGCCCGTTCCGGGCGGCAGCGGGATATTGAGATTGGCGCCGACGCCCGCCCCTTCCCCGCGCTCGTTCGCGTGGCCGATGAAGAACGGATAGATCCGCGTCGGATCGCCGTGGAGCGAGACGTAGAGGACGTCGCCTCGGCGCCAGAAGATCTGTTGACTGCCGTTGCCGTGGTGGAAATCGAGGTCGAGGATCGCGACCGGCTCACCGGTCTGCCGGACGAGCTCCTGCGCGGCGATGGCCGCGTTGTTGAAGAAGCAGTAGCCGGCGGCCATCGAGCGGGCGGCGTGGTGGCCGGGTGGCCGGCACAGGCCGTAGACGACCCGCTCCCCGGTGAGGGCCAGGTCGACGGCCGTGAGGGCCACGTCGACGGCCCAGCGAGCCGCCTCGTACGTCCCGGCGACGATCGGGTTGGCCGTGTCGAGGCCCCACCAGCCCGCGCGGCCCTCCACGGCCGTCGGCTCCGGGATCTGCTCGATCGCGTCGGCGCTCATGCCCTCGTACAGCGCGCGGGAGGGGTACGTGTCGGCGACGAGGTAGTCCGGGTGCGACGAGCGGCGCTCGAATGCCGGCCAAGCGGCCTCGAGGAACCGGACGAGGCCCGAATCGTGGACCGCGAGGATGGGCTCCTCGCCATGCTCGGTGGGCGCGACGATCTCGAAGCCACCGTCGGCGATGAGCGCGGCACGGATCAGCTCGGCTCGCTCCGCGACCTCGTGCGCGGCAATCGACTGGCCGAGCCACGTCTCGCGCGTCACGTCATGCGCGAGGTGGTGAGGCGTGTAGACGGTTTTCACGGCGCGAATCGTAGCGGCTCGCGGCGTCCGCCCCCGGCTACGATCACTCGGCCATGCCAAAACGGATCCGCGGATCGCAACGGGGCCGCGATCGGGCGACGGCGCGTGCGGCCGCCTTCGAGCGGCTGGTGGATCGCGCGCTCGCCTTGATCCCGTCGCCGTTCCGGGAGAGCCTCGCGGAGGTCGCGGTCGTCATCGAGGACGAACCGTCCGCCGAGCAACTCGATGAGAACGGCCTCGACCTCGACGAGACGATGTACGGGCTCTACGAGGGCGTTCCCCGGATCGAATGGGGCGCCGACCTCGCGATCGCGCCCAACCGGATCACGCTGTTCCGAGTCCCGCTCGAAGAGGACTTTCCCGATCCGGTCGAGCTCGAGGACGAGGTCCGGCGAACCGTCGTGCATGAGCTCGGCCACCATCTTGGAATCGAGGACGACCGCCTCGACGAGCTGGGGATCGGCTGACCCGGGCCTCCATCTCGGGAGCGCGATTCGTCAGCGCAGGGAGGTGATGCCGCTGAGCGCGCCGAGCGCGAGGAGGGCCATCAACGCGACCATCGGGCGGGTGATCCAGCGGAACTTCGAGTGCGCGTTCGGCTCCGTCCGGCGCGCGCGGTCGAGCCCACCGGCATAGAACGTCAAGCCCAGGAATGCCGCGACCTGCGGCGCCACGACGATCGCCGAGACCGTGAACGCCAGTGACCCGAGTGCGACCAGGAACGCCAGGATGCCGATCACGACGAGCGCCAGGGCGAGCCACCCGGCGTCGACGCCG
Organism: Candidatus Limnocylindrales bacterium; assembly: GCA_038234575.1. Lineage (GTDB taxonomy): Bacteria > Chloroflexota > Limnocylindria > Limnocylindrales > CSP1-4 > UBA5189. The sequence continues at coordinate 14,493 of JBBQTO010000003.1, forward strand.
AGGTGCAGGAACTGGCCGACGCGGACGATGACGTCGAGGCCGGCCGAGAGCGCGAACGTCTGGATCGCGCTGGCGGCGAACGTGAACAGGGCGACGACGATCGCGATCGTCGGCCTCGCTCGAGCCAAGCGCACGGAGCGCCGAATGGACTCCGAGGCGCCGACATCGCCGAGCACGATCCCGGTCGCGGCGTAGCCGAACGGGGCCGTGGCGAGCGTCGCAATGAAGGCTGCGATCAGTGTCGCGCCCTGGCTCGACCCATTGAGGTCCCCCAGGATGGCGAGGACGATGAGCTGGGTCACGAGAGTGACGGTCCCGACCAGGACCGCCGCACCGACCATCCGCCAGAAGACCTGTCGAGCCCGGATGGTCGCATCTCGGAGGCTGAATGCCTGGGCGCCGGCACGAGCCGCGAGGAGGGAGATGGCGATCAACCGGCCGTCGATCGTGACCGCCAGCCACCCGAGAATCGCACCGCCCGCCAGCGCCTCGAGCCCGATGAACGCCGGGAGCGCGGCCGGGTTGGCGAAGAGGAGTCCCTGGAACGAATCGACATCGGTGATGCTGAAGTGGACAACGACCGCGATGCCATACAGGAGCACCGGACCGAGGAGGCCGAGTGACAGGAGCCCGATGTAGAGTGACGCTCGCCGCAGATCGGTGCTGACGCCGGAGGCGAGCTGCAGGCCGTGCGTCACGACGCGTCGCGGGCCAGGGAGCTCGTAGGTTCGAAGGTCGGGCGCGGGCGGCACGGCGGCGGTATCGGCAAGCGGCGCGGCCACGTCCCCGTGCAGGGCTGTTGCGGCATCCTCGACCGCTGCCGGCGCGACGTCATCCCCGCCGGGGGCGGGCGGCTGCGGCTCCGGGCTCGGCTCCTGCTCGGTCAAGCGACGGCGATCGGGGCGGACAGCCCGAGGAACTCCCCAAGGCGCGCCATATCCACGTTGCCGCCGGACAGCACGACGCAGACGGTCTCGCCGCGGCGAACCGGGATCCGGCCCGTGAAGAGCGCCGCGAGGCCCGCGGCACCCGCCGGTTCGAGCACTTGCTTCGTCCGCTCGAGCGCGAACCGCATGGCCGAGAGGATCGTGGCGTCGTCGACGAGCACGACGTCCTCGACGTAACGCCTCGCCATCGCAATGTTCAATGCGCCGGCGTAGGGCCCGTTGAGCCCATCTGCCACGCTCCGCGGCTGAATCGGGACCGGGTGCCCGGCCGCGAGGCCCTGGCGGAGCGCATCGGAGCCCTCCGGCTCGACCCCGAACACCCGCGCCGACGGTCGCGCCTCCCGGATCGCCGCGGACGTTCCGGCGACGAGGCCCCCGCCACCGACCGGAACGACCACCACGTCGACCTCGGGCAGATCCTCGATGATCTCGAGCCCGACGGAGGCATGACCGGCGACGACCTCGGGATCGTCGAACGGGTGGCAGAACACCAGGTTGCGCTCAGCGCGGATGCGCTCCATCGCGGCCAGCGCCTCGCCGACGTCGGCGCCCTCGAGGACGACATCGGCGCCGTAGCCGCGACAGGCGGCGACCTTCGAGGCGTTCGCACCGACCGGCATGACCACCGTCACCGGCACGCTCGCGGCCTTGCCGGCATAGGCGTAGCCCTGGCCGGCGTTGCCAGCGGAGATCGTGATGATCCCCCGGGCGCGCTCTTCGTCGGAGAGCGTGGAGACCTTGGCGACCATACCGCGCGGCTTGTACGAGCCCGTCTTCTGGAGGTGCTCGGCCTTGAGGTACACCCGACCGCCGGCGATCGCGGTCCCGGTTGCCGCCGAGAGCACTCGAGCCGCGGCTGCGGACGACAGGAGCGGCGTGCGGTGCACGCTGCCGGCGATTCGCACTCGCGCAGCCTCGATTCGCTCGGGCGTCACCATCTCCTGGTCTGGCACGCGCGGACTATACCGTCGCGCCCGTCAGGCGCGGCCCAGTAGTTGCGAGATTGCGCAACTGCTGACATACTTTCGGGGATGACACTCGAGCTCGAGAGCGCCGAAACCGGTTACCAGCGCACGGCCATCGTCGGCCGCGCCCTGGCCGACGCCAAGCGTCTCTGCGTGCTCGAGTCCCTTGCCGCGGGCGAGCTCTCCGTGAGCGACCTCGCCTCGAGGGTCGCCTGCCAGGTGCCGAACATGAGTCAGCACCTTGCCGTCCTGCGCTCCGCCGGCCTGGTCGCAACCCGGCGCGAGGGCAGCACCGTGTTTTACCGCCTCTCCGACCCTCGGGTCCTCGAGGCCTACCACCTGTTGCAATCGATCGCCCGCTAGGGAGACCGAATACAGGCCCCCGGGCCTACCCCGCTCCCGCGGGAGAAAGGATCACGCGATGGCGATCAAGACCGCCACCGATGCCACCTTCGAAGAGGTGGTCCTCAAGAACGACAAGCCGGTCGTCGTCGACTTCTGGGCCGCATGGTGCGGGCCTTGCAAGCTCGTCGCGCCAGAGATGGAGAAGCTCGCGGCGAAGTACGAGGGCGCGATCGACATCGTCAAGGTCGACGTCGACGCGAACCCCGGGCTCTCGCGTTCGTTCAACATCATGAGCATCCCGACCATCGCGTTCTTCGCGCCCGGCAAGCAGCCGATGGGCGTCGTGGGCTTCCGGCCCGCCGAGCAGCTCGAGGATCAGTTCGGCCTCAAGCAGTACCCCGTGATCAGCGCCCAGGCCGAGGCCACGAGCGGGACGACTGCCGAGGCTTGACCGCCGCGGGATGGCTCCGCCGGCTCTTCTGCCAATCCGACCCCGGTCCTCGACCGGGGTCGTTCCATGTCCGACGCGCCCGTCAGTCGGCGATCGTCACGAACGCATCGAAAAACCGGCCGGTCATCCGGACTGCAGCGGCGGCATAGTCGAGCCGGAAGCTCTCATCTGGCGCATGCGCGCGGCACTCGTCGTCGGATCCACCGAGCGTCGTGACCGGCACGCTGCCGCTAGCGCAGACGACATGCATCGGCGCGGTCCCCGGCGCGGAAAGGTCGTGGATGGCGGACTTGCCAAGGACCTCTTCTGAGACGCGAATCGCCGCGGCCAGGATTGGGTGGTCGGGCGGCGTCCAGTAGGCCCGGTACCGGAACGAGAACGGCCGCACGTCGATGTCGCCGAAGCCCTGATGCTCGAGGTGGCGACCGACGGCGGCGATGATCTCGTCCGGGTCCTGGTCGGGCACGAGCCGCAGGTCGAGCCTCGCGTGGGCCTCGGCCGGCGTGATCGTCTTGCCGCCCGGACCGATGTAGCCGGACCAGACGCTCTGGAGGTTGCACGTTGGCTCGAGCGTGAGGGTCCGAATGGCCCTCTGGCCGGACCGCCCGCCGAGGAATTCCTTGATTCCGAAGACGCCCCGCAGCTCGTCGATGGCGTCGTCCGGAATCGCCGCGAGCACCGCGAGCTGGGCCTTCGTCGGTGGGAGGACGCCGGCCCGGAGGCCTTCCACGACGGGGGCCCCGTCCCCATCCCACAACGTGGCCAGCGCCTTCACCAGCCGGATCGCCGCGCTCGGGAGGAGATTGGAAAGGCTGGAGTGCGCGTCGTAGCGGATCGTCCGGCACACGAGCTCGGCGCCCACCATGCCGCGGGTCCCGCCGACGACCTGGGGCCGCCCTTGCAGGTCGATGCCGCCGCCCTCGATGAGGGCGCCTGCGGCGTCGCGCAGGCCGGTCCGTTGATCGAGGAGCCGGGCGAAGTGCTCGCTCCCCGCTTCCTCCTCGCCCTCGACGAGGAAGCGGACCCGGCACGGGAGCTCGCCGATCGCGGCCTGATAGGCCTCGACGGCCCAGATTCTCGCCAGCAGCTCGCCCTTGTTGTCGGCGGCGCCGCGCGCGTAGAGCCGGCCGTCGCGGACCTGGGCCTCGTAGGGCGGGCTGGTCCACAGCTCGAGCGGGACCGCCGGCTGGACGTCGTAGTGCTGGACGGCGTTGAGAATCGGGCCGGAGCCCACGTCGCCAACGACGAGCGGCGGCACGCCGTCGAGCTCCACCACATCGACGACAGCGCCAACACGGCGGAGGCGAGCCGCGGTCCACTCGGCGGCCCGCCGCAGCGCAGCGGGGTCCGAGGCCTCGGAGCCGATCGAGCAGTACTCGATAAGCTCCTCGGTCCAGGCCGACATGTGCCCCTCGACGTACCGGTCGAGCGCGTCGTAGGCCGTCACGACTGCTCCTCGATCGCGGCGAACTCGTCGAAGAATCGCCCGGTCATCTGCGCCGCGAGCGCCGCGCCGGCGAGGCTCCAGCTCTCGTCGGGGGCATGCATCCGGGCCTGGTCGTCGGAGGAGCCGAGGCTCGTTGCCGGCAGGTTCCCCTCGGCACAGACGTCGTAGAGCGGTTCCGTACCGGGGGCCGACAGTCGCTGGATCGCCGTCGTGCCGAGGACGGCCTCGGACGCCCGAATGGCGGCCCCGATGATCGGGTCGTCGGCCGGCGTCCACCACGCCGGGTAGTTCTCGTCCGACACGATGAGCTCGATGTCGCCGAATCCGTGGTTCTCGAGGTGGCGTCTGACCGCCGCGACGACGACGTCCGGCTGCTGGCTCGGGACGAGCCGGACGTCGAGGCGGGCGTGGGCCTCGGCCGGGGTGATCGTCTTGTCGCCCGGACCTGTGTAGCCCGACCACAGCCCCTGGAGGTTGCAGGTCGTGCCGAACGTCAGGAGCTCGAGCGCCTCGAGACCTTCGCGACCGGCGACGAGGCGATCCGTTCCGTAGACACCGAACAGGTCGCGAATCTCGTCGATCGGCGATCCCTCCAACAGGGCCGTGTCGGCCGCCGTCGGCGGGCGGACGCCATCCTCGAGGCCGGCGATCTGCGGCGCCCCCTCGGCGTCCCACAGCGTCGCGAGAGCCGCGACGAGGCGGCTCGCGGCATTCGGCAGCAGGTTCGCCAGGCTCGAGTGGGCGTCGTAGGCGATCGTCCGGCAGACGAGCTCGACGCTCACCATGCCCCTGACGCCGCCGTACACCACAGGCCGACCGTGGGCGTCGATCTCGCCCCCTTCCGACAGGACACCATCGGCCTCGCGGAGCCCCGGGCGCAGGTCGAGCAGCGGCCCGAAGTTCGAGCCGCCGCCTTCCTCCTCGCCCTGGATGAGAAACCGCAGCCGGCACGGCAGGTCGCCGAGCGTCGCAAGATACGCCTCGACCGCCCAGATTCGCGCCAGGAGCTCGCCCTTGTTGTCGCTGGCGCCGCGGGCATAGAGGCGTCCACCGCGAACCTCCGGCTCGTACGGCGGCTTCGTCCACAGCTCCAGCGGGACCGCGGGCTGGACGTCGTAGTGCTGGACCGCAAGAAGCGTGCGACCCGCCCCGAGCCCACCGACGACGAGCGGCGGCGCGCCGTCCTTCTCGACGACGTCGACCACCGCGCCAAGACGCCGCAGTCGTGCCGCGCACCACTCCCCTGCTGCCCGGAGCGCGGCCGCGTCGCCGGCCTCCGATGGGATCGCGCAGAACGCAACGAGCTCGTCGGTCCAGGCCGACATGGCATCGGCGATGTAGCGATCGAATGCCGCGTAGTCGCGCGCGGTTACCCGCGACTGGCTCGCGGTCATCGCCCGCCTCCCGGTTGATTCGCCCGCCGCACGGCGAGCGCGAACCAGGCCTCCAACCGGTCGATCGCGTGGCCGTCGAGGGTGCGCGGGTGGAATTGGATCCACTCGGGGCCTCGTGGCGAGGGGTCCGTATCAGGGGTGTGGCTCGCCGCCGCGGCGATGGCGGGATCGAGGCGCAGCTCGACGCCGCTCTCCGTCAGCTTTGCGAACGTCACACCTCCTGCGCTCCAGGCGGTGGCGTCGCTGTCCTTCGTGGCCGCCGCCACTCCGAGCTCCGGGGCGAGGTCCTCGAGGACGGCGGCCAGTCCCGCGCGATCGGTCACCCCGCCGCTTCGAGGACGGCGTCGAGATCGGCCACGTGGTCGGCGTAGTGGTCGATCGTTTCGTCGATGAAGTAGCGCAGGTTGTCGCTGTGCTTGAGCCAGCGCGACTCGGGCACGACCGTGAGGTAGCCGCGCAGCTCGCCGGCTACCGTCCGGAGCCGCCGCCGGACCTCCTCGATCGGCAGCGCTCGCCACTCCACCGTGATGCGCTCGTTCATCGCGTCGCCGCCCGCGTCCCACTCGGCGTCGAATCGCTGCTTGGTGGCGCTGTCGGGGCCGACCGCCAGATCGTTGGCGACGGCGAGCGCCCAGGTCTGCCCGGCCACGAGATGGCCGATCAGATCACGTCCGGACCACCCGTGAGCGCCCTCGACGGGCTCGTCGAGCTGCTCGTCAGTGAGGCCGTCGAGGGCCTCGAAGGGTCGCCAGGCCTCACGCTCCTCCTCGAGGAACTCCAGGGCGTTGAGGTACATGATGGGTTCCTCTCGACCGCTAGATGCTAGACCGCGACCGGTTCGCGGTACTCGCCGAAGACGCCGCGCAGGACGTCGCACTGCTCGCCGAGCGTCGCGTACGCCGCAGCGCATCGGACGAAGTGCGGCATCAGGTTCGTCTCGCTCGTTCCGGCCCGGCCGGCGGCCTCGCGCAACCCGCGAAGGGCCGCCTCGACCTCGCCGGCATCCCGCTCGCGGCGGGTCTGCTCGAGCCGCGCCATGTGCCGTTCGAACGACCCCGGCGGGACCTGCAGGACGGGGACGGTCGTGACCTCGCCTTCGTCAACGTAGGCGTTCACGCCGACGATTCGGCGATCGCCGAGGTCGAGCGCCCGCTGGAAGCGGTACGCGGCGTCGGCGATCTCGCGCTGGGGATAGCCCTCGCCGATCGCCTTGACCATGCCGCCCCGGCGGTCGATCTCGTCGAGGTAGCGCCAGACCTGGCGCTCGACGTCGTTCGTCAGCGATTCCACGAACCACGAGCCGCCGAGCGGATCGACCGTGCCGGTCACGCCGGTCTCCTCGGCGATGATGTGCTGCTGCCGGAGCGCGAGGAGCGCGGCCTCGGCCGTCGGGACCGCGAGCGCCTCGTCGTAGGCATCCGTGTGCAGCGACTGTGTGCCGCCAAGGACGGCCGCGAGGGCCTGGACCGCGACCCGGGTGAGGTTGTTCAGCGGCTGCTGCGGCGCGAGCGACACGCCCGCCGTCTGGGTATGGAAGCGCATCCACGTCGACCGCTCGTTCTCCGCGCGGTAGCGCTGGGTCATGAGCTTCCACCAGATCCGGCGCGCGGCCCGGAACTTCGCGATCTCTTCGAAGAAGTCGCTGTGGGAGTTGAAGAAGAAGCTCAGCCGCGGCGCGAAGTCGTCCACGCGCAGCCCCCGCCCGAGGGCGTCCTCGACGTAGGCCATCCCGTCGGCGATCGTGAAGGCGAGCTCCTGGACGGCGGTCGAGCCAGCCTCGCGGATGTGGTAGCCGGAGATCGAGATCGTGTTCCAGCGCGGCAGCTCGTTCGTCCCGAACTCGATGGTATCGGTCACGAGCCGCATCGACGGCTCGGGTGGGAAGAGGAACTCCTTCTGGGCCACGAACTCCTTGAGGATGTCGTTCTGGGTCGTCCCCTCCAGGGAGGCGCGTGGGAAGCCTGCCTTCTCGGCCGCGACGATGTACATCGCCCAGATCGGCGCAGCCGGTGAGTTGATCGTCATCGACGTCGACACGCGATCGAGCGGCAGCCCGCCGAGCAAGACCTCCATGTCGGCGAGCGACGAGACGGCGACGCCACACGTGCCGAACTCGCCCTCGGCCTCGGGCTGGTCGGTGTCGTAGCCGTAGAGCGTCGGCATGTCGTAGGCGATCGAGAGCCCCGTCTGCCCGGCCGCGAGCAGCTGTCGAAAGCGGGCGTTCGTGTCCTCCGCGGCCCCAAAGCCGGCGAACATCCGCATCGTCCAGATCCTGGATCGGTAGCCGCTCGGGTGGATCCCGCGGGTAAACGGCGCCTCACCGGGGAACCCGACGTCGCGAATCGCATCGAAGTCATCCCAGCGGCCTGCCGGGAGCGGGTCGCCGTGGTGATCGACCGCGGTTGGGCCGCCGGCCCCAGCCGGCCGCGAGGCGTCGCCGGACCACGACCAAGGCCCGTACAGCGGCTCGAGCTCGATCTCGCCCATGGTCGTCGTGTGCTTCGATCGTTCGGGCGCGCGAGTGAGCGCGGGATCGAGGCGCTCGACCTTCCAGGCCTTCCGCCGCGCCGTCCAGTCGGATCGGTCGGTCATGCCGGCGACGGTACCACCTGGACTGCCGCAGCCGCGGCGACGGCCGCCGCGATCTGGGCGTCATGGACGGTCCTCGAGGCGCCCGGGTCGACCGCCGTGGCGACGATCACGACCCGCACCAGCGGTCCGTCCTGCCAGACGACGACGCTCTGGAAGGAGAGGTCGTTGAGGGCATCGATTCGGAAGGTCTCGCCGACCCGGTCGAATGTTGGCCGGCTCGTCTCGATGTTGTCCGTCTTCTTGCCGGTGACTGCGCCGAAGCCGTAGAACTCCTCGGCCCACGCAACCGGCAGGGTTCCGGTGGGCAGTCCGAGGACTGCGATCGACGTGCCCGCATCACTCCCGCCGCTCCAGACCGCACCGGCAAAACGAAGGTCGGTGACGCCATGCGACGTCAGCGATCCGAGAGCGCCGTCCGAGCACTTCCGCCCCGAATCGAGCGACGTCGGTGCGCGTCCGTCCAGCGAGACAGGGACGCGGGCCTCGAGATCCGGGTACGTCCCGAGTGCGCGGCCATCGGCGAGGCATGGTCCGGTCGGCGAGAACGTGCCGCCGGCCACGCCGCAGGCGGCAACCACGAGAGGCAGGATGATGGCAGCGAGGAGGATGCCGACGCGCTGCCGTTGGCGCCGAGGTCGCCGGGCCACCGGTCGGGGCGTCAGACCGGCACGGGCCGCGGCCGCCGCGGGACCGACCGCCGATCCAGGTCCTCCTGGACGACGCGAGCGGCCGCGAGCAGGTCCGGGTCGCGGGAGATCGTCTTCGCGAGCCAGTCGATGTAGCTCGGCTCGAAGTTCGCGACCTCGGAGAGCGTGTGGCCGTGGAACTTGCCGAACTCGATGACGCGTGTCGCGGCATCCTCGAGCGACGGCGGCTCCGGCGGCTTGTAGCCGCGTCGGCGGCCACGGGCGAGCGGGCCCGTCGGCTGGGAGGCCCGCAGGGGTTCGCGACCGAGACGATCCACGCGCAACGGTGCCGGCGGAGTGTGCCGGTGTGCCGGTCCCATCGTTGCGTTCCGGGGCCGGAACGTCGCCGAGGTGTCGACGCGGCCCGTCACTGGGCGAGTCGGACGCTCGCGGGGCGGGCCGGCGCGAGTCGGGGCTGCGGCAGCCGCACCCCGCCCGAGGCTCCCGATCCGGAGCTGCTCGTAGGCCTGGTTGATCTCGGCCATCCGGCGGGTCGCGAGGCGGGCCGCGTTCGGATCGCCCGCGGTCAGGTCCGGGTGGTGCTCGCGCGCGAGCGTCCGCCAGGCGGCCTTGATCGTCGACTGCGAGGCATTCCGGGACACGCCAAGGACGTCATGGGGTTCGCGTTTCGGCACGCTTCGAGTGTATCGACCCGGGCTCGCTTGACAGGCGACAGCCTTGGGCGTCCCCTGTGGCCATGACGACTCGACGGCCCGGCCGCCGCGCTGGATTCACCGCGGCGCTCGCGCTGACCCCGCTCGCGGCGTGGCGTTTCGCGCACGCCTATCGGGCGCGAGCCGGGTACCCGCGCCAGCACGTCCCGACAACGGATCCGGGCGATCTCGGCCTCGCCTTCGAAACCGTGGTCGTCCCATCGCCGGGCACCGACGGGCTTCCAGCGTGGTTCATTCCCTCGGCAGCGGACGGGCCGGCGCCGGCGGTCCTGCTCATCCACGGCTGGGAATCAGCCCGTGACCGCACGCTGCCGAATGCCCTGGTCCTGCATGCTGCGGGCTTCGACGTTCTCACCCTCGACGTTCGGGCCCACGGAGCGAACCCGCCCGAGCTCCTGCCGCTCACGGCCGGCGAGTTTGGCACGGACGCCCTCGCCGGCGTCCGCTACCTCCTGGACCGCGCGGACGTCACGTCGATCGCGATCCTCGGCCACTCGATGGGCGGGATCGGTGCCCTCCTGGCCGCCGCGGCCGAGCCGCGCGTCGGGGCCGTGGTCGCGGTCTCCACGCCGGCAGATCCATACCGCCTGACCCGCCAGACGTTCCACCTCGCGAACCTGCCGCTGCCGGACCTCATCGCCTACCCGCTCGCGTGGCTGACGACCCGCGTCTTCCTCGCGCCGCGCGGGCACGACGTGCGATCCGTCTCGGCGACCGCGGCGGTCGCGCAGTACAAGGGTCCGATGCTCCTCATCCATGGGACGGACGATCGCGTCGTGCCGTACGCCCACATGGCTCGCCTCGCCCGTCGCGCTCGGGCCGCTCGAGAAGGCCACCCAGCAGCCCAGCCGGTCGAGACCCTGACGATCCCGGGCGGTCACCACAGCTGGTTGTTCGAGGCGCCGGCATACCGGGCGACGGTCGGTGGATTCCTGGCCCAGGCGCTCGGCGGGCCACTGACGCCGGAGGAAGCCGCCGCACGCGCCGAGGCCGTGGCGGCGGTCCGGATGCCCGACGTCGGCCCGTCGGGCTTCTCGGCGATGGACGGCGAACCCGGCGGCGTCCGGACGCTCGTCCGCGCGATTCGCGACGCCTGACGGCCTGCATGCCTGACGCGCCCATGGATACCTGGACCGCGATCCGGACGAAGCGAATGATTCGTACCTTCGAGGCGCGGCCGCTCGGCCCGGAGCACCTCGAGCGGATCCTCGACGCGGGCCGGCATTCGGGCAGCTCCAGGAACCTCCAGCGCTGGGACTTCATCGTCGTGCACGACCGCGATCACCTGCGCGCGCTGTCGGCGGTCGGCCCATATGCCGAACATCTCGCCGGGGCAGCCGTGGCGGTCGCGCTCGTCACGCCGGATCCATCGCGGCCCGGCAGCGCCCTCTCGATCCTGTGGGACTCGGGCCTCGCAGCCCAGAACATGATGCTGGCCGCGTGGGAGCTCGGGATCGGCAGCTGCCCGGCCACGGTCTATGAGCATTCGCTCGCCCGAGAGCTCCTCGGCTACCCCGAAGATCGGGCCTGCGAGTACATCCTCTCCTTCGGCTACCCGGCCACCCCGGCCGACCTCACTCGTCCACCGCGCCAAGGAGGTCGTCGACGGCTGGCGGAACTGCTCCATCTGGATCGGTGGTGACGTCGGTCTCCGGGGCGGGTGCGCCTTCGTCCAGGTAATTCACGATCGCGGCGTCGAGGCCGACGTCGTGGCCCACCTGCTCCGAGAGCAGCCACTTCCGTTCGAGCACGTCGCAGTACGCCTGCAACGGATCCCGCATCGGGCCGATGACTGGCGCGAGACTTCCCAGCGCGGGCTGGAGGACCTCCGACCGCCAGATCTGCGCGCCGCGGGCCTCCGGCACGCTCTGGCCCGAGGTGGCCTCGAGCCAGGCCACGTGCTCGCGAAGGTCGTTGAGGAGCAGTCGAGCCTGGCCCTCGAGGGCGCGAATCCCGGTAAGTCGCTCCAGCTCGTGCGCGTGGAAGTCGCGGTTCGTCGTCGTCACGCGGAGGCGGACGCGCGACCCCTCCTCGGAGGGGATGACCTCGATCTCATCGACCGCGAAGCCCAGATCGTTGAGCCGGCGCAGGTGCCCGCGGATCGCGTGCCGATCGCCCGCCGGCAGCTCTGGCTCGAGGTGCAGCTCCGCCCAGATCGCCTCGTACCGGCTGCGGACGCTCTCCGCAGCCTCGATCGCGTCGTCTAGGCCTTCGGGCCTGTTCTGGACGACCGCGACGTCGGCCAGGCCGTAGCCGATGTTCTCGACGAGGATCTCGAGATCGAAGCGCCGCTGGCCATCCGACAGCGCCGGATGGACCTCGCTCGTCTCCGCGTCGACGAGGAACGCCTGGATGCGGTGGCCGTCGCGCCGGAACAGGGTGTTCGACAGCGAGCAGTCGCCCCAGTAGACCCCACCGCGGTGGAGGTCGACGAGCAGCCAGGCCATCGCGTCGAGGAGCCGGTCGCGGTACGCCCCAGGTCCGAGCGGAAATCGGAGGAGCAGCCGGCGGAACTGGAGGGAATGGCGGAGGTACTCCGTCACGACGATCGCCGACGCGCCGGGCGTCCGGACGAGGCCGACTGGCGTCACGGCCGGCAGCCCGACATGCTCGAGGTGGTTGAGGACCTCGTACTCCCGCTGTGCGGTGACCTCGGGCTCCTCCTTGAACGCGAGGAGGGCGCCATCCACCTCGAGGAACCGGACGAGGTGGCGCGACGGCCCGACCGCGAGGTCCCGGAATCCGAGATCGACGGGCCATTCCGCGAGCCGCAGCTCCCACGGAAGGTCGAGCAGCCCGCCAGTTCGCCGCAGCCGCATGAGCGGCGCGGATCGCCGCGGCGCCTCGCCGGTCACGGCGGGCTCGGGTCGCTGTCGAGGACGACGATCGTGGGCTCGCCCGGCCGGCCTCCGGTGTAGTGCCGGCCGCGTCCGAGCGGCCCGCCGGCCGGGATCCCGAAGGCGCCCGGGGCGAGCCTGGATACCGGCCGGATCGTGACGTAGACCGCGCCGATTCCCTCGCCGTGCCGGGCCAGGAATGCAGCGAGGCGGCCCTCGGTGTCCGGCTCGAGGACCACGGCAACAGGTCCGCCGGGTACACCGGGTCGAGAAACCGCCGAGCGAGCTCCGAGCAGCGCATCCCTCGGCGCCTCGACCCAGGATCCGTCGTCGCTGATCGCCGCTCCCAGCTCCGCCTGGGCGCGCTCGATGTCGACTGTCGCCCAGCCGATTCCGACAAGGCGCGCGCCTTCGAGGTCCGGGGCGTCGCTCGCGGAGCCGGCCAGGATGGCGTCACCGGCTGCGAGCAACTGATCCCAGGCTTCGGACGGGCGGGACTCGGGATCGCTCATTGCAGCAACAGGTCCGGGACCGCGCCGCCGATCACCGCGAAGCCGAGCCCCTCGTAGAACCGGCGCGCGGGCTCATTGTCCAGCTCGACCGCGAGATGCACGAATGTGCTCCCGGCCTCGAGCGCGTCGGCAACGGCAAGCGCTGTCACCAGGGACGCGAGGCCGCGCCCGCGGCGGTCTGGCCGCGTCCCGATCGACGACAGGTACGTGCCGTCGGCGATGGTCGCCCGCCGGGCGACCGCGACCGCATCGCCATCGTCTCGCGCCAGCAAGATCGAGCAGCCGCGCCGCGCCACGCAGGCGAGGACGTCCGCCTCGAGCGCGACACGCCGCAGGGGATCGACGCCAAAGGCGGCGGCGAGCACGGCTGCGGCGTCGTTCGCCCACTCTGGACCGACCTCGGACGCGCCATCGGGATGCCGCTCGATCTCGAGACGTCCTGCGCCTTGGGCCTTCCAGGCCGAGACAACCTCGCGGCACGGCCCTGGGTCGGCAAGGACCATCCGCCGGTCGGCGCCGACACGGTGAAAGCCCGCGTCCTGGAGGCGGTCGACGATGTCTGGGGGCTCATTGCCGAGCGGCAGTGGACGCACATGGGGCGCTCGATCCAGTGTCGCGAACAGGGTGATGACCTCGTCGAGGCGCCGATCGAACTGCTCCCGGGCCCCGGGCCAGCGAGGCGCCACCAGCCGGTTCCAGAAGGGCTCCGGGTCGGCGGGATCATGGAGCAGCCAGCCGTCGCCGAGGTCCCGCAGCTCGCGGCCGAGCGAGAGTTGCGCGCGCGCCTCGTGGACGAGGAGCCGTCGCGCCAGCGCCGGGTCGTCAAGCGTCGGCTCGGCCACGCCCGAACGATAGCGCGCGGCGACGAGCCATCGTTGGTCGGAGGCCTAACCGGCGATAACCGGCTACGTCGTGGTAGCATGTCGGCGATGCGAACACTCGCCCGACCCATCGGCCTCGGGCTCGCCGCGCGAGGCGACCCGGCGGATGCCGTGGAGTGGGCACGCCGTGCCCGGGATGCCGGCCTCGAGTCGATCTGGACGCACGATTCGTACTTCGAACGCGATGCGGTCACCTTCTCGACGGCCATCGCGCAGGCCATCGCCGCGGACGGTGGCGACCCGGGATTCCGCGTGGCCCTCGGCGCCCTGAACCCATACACCCGCCATCCCGTGGTCCTCGCGATGACCGGCGCCGCGCTCGACGAAATCCTGCCGGGCCGAATCGTCATGGGTCTGGGGACCGGCCTGCCGCTCCGGCTCAAGCAGATGGGCATCCCCTATGACCCGGCGACGGCCCCAGGCCGGGTATCGGATGCGATCGACCAGGTCCGCGCCCTCTGGGCCGGCGAACGCCTGCCATCCGCGACCCCCGGCCTCCCGCCGATCCAGCCGATGTTTGCGCCGACGCACCGAATCCCGATCCACATCGCCGCGTACCGCAGGGAGTTCGTGGCGCTGGCCGGCCAGAAGGCCGACGGCTATCTCGCCCGGCCCGCGGAATCGGTCGCATCACTGCGCGGGATCCTCGAGCGCCTTCGCACCGCAGCGACGGAGGCGGGCCGCGACCCGGACTCGATCGAGACGGCCGGCTACCTGCTCTCGCTGGTCGACCGAACGCAGCGCGAGGCGCTGAACCGGGCGAAGCGCGAGCCCTTCGTCATCTACATGATGTCGGTCCTGTCGGACATCGCCCTCGGCCGCGCGGGCTTCGAGCCCGAGCTGCGCGACCGGATCGCGACAGCTTGGCGGGCCGAGGATTACACGACCGCGGGCAACCTCATCCCAGACGAGCTGCTTGACGCGTTCATGCTGTGCGGGACCCGCGAGGACGTCGCCGCCAAGGCGATGGCATTCCATTCCGACGCCGGCCTTGCCTTGCCGCTCCTCCAGCCGGTCCTTCAGGATGACGCCCAGGTCGACGCGCTCCTCGCCGCCGCGACGCTCTATGCCGAGGCCCCCCTGCCGGCGCGCGAGGGCGCTACGGACCGGCGTGCGACCACAATGGCAGAGGTGCGGGCCCCAACCGCGGGCGCCCTCGCCGGCGGACTCCCCGACGATCGGCGCCTCGGACGGGTCGAAACGGCTCGGCGTCGGCTCGGAGCCACCTGGGAGATCTTGCGCCCCTTCGCCTACACCGCCTCGGTGATTCCTGTGCTCGCCGGTGCGGCGCTCGCGTACGTCCACGGCGGCTTCACCATCCTACCGTTCCTCGCAGCGCTGGCCGGCGCGGTCCTCCTCCACTCCGGGACGAACATCGTGAACGAGGTCTACGACGTCCGACAGGGCATCGACACCATCACGTCGCCGCGGGCAAGCCACGCGATCGTCAAGGGCCGCCTCACCGAGCATGCCGCCCTCATCACCGCCGCCCTCGCCTTCGCGATCGCGGTGATCGTCGGGGTCTATCTCGTCGTGCTTCGAGGGCCGGCGATCATCATCCTCGGCCTGATCGGCCTCGTTGGCGGGTGGGGCTACACGGCGCCGCCGCTCCAGTACAAGTACCGCGCGCTCGGCGTTCCGCTGGTCTTCCTGCTGATGGGTCCGCTGATGGTCGTCGGGACGTACTTCGCGGTAACGGGCGAGTGGAGCCTCGACGCCCTCTTCTTGTCGGTGCCCGTGGGCCTCCTCGTCGCCGCGATCCTGCACGGCAACGAGTGGCGGGACATTGGCGAGGACACCCGCGCCGGAATCGTCACGCTGTCGTCGCGGCTCGGGAAGGAGTGGGCCCACTACGGCTACATCGCCCTCGTCCTGGGGGCCTACGTCACCCTCGGTCTGGCCGTCGCATTCGGGCTCCTGCCGCCGGCGACGCTCATCGCGATCCTGTCGCTGCCGTTCCTCGCCCAGGTGGTCCGCTCCGCCGAGCTGGGCGCGAGCGGCCAGGCGCGGGCGATCGCGATGATCGACCTCCAGACGGCCCGCCTCCACCTCGCGTTCGGGGCCCTGCTGGTGCTCGGCGTCCTGCTGTCGGGCGTGCTGCGTGGCTGAGGCATCTCCGGAGGGGCGTGTCGACGTTCCCCACGGTCCCGAGGATCCCGACGGCCCGGGCGGCATCGCCCTCGCGGTCGCCCTTGCGGCAGCCGGTGGCGCCTTCGGGGCAACGATCCGCGGTCCTCGCGAGCGGTTCTGGTCGCGGATGACCCTGACGGGGCTCGGGCTCGGGAGCCTTGCTGTCGCGACTTCGGGTCCGGCACGCCGAACGCGGCTCCGTTGGCGGCACGTCCCGATCGGGCTCGCCTCCGCCGCGGTCCTGTACGTCACGTTTCAGCTCGGCGACCGCTTCGCCCGTCGGTTCGTGCCGAGCGGCGACCGCGAGATCCGCGAGATCTACGACCTGCGGACGCTCCGACCGAGGTGGGAGATCGCGACGCGCCTGGCGACGATCATCGGGCCCGCGGAGGAGCTGTTCTGGCGCGGGCTCGTGCAGTCGGCGCTGATGCGCCGGTATGGCCGCTGGACGGGCGCTGCGCTTGCGGCGATGGCCTACGGCGGCGTGCACGTCGTCTCGGGCAACTTCACCCTGCTCGGCGCCGCGGGGATCGCCGGCGCCCACTGGTCCGCGCTGTACGCAGCCGGGGTGCCGCTCGGCGCCCTGATCGTGAGCCACGTCGCCTGGGACGTCTGGATCTTCCTCGTCCAGCCGACCGGCGAGGTCGAGCTCGTCCGCTACGGGGCGGCGTAGATCCGGGTCCCGTCCTCGAATTCCTTGTAGGTGCTGCCTGGAACCTCCGCGAACTCCCGGGCGTCCGACATTCCTTCCTCGCTGATGCAGATGCGACGCGCCCACCAGCGGAACTTTCGTCCCGTCGAGTCTGTGCTCCATCGAATGGAGATCAGCAGCACTGGGTCCCGAGTGACGGCGGCCCACACGTGTCCCTCGCGGTTGTAGGGCATCTGCAGGTCTTCGGTCGTCGTCCACCCCAGGAACGAGAGCGGCACATCGCCGAAGCAAGCACGTGCGTCGAACAGTCCGGATGGCCACGGCGATGGAAACGGGCTTGGCGTTGGACTGACGCCGGGCGTCGGCACCGCGGCAGGATCGAAGACCGCGATTCGATCGACGACCAGACGATCCTCACAGAGCTTGATGGCCTTCGGTTCGCACTTGGACGATCGCGGATCGTCGAAGTGGCCGACGACGACGATCGGAACGGGCCGATATCGCTGTCCGTTGATCATGGGAAGCGAGAACAACACGTGAGCCCCGACGAGAGCGTTCGAAATCCAGGGCGTCAGATGGGGCCCACTGGCCCGCGTGACGTACCCATGCCGATCGATGACGATGATCGGCTCATCCCGCTCCGTGATGCCGAACTCGCCATCGATGCACCGGTATTGCAGGTCACCGACCTTGCCCGCTGGTGGAACGCATGAGTGCCCTACAGACCCATCGGACCAATACCCTCCCAACGCGATCGTTGCCCCGAGCAATCCACCGGCCGCTCGCGCGGCGAGCACCTCCGAAACCGTAATGACCGGGTGACCATCGACCGACGCCGGGAATGACGCAGCGACCCGCTCGGTTGAGGACGCGGTCGGAGGCGACGAGGCTGTCTGAACCGACGGTGCGCCACCAGCGAACAAGACCGTTCCCCCGAGAACCAGGACTGCCGCAACAGGGGCGAGGAGGATCCACCGCCGTCCGCGCCGCGACCGAACAGCCGTCAGAGGCTGCTCGGGTAGGGCTGCCAGCTTGCGGCGCACGGATTCCGGGGCGCGAGGCAGTGACGCATGGTGGAGCTTCGATCGCAGCTGTTCGTCGAGGTCACTCATGCGCCGTATCCGTGGAGATCTGCACCCGGAGGGTCGCGAGCGCTCGGTGCAAACGCGACTTCACCGTTCCGATCGGGCAATCGAGCCGATCGGCCACGGTCGCGAGCGTGAGATCGGCCCAGATATGGAGGATCAAGACAATCCGCTCGTCCGGCTGAAGTCGGGCAACCGCAGCGAGCAACTCGTCGCGTTCGATGAGATCCCGGAAGGCATCAGTGGGTTCCAGACGATCATGGCCCGCCTCAAGCTGAACGAACCGAATTCGAGCTCGTCGGCGCAGTCGATCGCGACAAATATTCACGAGGATGCGGTCGAACCACGGTTGAAAGTCGTGCACGGTTCGAAGCGCGTCAGCAGCGGCCCAGCCCCGCATCAGCGCATCCCCGACCGCGTCCTCGGCTTCGGCCTGGTTTCCGAGAATGAGACCAGCCAGTCGGAAGGCGCGGTCGATCTCGTTCTGGGCCAGCTCGGTGAAGCGGGCCCGTGTGGCTCGAAGCGGCACGACGATCGGGCTAACGATGTCCTCCAGGCGACAGGCCACATAGGTGCTCGCCATCATGAACGTCCAGACGATCGGCGAGGGACAACGGTTCTTGCCGTAGGGTGCCGATTGATGCGGGATACGCTGCAACGGATCTCCCGGCGACCGTGTTGAAGGGGCTGATGGATACCGACGCAGCGCTCTCGGACCGGCTCGCTCGCGACCTGGACGCCGCATTCCCGGCGCTCGTGGCCAGCCACCAGGACCGTCTCTACACGATCGCGCTCCGGCTGCTCGGCGACCCGCGCGACGCCGAGGAGGTCGCTCAGGACGCGCTCGTCCGGGCCTACCGAGCGATCGGTGGCTATCCGGCCGATCGGGTTGCCGCGCTCCGACTGCGGCCGTGGCTCGCGTCGATCACCGTGAACCTCGCCCGGAACCGCCGCCGCCGCGCCGACGATCGGCGACCGCCACTGGCCCTCGAGCCGATGCTCGACGCCGGCTTCGAGCTCAGCGACGCGAAGGCCGCCAATCCTGCGGCGATCGCCGCGCATCGCGAGGCCGTCGATTCGCTCGCGGCGACGCTGCTGCTCCTGCCACCAGCCGTTCGAGTGGCGGTCGTCCTCCGGCACGTCGACGGGTTGAGCGTCGCGGAGACGGCCGAAGCCCTCGGCCGGCCGGAGGGCACCGTGAAGGCCCAGGTATCGCGTGGGCTCGAGCGACTCCGGGCCCTCCTCGCCGAGTCCCAGCCCGCCCACGAGCGCGCTGATCAAGCCGCTATCCCGAGCCGCGCCCCGATCCCTCCGCCACGCCAGTTCGTTTCCGCCGAGGTGCTCAGATGACGCCCACGACCATGCCTGCTCCCGAGGTGCTCGACCAGGACCTCATCGAGCTCCGGGCCACCGCCCCCGTCGGCCTCGCGGAACGCGTGCTGGTTGAGTCCGGCTTCGCCGACCGCTACGCGGCAACCGATTCGCCCCTCGGTCCGATCTTCATCGCCTGGAACGGTCGCGGTGTTTCCTGGGTGAGTACTGCCGATGATCCGGCTGAGTTCGAGGCCAGCATCACCGCTCACACCGGACGCCCGATCTCGCGTGCCAACGCCGTGCCGGCCCGCCTCGCGGCCGCGATCGAGCGCCGATTGGCGGGCGATCTGCGGGCGAAGATCCAGCTCGACCTGCGCGGCTCCACGGCCTTCGAAGTCGCG
Source organism: Candidatus Limnocylindrales bacterium (assembly GCA_038234575.1). GTDB lineage: Bacteria > Chloroflexota > Limnocylindria > Limnocylindrales > CSP1-4 > UBA5189. Next base: position 33,806 of record JBBQTO010000003.1, read on the forward strand.
GTCTGGCGAAAGGCGCTCGAGATCCCGCGGGGCGAGGTCCGACCGTATGGCTGGATCGCCGCGGAGATCGGCAATCCGAAGGCGGTACGGGCCGTCGGCACGGCGCTCGCCCACAACCCCGTGCCGCTGGTCGTGCCGTGTCACCGGGTCGTCCGGAGCGATGGCACGATCGGCCGCTACTCGCTCGGCGGCGCCGAGAACAAGCGTCGGATCCTCGCGGCGGAGGGGCTGGACCCCGACGCGCTCGAGGCCGGGGCCCACGCCGGGATCCGCTACATCGGCTCGGACACGACCCGGATCGTCTGCCTCCCGACGTGCCAGCACGCTCGCCGTATCAACCCCGGACACAGGGTGCCATTCGGCTCGCTGGCGGCCGCACGAGCCGCCGGCTATCGCGCCTGCAAGCGCTGTCGGCCGGTGTCGCTCGCCGCCTGAATCGGCGACCCGACCGCAACCTCGACGCTACCTGACGCCCTCGCCGAAGGCGCGCTAGACTCGGCCAATCTTGGACCACTCGACTGTGCCAACTCGCTACGTGACGGCCCCGCGGCTCTGGCTCGCGATGGCCACGGTCTACGTCATCTGGGGCTCGACGTACCTCGGGATTGCCATCGCGATCGAGACGATGCCGCCCTTCCTGATGGCTGCCTTCCGGTTCGCGGTCGCCGGGCTGCTGCTGGTCGGCTGGGACGTCTTCCGCGACCCGGCGGCGCGCCACCTGCCAACACGGCGCGAGGTTGCCCATTCGGCGATCGTCGGCATCCTCCTGCTCGGGATCGCGAACGGGTTCGTGGCGTTCGGCGAGCAGACCGTCCCCTCGGGCATCGCCGCGATCCTGATCGGAATGGTGCCCCTTTGGCTCGCGCTCCTGGGCTGGGTCTACTACCGGGATCGACTGCCACGGATCGTCGTGGTCGCCATTCTCGTGGGTTTCTTCGGCGTCGCACTCCTGCTGTGGCCGGCAGGCGTGGGCGCGAACTCGTTCGATCCCGTCGGTGTCCTCATCCTCGTGGCCGCCCCGATCGCCTGGGCCCACGGCTCGCTGTTCGCAGCGCGGAGCGCCACGCTCCCGAAGCGGCCATTGACGGCATCCGGGCTGCAGATGCTCGCGGCGGCGGTCTTCCTCGTGGGCGAAGGGCTCGTCACGGGCGAGGCATCACAGCTGCATCCGGAGGCGTTCTCGGCGGCGTCGATCGCGGCTGTCGCCTATCTCGTCGTCTTCGGCAGCATGCTCGCCTACACGGCCTACGGCTGGCTCCTGGGCCACGCCCCGATCTCGCTCGTCGGCACGTATGCCTATGTCAACCCCGTGGTCGCGGTCGGCCTGGGCACGATCTTCCTGCACGAGACCATCAGCCCGCGAACGCTGCTCGCGTCGGCCATCGTGCTCGCCGCGGTCGCGATGATCGTGACGGCTCGGGGCCGGGCCAACCGGGCCGCAGACGAGGTGCGACGGGCCGATGCGGCGCGGCTCGAGCCGGCCTCGTCCGAGCGCTGAGCCCCGCGAGCGCCGAGCCCCGCGGTCAGGCCCTGGCGGTCTGGGCCGCGGCGGAAGCCGGCAGGCGTTCGAAGCCCTCGGCCGGCAGCGGCTCGCAGCGGAGAGGCCGATCCTCCCGGTAACCGAGGGCGTAGTCGGCCTGGATCAGCGTGTGGAGTTGGCTGGTGCCCTCGTAGATCACCGCGGCCTTCGCGTTGCGCAGGTAGCGTTCGACCGGGAACTCGTTCGAATAGCCGTTCGCACCATGGATCTGGATCGCGTCCAGCGCGCTCGCCACCGCGTGATCGGTGGCATGCCATTTCGCGAGGGATGTCTCGCGGGTGTTCCGGACGGCGTGGTTCTTCAGGAATGCCGCCCGCCACACGAGGAGCCGGCCGGCCTCGATGCCGGCGATCATCTTCGCGATCATCTGCTTGATGAGCTGGTGCCGCCCGATCTCGTCGCCGAACGTCTCGCGCTCGTGGGCATACCGCACCGATGCATCGAGGCAGGCCTGGGCCAGCCCGACGTTGCCGGCGGCCACGGTGAACCGACCCTGGTCGATCGCGCTCATCGCGATGAGGAACCCCTCCCCTTCCTCGCCGATCCGGTGCTCGGCCGGGACGCGGAGGTTGTCCATCGAGATCGTGCCGGTGTTGCCGGCCCGGATGCCGAGCTTGCCGTGGAGGGTTCCCGTCGTCAACCCGGGCATCCCACGCTCGATGAGGAAGGCGGTGACGCCACGGTGGCCCTTCGAGCGGTCGACCGACGCAAAGACGAGGAAGTGATCGGCGATATCCGCGAGGCTGATCCAGACCTTCTCGCCGTTCAGGATGTAGGAATCGCCGTCGCGGCGCGCCGTGGAGGCGAGGTTCCCGGCATCGGTCCCGACGCCCGGCTCGGTGAGCCCGAACGTCGCCAGCTTCTCGCCTTTCGCCTGCGGCACGAGCCAGCGCTGCCTCTGCTCGTCGGTCCCCCACTGCATGAGGGTCAGCGAGTTCAACCCGACGTGGACGCTCTGGACAACCCGAAAGGCCGTGTCGCCGCGCTCCAGCTCGTCGCAGATCATCGCGAAGGAGACGTAGTCCATCCCCGAGCCGCCCCAGGCCGTATGGATCGGGGCCCCGAGGAGGCCGAGGTCGGCCATCCGGCCGAAGACCTCGCGATGGACCTCGCCTTTCTCGTCCCACGCACGGATGTTGGGCAGGATCTCGTCGGCGACGAAGTCCCGAACGGTCTGCTGGACGAGCCGGTTCTCCTCAGTCGGCCGGAGGTCGATCACGGCCGGCGAACGTCAGGCATGCGTGCTCGTGGCGGGCCAGACACGGAGGACGTTGTCGATGATGCTCGGCGACTCGCTGCCATTGCTGACGTTGTAGACGAGCGGACCCGCCGGCGCCTTGCCTGTGCATCCCGCGAAGCCTTCGGGAATGAACCACAGCTGGGCGGAGTTGAGGAAGACCGGCTTGTCACGAGGGCCCTTTCCGATTCGCACGGGCCGCCCATCATGGGCGAGATCGACGAGGTAGACATCGTGCAGGCCGTCCGAGCGGCGGAGGGCATAGGCGAGGCGGGCTCCATCGGGCGAGATCGTCGCCGACGACCAGTCGACGTTGGCCAGGAACCGCGTCAAGCCGCCCGACGGCGTCCAGCGCCAGACGGCGCCATTCTTCGTGAAGTACAGCGTCTCCGACGTCGGCGACCAGAGCGCCTTCAAGGGTCGAGTCGAGGGATCCGGACTGCCCGTCGGCGCGACGTCCGAGAGCACCACGGTCTCGCCCTCGAGCACGAGGAGGCTGATCTCGGGCAGCGGTTCGTCGAGGATGAACAGCGCGGAGCCAGAGCGCACGTAGCCGCTCGGAGTTGAGTCCGTCGCAGACCCGCAGCGACCGCCATTGGTGTCCGGCAGGGTGGTGATGATCCGGTCAGCCGCAATCGTGGCGACATGGATGATGTCGTTCGGGGCAAGCCCGGGGCGGACGGCTTTCCAGACGATCTGGTCGAGTGCCGGCGAGACCCCGATGAGCTCGGCCCCATACCCGGTCACGGCCGGAAGGCGGAACCACCGAAAGTGCACCTCGGGCAGGTCCACGACCGCATAGGAGCCATTGTCGGCAAAGAGCACGAGATGGCGCGCGTCGATGAGCTGGATGAGCCCCGAGTAGGCGGTATTCCCGAACGTGTAGGCGGTTCGCGGCTTGCTGGGGTCTGCGTAGTCGCGGAGGACGAGGGCGCCGTCAACTCCCACCGGCGCGTGCAGCTGGACAAGCGCCACGAGGTCCGATGCCCCGATGGGGCCGGTGCAGGAGATGGTTGGTTTGAAACCGACAGGCTTGGCTGAGCCCAGGATCGGGAAGGCGTCCGCGGCCACGGCCACGGGCGATGCCGTGGGGTTCGGCGTCGTGGAGAGCGTTGGCTCGGCGGTTCCGGAGGCGACCGACGGCGACGGACTGGGCGCCGAAGTGCTGGGAGGCGCCGATGGCGGAAGCCCGGAGCAGCCGGCGAGCACCATCGCCAGCGGGACGCTCGCAAGCGTCCAGGTTCGACGAAACGTCAGGCTTCCTCGCACAGCCATGAATCGAGCGTACTCCTCGGCAGACATGCCACGACCGTGTCCGTGCAGGGAGGCGGTCGACGGCGGCCGATGTTACTGGGGCGCCGAAGATCGGCGTCCCACGCTCGTGGTCAGCGGTTGTTGTCGAGGAACCGCCGGACGTCGTCGAGCAGGAAGCGCCGGTCGCCGCGCTTGCAGACCTTGTAGTACTTGAGCTCTCCGCGATCGCCGAGTCGCTTCACGGTGTTGGCGTGGAGATGCAGCCTCTCCGCGACTTCCGAAGCGGTCAGCATCGTGCCGAGCTCGTTGACAGCCATCGAGGCCATGCCTGTGGTCGCCTTTCCGTTGGACACGTTCGAGCCGGCACGGATGGAGCCATGACCGATGAGTGCGGGCGCCGGCTCGCTGTCAGGTGGACCGTAGGGGCGGGCTCATGGGACGCCAAGCCGTACTTCGGTCCGGTGAGCGGGGGTACCGTCGGGCGCGGGGCGGTTGGCGAGGCTCTGGTGGAGCAGGGTGCGCTGGGACGAAGGCTGGGCGCTAACCCCGTCCGCGCGGATCTCGCCGGTCGGTCCACGCGGTGCGACGCGGCCGGCGCGGGAGCACCGCGAGCGCCACGAGGGCGAGCAGGACCAGGACCGTGGCGATGCCGGCCACGATCGTCACCGTCGGGATGCCGGGCTCCGACGGCGGGACTGCGGCCGTGCCACTGGGCGAAGGGGCCGCCGCCGAACGCGCGGTCGATGCGCTCGGCGTCGGCGCGGGCCCCAGTCCGGTGGGTCCCGGGCCCGGCGAGATGAGCGCGAAGTCGCCGAAGGTTGTCACGACCGCCTCGAAGGAGCCGGCCAGGGTCGCATCGGACTGGAGGGGCTGCCATACCCCACCCGCGAGGAGCGAGACGGTCGCATCCGCCGCGGTGATGTCCGGATCGCGCAGGACGACCGTGGCCTGGGCGCTCGCGGGCGCGGTGACCGGTTCGCCCGCCTGGTTCGTGATCGTGATCCGATAGACGTTCCCATCGATGTGGCCGCTCACGGGCTGGGCATCGGGAGGCACCGGAAGGATCGAGAGCGTCAGCGAGGTCGTGCCGGGCGGCAATGTCAGCCCGCCCGGCTCGGCGAAGACCTGCGCCTGCGGGGGCGTCTCGGTGGTGGCGAGGGCCACGAGCGGACTCGAGCTCCCCGATACTTGGATGACTCGGGAGATGCCCTCGGCTCCCCCGTGCTCCCCCGGCGGCGGAGCCAGCCAGCGGTACGCATCGACGGGGATCACGCCGTCGTAGAGCGGCGGCGCGGCGACCGGCGCGAGCAGCTGGGCCGCCAGGACTGCGAGACATCCAACGACCAGCGCCCCGATCCCGACGTTCACGTCCTGGTTCCGGCGTCTGCGCCCGAGCATCCGTCTCACAGCCACCACGTCACGAGGTCGGCAACGATGTGGGCGACCGCCGGGGCGGCGACGCCGCGGCCGACGAGCCGAAGCCCGCCGAGCCAGATGCCCACGCCGAGGTCGAGTGGCACGACGTGCCAGCCGTACAGCGGCACGTGGATGAGCGCGAACGCGACGCTGGTCAGGGCGATCGCGGCCGCGACGCCGGCCTGTCGACGGACGGCGACGAACAGGGCGCCGCGGAGCACCAGCTCCTCCGCAGTGGCGACGAGGATCGTGATCGAGGCCCACGGGAGGAAGGCCGACGCCGGGGCCAGCGATGGACCGGTGTGGCCGAGATGCGGTACCACGGCAAGACCGGCGAGCGCTGCGCCTCCGGCGGCGCCGATCGCCAGGGCGGCCGGACCGGGCATCGACACCCGCTCCCCCGCCAGGATCGCCAGCGCCAGGAGCGCGAGCCCGAAGACGAGGCCGACCGTGAGGGCATCACCCAGGCCACCGATGGTCGCCGCCCACCGCACCCAGACGATGATTCCGAGCGCGGCGAGGAGCGCGCCGATCCGCAAGCTCGCCCGGGCCGTGGACGAAGCGGCAAAGGCGACGAGTGGCGCCGCGGTCACCGCGGGAGCGGCACGAATCCGACTTGGCCGGTCGCGTACGACGGCGGCCAGACGAACGCGTAGGTGTTGACCGCCTGCCATTGCCAGATCACGGCGGCCGCTCGCTCGTTCTGCCCGAGCGTGGTCCCGTTCGTCGAGAAGCGCAGCCCGGCGCCATTGGGCAGGGAGCCCTCCGGCAGGTCGACGGTTCGGGCGGCCGCCGCCACGGATGCCGCGGCCGGTGCGCCTGCGCTCGATGCCGCCGCCGCAGGCAGGACGTCGCGGAACAAGGCCCAGCCGGCCGAAAAGCCCGCGAGGGCCTCCTCGTTCGCTGCGGCGGTCGGTACTTCGGCGGGTCCGGCGAGTGGGTACTCCGGCGTCCCCGAGGCGGGTGTCGGCGTGAGCGTCGCCGCCACCGCAGCCCACTTCGCCGCGAAGCGCTGATAGGCGACCCGAGCCCCGGCATCGAGGGCCTCGGGTCGGAAGCCCGCCGTCGGACGGTCGGAGGCAAAGATGCCGATTGCGTCGGCGCCGAGGTCGCCCGCGAAGTCGGGGTCGCACTCGGCCATCGTCGATCCGATCAGGGCACCGACCTTCAGGCCGGCGGCGAGCATGGCCTGCCGGAACGCGACCCCGTCGGGGATGTGCGAGGCGAGGATGATCGCGTCGGGGCTGGCGGCGGCGAGCTCGGCCATGACCTGCGGCCAGTCCGGTGCGCTCAGGTTGTAGGTTACCCGGGCGACGATGGACAGGCCGACGCGCGACGCGGTCGCGGCCGCGGCATCGGCGACGGAGTTTGCGTAGTCGTCGTCGGCGACGACGAGGGCCACGCGCAGCTGGGCGGCGGTCTTGCCGAGACGGCCGGCGAGCTCCGTCGCGGCGAACGACGCGGAATTGCTGCCGAGGTTCGTGCCGCTCGCGCCCACCCGGAAGACGGACGGCAGGCCGCGCCCGGTGAGCCGATCGGCAACCGCGCCGGACTCCCAGTAGACGAGCCCGGCCCGATCCGCCGCCGCGCTCGCCGCGATCGAGAGGTCGGAGGCATAGGCGCCGATCACGACCTCGATTCCCGAGCGCTTCAAGTCAGACATCACGGCGTGTGCGGCGTCGCGCGATTGGAGGTCCCGGACCTCGAGCGCGAGCGGATGGCCACCGACGCCACCGTCGGCGTTGACGAGATCGACCGCGATCCGGACGCCGGCCAGCTCGGGGCCCGCGAGCGACGCGGCATTGCCCGTCAGCGGGAAGACGGCGCCGATCCGGATGGAGGCCAGGCCCTGGCCCTGGAGGCCGCTGCAGCCCGCCACCAGCAGTAGAGCGACCAGCACCGCGCCCACGCCGCGGATCCGGTCGGTGGGTCGGTTGGATCTGCGGTTCGTCATTCTGGTTCCTGCCCTTTCTTCCGGTGATTGATCATGATCGCCGCCCGGGACCCTTTGGCGGGCGTGGCGGAATGCGCTTCGAGGGAATCCGGGTTCGCTGCCGTGCGGCCATGGCGGCCAGCTGCTGGCTTCGCCGCTGTCGCACCACGAGGAAGATCACGAGCGCGGCCGGCACCGCTACCGCGAGCACGGCAGCCACGAGCAGGCCGATGCTCGCGGCGCCCGCCGCAGCTTCCGCGGCTGGCGCGACGACCACAAAGTCGCCGAGCTCGAGCGGATTCGTGCTGAAGATCGCCAGTTGCCCACCATGCTCCGTCGGCAGGCCCACCACCCCTGAAGCCCCGACGTGCGCGATCGCCCCTTCCGTGATGCCCTCCGGGCCGCGGAGCGTGATCGTCGGTCCATTGACACCCGCCGCGATCGCCAGCGCTGCCCCGGTCTGATCCGTGACGGCGAACCGATAGACGTTCCCCTGAATCGATCTCGTCGCGAGGGCAGCCGACGCGGGGACGGGGTCGATCGTGATTCGCATCGACGTCGTCGCTGCCGTGACCGTGAACGCGCCCGGCAGCGCGATGAGCTGCGCCTGCGGTGGATTCTCCTTCGTCGCCGCGACGAACGAGGTGCTCACGCCTCCCTGGACGGGCTTCTCGACGCTGAACGAGGTCGGCCCGCCGGGCTGCCCGGATGCGGGGTTGAGGTAGCGGTAGGGGTCCTGGACCACGACCCCGTCGTAGAGCGGCACGGCCACCGGCGAAGCGAGCTGCGCCATGAGCGCCACGGCGCCGCCGAGCACCAGAACGGCAAGGCCCCAGCGCCGGGACTCAACCACCTATTTGACGGTGAAGAGGACTTCGGGCGAATAGACCCGGGGGTTGAACGGGGCGTGATCGGCCGCGACGAACTCGGCCTTCAGCACGTACGTCCCCGAGTGCACTGGGAGGTCCTGGTCGAGACCGTAGTTCATCGACACGAGGACGTTGTCGACATAGAGATGAACGTGCCCCTGGTCGGGCCGGATGTCCGTCGTCGTGGCCGAGACGATGGTCGCGCCCGTGAGCGAGAGCTTGATGTGCACGCAGGAGCCCGACGCGCCCGGACACGGCGTCGACGTGGCCGCAGCACCAGCTGTGGGCACGACGACCGCGACGGTCGCCGGGGACGACGGCCGATTGCTGCTTGCGGCCGGGCTTGGTGTCGGCGTCGCCTTCGCACCCGCGGACGCACACGCGGCCACGAGGAGCGTCATCGCGCCGATCGCGAGGAACGTGGAGCCTGCTGGTCGAGCCACGGATCGCCTCATGCGTTCTTGATGGTCAGGTGGACGTGAATGACGCCCCCGATGGCCCCGCCACCGACGATATCGACCGCGATCGGGCCGCCTGCGAGCTGGATGTCGGCGACGAAATGCCCTGGTTCGAGTTGCCGGAACGCAGCGATGAAGGCCGATCCATCCTGCGCCAAAACGGCCATCGTCGCCGTCGGAACCGGCAGCTCCGCGCCAGCGGCATCGAAGAACGTCGCATGCAGCTCATTGGCGCCCGGCCCGCCCGGATCGAGGTAGACCTGGACCGAGGTCCCGTCCGGGAGGTGCACCGTGGCCGGCGCGAGGGGCGTCCCGTCGCCGTCGACCGGCTGCGGCGGCACGACCGTCGCGGCAACGAGCGGCACCTCGACCGCGCCAGGCGGCGCCTCGACGGTCGCGACGATGTTCCAGATCCCGTCCAGCGAGAGGTTTCCGGCCGAGGCCGTGAAGGCTCCCGGGTCCGTGGGCTGGAGGCCCAGCGTTGAGCCGCCCACGCCGACGCTCGAGGCGATGGCGAACCGAAGGCTGACGGCGGTCGCCTCGAGCGGCGCGCCGGAGTCGAAGTCGGTGACCGACGCATCGAACGTGTTGAATCCGGCACCGCCCGGAGACACCACGAGCCGGAGCTTGACGGTGGTTCCGAAGTCGTGGCCGCTGGCGATGATCGGCGCGGCGACCGGCTGACTCGGCCCGCCGGCCGACGACACGGGCGGCGCGAGATTCACGAGCAGCGCCGACAGGCCGAGGACGAGGCCTCCGAGCACGAGCTCGGTCGAGCCGACCCGGCGAAGCCCCGTGAGTCGTCGAGCCGCGGCCGGGATGTTGATGTAGTGGTTCGCCGCGCCGAGCACGGCGAGGAAGCCCAGCAATAGCGACTTGATCAGGACGACGCGGCCGTAGTCCGTGGAGACGAGCGCGTCGAGCGTGCCGATCTCGGAGACGGCCCGGATGATGCCGGTCAGCGCCACGGTCGCGAGACCGATTCCGGCCCAGGTGGCATAGCGCTGAGCGACGCCTGCCCTGGCCCGGTCGGGCTCACCCCGAATCGTGAGGAGGAGGGACGCGAGGCCGCCGATCCAGAGCCCGGCCGAGGCGATGTGCAGCCACTGCGTGACGACCTGGAACGGCGCGAGCATCCCCGCGGCAGCGTGCCCGGTCGCGACATCGACGAGCATTGCGACGCCGGCGCTCGCGGCCACGAGCCCGAAGAGCCGCCGGCCGGGCTGCGCCCGGCCAAGGACCAACGCGGCGGTGAACGCCCCGGCAATCGCGAGCGATGCGACCCGGGCGATCGCGGATGTCCCGACGGACGTGCCGAGCAGCGCGCCGATGTCGCTGCCGGCATCAGACCACTGGATGGCCGTCACGCCGAGCGACCCGATCGCGGCCACAAGCCATCCGGCGCCGGCAAGGCGCAGCACCGAGCGCGGAACCGTGGGATTGATGGCGAGGCCGAAGAAGCCGGCACCGAACATGGCCACGAGTCCGAGGTACAGGAGCCATCGAGCCAAGTCCGCGAGCACGGACGCGCTCGGGCTGCTGCCCTGGGTCTGGCTCGCCGGACCGGTGGCCGGCACCGCCACACCGACACCGAACGCGAACGAGCCCGCCGCCACGTGCCCGTCGACCGACGAGACGGTCCGCCAGCTCACGGTGTAGACGCCATCCGGCAACGTCTTGACCGGGACGTCGAGCGTCGCCGGCTTTCCGGGAGCCGGTGTCGGCGGACCGCTGGCGCGGTTCGTCCCGGACGCGTCGAGGACCCTGACCGCGGACAGCTTCGGATCGGGCGTCTCGCCGAACGTCAGCTCGATTGTCATCGCGGACGTGCCCACCGTGACACCGGCCGCCGGCTTCGATGACAACAGCAGCGCGTGGGCGGCGATGGCCGGGGGGCGCGCAAGCCCTGCACCGCCCATCAGGGCGAGGATGGCGAGAGCCCCGACGGCCGAGCCGACCCGCCGCCGCACATCGGCCGCAAGCACGCTACGCACTGGTTCGGCGTGACCCCCTGGCCCGTGCGAGGGCGAGGATCGCCACGAGCAAGCCGACCCCGCCCAGCGCGCCGCCCAATACGAGGGCGCGATCGGCCGAGGCGCGCGCGTCCGCGGCGGCGGCGTTTGCCGCATCGACGGAGGCCTGCGTCGGCCCGGCCGCGGTCCCGAGGGCCGCGATCCTGGTGTCGAGCCGGTCGAGTCGCGTCGCGACCTCGGCCAGCGTCGGCAGCTTCACCGGGAACTCGGCCTCGGCAGTGCCGGTCACGGCATTGAAGGTCGTGTCGGACGACGTCTCCGTGACGTCGATCGCCGTCCCGTGGATGATCCCTTTCAAGTGAAAGGTGTAGGCGCCGGGGCTGGTGGGAACGAGCTGGGCGTCGTACTCGCCCGGCGTTCCGAGCCCGGTATCCGCGTCAAACCCGGAGTCGAACGTCAGCGCGGCAGTCTGCTGGCCACCCGTCGACACAACCACCGTGATGTCCTCGGCTCCGAGGTCGCTGATGGAATTGCCGGCCGAATCGGTCACGACGACCTGGACGGCATTCTGGGCGTCCACGTACGCGGGCTCGTGCTGCCAGCCCAGCGCCACGCTGTAGGCGCCGGCGTGCTCGATCGCGTGGGCCGCGACGGCTCCGGCCGACAGCATCAGCAGGTAGGCCGCGGCGAGGAATGCCGCGAGACGATGGACACGGAAGCGGGTCACGAGGTCCTCCTGGGGTTGCGCTGCGATACGGGACGACTCCCGAAGGCTGGGCGCCGCCCGGAGGGCGATTCGGCGAGACGATCGCCGATCGAGGATCTGGCCGGGGCGGCGGAGCTCGCGCGCCGTGGCGAGCCGTCTGCGCATGGAACCTACTGTACGGCGATTGCCCGGCAGCGGACCCGCGGGACCGACGATCAAGCTTCGGCGATTACGCTTCACGTCACAGATGACTGAGGAACCGATCCCTGCCCCGGAGCCGAACCCGAACGAGCCGATCTGGCGCGCGATCCTCATGGGGACCGATCAGACGTACGCTCGGGCGCACTCCTGGCTTCGCCATGTCCCGGGATCGCCGCGATGCAAGATGTGCGCGGCGCCATTCGGCGGCCTTGGCAGGCCATTCATGCACTTCATTGGTCGGGAGCGATGGGCGAAGAATCCGACCTACTGCGGTGCCTGTTTCCAGGTGCTCTCAGCGATGCACGGCGGCGCCGAGATCGAGTCGACGTTCCTGTTCGCCGACGTCCGGGGGTCCACCGCGATGGCCGAGCGGATCAGCCCGACGGAGTTTCGGCGCCAGCTCGATCGGTTCTACGACGCGAGCGCCCGAATCGTCGTCGAGCGCGACGGCATCGTCGATAAGTTCGTGGGCGACGAGGTCATGGCGATGTTCATCCCCGCGCTCGCCCACGAGGCCCACGCAAGACAGGCGATCGAGGCCGGCCTCGCAATCCTGCGGGCGACCGGCCACGGCGAACCGGGGGGGCCATGGCTGCCGGTCGGAGTCGGCGTCCACTCCGGCGTCGCATTCGTCGGCTCCGTGGGCAAGCCGCCTGTCACCGAACTGACGGCCCTCGGCGACGTCGTCAATACCGCAGCGCGCCTCGCCTCGGCCGCGGCCACGGGCGAGCTCCTCGTCACCGATGCAGCGGTTGCCGCCGCCGACTGGCCGACGGCAGGGCTCGAGTCGCGATCCCTCGAGCTAAAGGGCAAGCGCGAGCTCACCGCCGTCCGGGTCGCTCGGGTCCCGATCGCCGCGAGCCGGCCCTGACGAGACCTGGCACCGGCGGCGAGCCAGAGGCGTCATATCGGGCGCTCGGCGGCGTGCCCTCCCTCGTCCGCGCCCTGTTCGGGATGCAGGTCTCGCGGATCGCCGGGTCGATGGTCGCGATCGCACTCGTCCTGTTCACGCTGAACCACTACCACTCGCCCGAGCTCGCCGGCTTCGTGACCTTCGTGAGCATCGCTCCGGGCCTCGTCTTCAGCCCGCTGGCGGGAGCCCTCCTGGATCGCCACGGACGGATCAAGTTCATCGTGCTGGACTTCGTAGTCGCGATGCTGTCGCTGGGGGCGATCGGCGTCCTCGCGAACGCGGATCTGCTGCCGCCGTGGCTGCTCATCCTCATCGCCGCGCTCTCGGCGCTCACCGGTCCGCTCAGCGCGACCGGGCTCCGGTCTCTCTTCCCGCTGATGGCTCCGCGCCACCTCTGGGAGCGCCTCAACGCGATCGATTCGAACGGCTACGTCGTCGCCTCGATCTTCGGCCCGCCGCTCGCGGCCACGATGGTCGCGCTGCTCGGCGGTCCCGCGGCATTGATTCTTATCGGGCTGCTCTTCGGCGTGGCCGCCGTGATCCTCTGGCCGGTGCCGGACCCGGATACCGACGCCCACTCGACCGGCAGCATCTTCCGCGATGCCTGGGAGGGCCTCCGATACACGTGGTCGAATCCGACCCTCCGTGGGCTCGGCTTCTCGATCACGACCCTCAACCTGGCCGGCGGGATGATGACGATCCTCATCCCGATCATCGTTCTCGAGCGCCTCCACCTGTCCGAGCTCGTGGTCGGCGGCGTCTTCGCGGTCCAGGGCGTGTTCGGTCTCGTCGCCGGCCTGTTCGCCGGCCGAATGGACACCCGCGGTCGAGAGCGGGCGCTCATCGCATGGCCGATGCTCGCGTTCGCGCCAGCCACCGCATTGCTGCTCATCGGTGGGAGCATCGTCCCCATCGTGATCTCGATGGCGGTCATCGGCCTCGTGAACGGCCCGATGGACGTCGCGATGTTCACGCTCCGTCAGCGCCGGACCGACTCGGCCTGGCTCGGCCGGGCCTTCGCCGTCTCGATGTCCTTCAACTTCGCCGGATTCCCGATCGGGTCGGCGATCGCCGGCACGCTCGCCGGGCGCTCGATCGAGGCGGCGATCGTCGTCGGCATCGTTGCGTGCCTGCTCGCGGCGCTTTTCGCCGTGCGGCTGATTCCCGCCCGGGCGCCAGAGTTCGGCTAGGCCTCGAGCTCGTAGTCAAGGTGGTACTCGACCTTTGGTCCGCCCGGCGCCTCGAAGCCGCCGCGGCCGGTGATCCCCTCGAGCTCGCCGCTGCCCGTTCCGGCGATGACCTCCCAGGTCCCGGTCGAGCTTTTGCCGTCGTGGCTTGACGTTGCCTCGAGGATGAAGCTGCCGCTTCGATCGCCGATTCGCCCATCGATCCGCTGGAGCCCGACGAAGCGAGCCGTCTTGTCCGGCCGGTAGCAGACGAGCCAATCGACGGAGCCGTTGCCCTCGATGCCGCCGCCGAAGCGCTGGGTGCCCTTCGCGTGCGTCAGGCGCGGCCCACCTGGATCCTCGCGATAGGCCTCCTCTCCCCCGCCGAGGAGCTCGAACGTTCCTGAAACGGACGGCATGGCGTCTCCTTTCCTGATCCGACCGGCAGCGCCGATCGAGAACCCGCGCGATGATGCTGGCTGAATGATGGACCAGCCTCACGCGAACGCGGCATTGGGGATCGAACTGATCCGGACGATCGGGCGCGACGAGCTCAAGGCGAAGCTGGACCGGGGCGCTGACTTCAAGCTCATCGTGGCGCTCAACCGCTGGGCGTACGACTCGAAGCACATCCCGGGCTCCTCCATTTCGACACGCCCGAGGCGGTCTACGCGGCGGTCAGGCCAATGCGGCCGGAGCCGCATGGTCGAGGAATGGTTCGACGTCATCGAGCCGAGCGACTAGGCCGCGTGGTGGATTCGCAAGGCCGGCGGCGACCACGGCGGCGACCACGGCGCCGAGCACGGTGGGCGCCTTCGCGAGTGGGTCGCCGGCGAGGCCGTGGGAGCGGCTGCCATGGCGCGACTGGACCGACACGAGCGCGACGGGACCTGGAGATTTGGCCCTATTCCAACGCGGCAGTCGCGAACAGAACGCCGAACTGCTTGCACCAGATGACGACGCTTTGTGCCTTTGTCACATCGGTCGCGTCCGGTACGCGGTAATTCTGGTTGCCTTGATCGGCCTTGAGTCGTCCAAGCTCCACGGCCTTCGTGGAATAGCCGTCGGCTGACGGCGACAGGTAGACATAGAGATCGGGGCCGTTGCGAACGGCGAACTCCTCCAGGCGGACCGTGAAGGCGCCCGGTGACGTCTCGATGAGCCGAGCGGTGCCACGGCCGAAGTGGAAATCGTCAGCGCCGGCGAATGCGCCGGATCGCTCGTTGAGCGCGATCGGTGCCGGCGACGGCGTTGACGTGTCGGTCGCTGCTGGTGCGACCGACGGCTGCGTCGTCGCCTCACCTGGCTGTCCCGGCGCGGATTGGCTCGGACGCGTCTCGGACGCTACGGCGGGCGGCGGCTCGTCGATCGTGCTCGACAGAAATAGGGGCGAGGCCAGATACCACGCGAGCGGTCCCGCAACGGCCACGACGACGGCCGCGGCACCCAGTGTTCGGCGCGGCCGTCGTCGAGCCGCAAGGTCCCAGCGACGTCGCCGCGCCACCAGTGCGACGCCCCCAAAGATGACCAGGAGGGCGATCGCGAGCGGCAACCGGTTGGGGTAGATCAACGCTGCGAACGCTCGCTCCAGATCTCCCAGGAACTCCATCAGCCAGCCTCGCGTGCGTCAACTTGGTCGGGCTAGGATCGGCGCAGGCTGCGACAGTCGTGTGACATCGCCGGGTCGTCCAGCCAATCGCGATGGCCAAACGACCGAGCGTCGGCCTGCGTCCTGACGGGTCTCGCCACTCACATCGTCCGTGCGCGGGACTCCCCCCGGGCGCCCTCCGCTGCCGAAATCGATCGAGGCAACGTTGGAGCGGTGGCGCTCACGCTTCGACAGCCTCGGTCGCATCTCGATTCGCCGCGGCTTGTTCCGGCGGGACGACGGCTGCCGTCTCGGCTCGGCGTCGGGCACGCTGCTCGAGGAGCTTGGCAACGAGCGCGGTCCAGCCGGTCTGGTGACTCGCGCCGAGGCCTCGTCCGGTGTCCCCGTCGAAATACTCGTGGAACAGCACCAGATCGTCGGCCGCTAGCTCTGGCTCCCCGGCGCCGTCCGGACCGCGGAACGGCCGACGGCCGAGATCGTCCCTAAGCCCCGATCCACCGATCGCTGAGGGTTGACGGCCTGCTGAAACGACGAATCAGGTGCCCATCCGAACTGGGAAGATGGCGTTTGAGAAACAGCCCATCGACCCGACAGAGGAGCACCTGATCGATGCGATCTTCGCACACCG
>JBBQTO010000004.1:0-45261 GCA_038234575.1 Candidatus Limnocylindrales bacterium
CTTCATCGCCAGCCGCGTCGGCCGCCCGAGCGACGCGGAGGACCTGACGCAGCTGGTCTTCGTCAAGGCCCTGGAGGCTCTGCCGCGCTACCAGGCGCGCGGGGTCCCCTTCGGGGGCTGGCTCTTCCGGCTGGCCAGGAATGCAACGATCGACCACATCCGGACGCGCCGCGATCACGACGAGCTTGGCGAGGCGACGGACCGGCACACCGACGAAACGTCACCGGAAACGCTGGCGATCCTCAGAACGGAACTCGATGCAATGGCCATCGCGCTCCGGCAGCTGACGCCAGACCAGCGCGAGGTCATCGCGCTCCGCTTCTTCGCCGGGCTTTCCAGCCGGGAGGCAGCCGACCTCATGGGCCGACAAGAAGGGACGATCCGGGGGCTGCAGTTCCGGGCCATCGCGGCCCTTCGTATCGCTCTCGGCGTGGCGACCGAGGACGAGCACAAGACAGGATGAACGACGACCTGATGAACCAGGAGACGATGGCCTTCGACGAGATGGAGCAGCGCCTGCGCGCGTACGCAGATGCGCGCCTGCCGCCGAGTCCGGAAGCCGTCGAACGGATGCGCGCCGCGATCATTGCCCGAGCGGCCGTGCCAGCCGCGACGCGCGGGTTGCGGCGGCCGTCCGCGGCGACGCTCCGAGGTGGCTGGTGGCCGATGCGATCGCGGCGCGCGGTCGGGGCTCTCCTCGCCGCGTCCCTCAGTCTCGGGAGCGCGGCCGCGGTCTTCGCCGCGACGCCGGGCAGCCCGCTGTATGTCACCCGCCTGTGGCTCGAGTCGCTGACCTTGCCGGCATCCGGAGATGCGCGCGTCGCGGCCCAGGTCGAGCAGCTCGACCAGCGCGATGCAGAGGTCGAGCAGGCCTCGCTGACCAACGACGCGGGAGCGGTCACGGCGGCCCTGGCCGCGTTCGATACGGAGCTGGTCCAGGCGGTGCGAGATGCCGGCAATGACCCTTCGAAGCTCGCCCATCTCGAGGCCGTTCTCCAGAAGCACATCGTGGTGCTTCAAGGCGTGGAGGCCAAGGCGCCGCCTTCGGCCGTCGACGCGATCGAGGCCGCGATTGCGGCGAGCAGCAAGGCGCTGCAGCAGATCGAGGCGAAGCTCCAGGGCCTCCCGCAGGCGACGCCTCCGATCCATACGCCGCCGCCGCATCCCACCCCCGGCAGGCCGGACCGAACGCCCGCGCCGCATTCGACTCCGGCGCCGAAGCCGGTCAAGACCGCCGCGCCGCACCCGACCCCGGGCAACCCCTAGACTCCCGTCGTCTCGGATACCCGGGCGACGCGGCCCGGCCGTTGCCGCTCGGCACGGCAACGCCGGGCTGGCCGCAAGGGCACGCCGGTAGAGGACCCGCGCGGAGCCGCCGGGCACCAGCCGCGGTTCGTGGATTGGAGCCGCTGGCGCACTCCCGGGAGCCATCGGGTCGCGTTATGGCTAATGTGGAATCAGGCGGCAGTTCGTCACCGATCGCGTGACAGGTCCGGCCCGGGATGAACATCTGACGCGAATCGCCCGCTTGACGAGCCCTCGTCACGCTCCGCCACCGGCACGTCGCCCATCGATGCGGTGACGAGTTGCCGTGTGGGGTCACGTTTGCCACACGGCGGATTCCGGCTGCTGGCTGGATCGGGTTCGAGGACCCATCGGCACCCGGCAGAGTCGCGCGCTCAACGCCCGCGGCGGGCCGGAGGAGCGCGCCCGCCGGGCACAAAGAGAGAGGGCCCGGTTTCCCGGGCCCTCTCTGGTCAGGTCCTGGTTGGGACTGCCGTTAGCGCCGGCTCTTTGCCCGCGCCGGGGTCAGGACGACGACGCTCGCGAGGAGCACGCCGAGCCCGACCACGAGCAGCCATGCGGTGTCTGACGGGCCTGAGCCATTCGAGCCCAGGGTGTTGGTCGGAGGCTGGGTCGCCTGGTCGCCACCACCGGTCCCACCAGGGGTGCCGGTCGGAGCGGAGGTATCACCAGCGCCGGTGCCGGTCGGAGACTCGGTCGGGGCCGCGGTGTCGGTCGGAGCAGGCGTGTCGGACGGGGCCGCGGTGTCGGTCGGAGCAGGCGTGTCGGACGGGGCCGGCGTGTCGGTCGCGCCTGCGCCGCTGCCACTCGGGCTCTCGGACGGCTGAGTGCCAGTTCCGTCACAATGGGACAGCGTCAACGTGCCAGCGTTGCCGCTGTACGTGATCGAAGCCGTGACGGGCGGGTAGTTGGTCCCGTCGACGGTCGCGATGAAGTGGTACGCGGACGACCCGCCACCCTGCTTGACCCACGAACCGGTCTGGACCTCGCCGTTGATGGTCAGGCTGGTCGGGCTGTCACCCGTCCAGACCCAAAGCATCGTGCCCGGATTGTCGCCGCACGTCTCGTTCGGGTACCCGTTGCCCTGCCAGTCGTAGTTCGAATCGGCGGCAAGCGTGGACCCAGTAGCGGCGAGCAGCATGACGCCGACCAGGCCCAGGGACCCGACCGCCGCCACGAGGCGCCTCGCTGAACTTTGAAGCTTCATTGTGGTTCGATAACCCTCCGCTATCCCAACACTGGACCAGACCTGATCAATTCCGGCGTGCTCAAATCGGCCAACCGGGCCCGTAGTGTGCACGAAGGTCCGGCGGGGGTCTAGTACTAATTCAACCCCCACAACACCACCAATTCGTACCAGATCTCACCTAATCAACCAAAGAGCTGGTGCGTACTGGCGACGCGATGCGAAATCATGCAGGCGGAGGTCGCCCGGAAGTCATGGGACGCTCGTCACAAGCGGCACAGGACCATCGTTCGCCTGCTCGCAGACAACAAGAAGAGGGCCCGGTTTCCCGGGCCTCTCTGTACTTGCGCTGCGTGGATCAGGTCAGCGGTGGCGCTTGGCCTTCGCCGGGGTCAGGACCACGAGGCTGGCGAGCAGGACACCGAGGCCGATAGCCAGGAGCCAGGCGCCTTCCGCCGGGCCGCCGCCACCATCGAGGGCCGAGTTCGTCGGCGCCATCGTCGGTTGGTCGGTTTCTCCACCACCACCACCGGCGGGGGTCGCGCTTGCGCCCGTCGAGGGGCCAGGGCTGCCTGAGACACTGGGGGTCACCGAGGCACCAGGGCTGGCCGTGACAAGGGGGCTGGCCGTGACAAGGGGGCTGGCCGTGACAACGGGGCTGGCCGTGACAACGGGGCTGGCCGTGACAACGGGCGTCGCCGAAGGCGGCGGCAGGCTCGCCCCGGTGCTGAGCGTAACCGTGACTGATGCGGTGCCCGTTGCGTCATGCGACCCGTTGGTGCACCCGCCGTTGTTGTGACAGGCGAACACCGTCGCGGTGTTCGTGGTGCCCGGGGTGACGCCAGTCACGGTGCAGGTGTACGTCCACGTGTCGCCGGCAGCGAGCTGCGTCGGGGCGCCGGTACCGGTGGGCGCACTCAAGGTGCAGCCCGCGAGGCTGTCGGTCACGTTGATGATCGCGAAGGAGCCGGTCCCGCTGTTCTGGACCGTCACGGTGAAGACGACACTCGCCCCGCCGGCGCCGACCACGTCGGGCGTTGCCGACTTCTGGACCACAACGCTGTATGTGGGGGCCGCGGCGACTGCCGTCGATCCAAGAGCCCCTGCCAAGAGACCCCCTCCGAGGAGCGCTCCGAGCTTGTGTCGCATGCGCATGTTCACTCCGTTCTTCATTTTGCCGGGGGCGTGGATCCGCCCGATGATTGCCGCTCCAGCCGACCGACGGCCGTGAGTTCGCGAACCGTAAACCGGAGGGCCCGGCCCGCGCTGGTAGCCAAAGGTCCGGACCGTGGCTGGTACTCCCACATGGCGAACCACCGCTCCGCTCCACCACTGCGGCACCGCAACCGGACTGCTCGAGACGGCACCTAGCGACCTGGCGTGGACCGTACCCCCTCGATTCCTCATCCGGAGGTCCGGTGCGGGTCCGCACCCGAGGCCGGCACGCAGATCGACTGAGGGGGCGGGGTGGCTCGATACCATGAACCTCGTGATCGAACACGCACCCGCACCCGATCGAGCCTCGCTTCGCGACCAGGTCCGAGCAGCGGTCGCCCGCGCCTGGGATCGAGCCGTGGCGTCGGGTGCGCTGCCGGCTGAGCCCGGAGACGGCTCCGGCGGGATCGACATCGCTCGGCCCTCGAACCCCGATCACGGCGACTTTTCGACGAATCTCGCGCTTCGGCTGGCCAAGCCCTTGGCCAGGCGGCCGACGGAGATCGCCGCTGCCATCGCCGCGGCGCTCAATGCCGAAGCCGCGTCGGAGCCGGGCTCCATCGTCGCCGAAGCGACGACCGCTGGGCCGGGATTCGTGAACCTGCGATTGGCCGATTCCGCACTCGAGCGCGTGGTTTCTCGGGTGCTCGGCGAGCCCGCGGACTGGGGCCGGGTCGCCGGCGGCTCGGAGCGCCATGTGAACGTCGAGTTCGTCTCGGCGAATCCGACCGGGCCGCTCACCGTGGGCAACGCCCGCGGCGCGTTCGTCGGCGACCTGCTGGCGCGAGTTCTCGAGGCCGGCGGGCAGCGGGTCACGCGCGAGTACTACTTCAACGACTCCGGCGCCCAGGTGCGAAACCTCGGCCTATCGGTGATCGCGAGCATCGAGGGCACGCCGGTTCCCGACGACGGCTACCACGGCGACTACGTCGCGGACCTGGCGAAGGAGGTCCCGTCGGAGCTGCTCGGCCTCGCGCGCGGCGAGGACCGGGCGGCGGCGGTCGGAGGCTGGGCGGCACAGCAGGTCCGGGCCGGGATCGAGGCTTCCCTCGAAGGCCTCGGCGTCCACTTCGACGTCTGGACCACCGAAGGCCACCTCCACGGCGAAGGCTGGGTCGAACAGGCCGTGCAACGGCTCCGCGACGGGGGCCATATCTACGAGGCCGAAGGGGCGACCTGGTTCCGCTCGACGACATTCGGCGACGACAAGGACCGGGTGATCATCCGATCCAACGGCACGCCGACGTATTTCGCCGCCGACATCGGCTATGTCGTCGAGAAGTTCAGCCGGGGTTTCGATCGCCTCGTCTTCATCTGGGGCGCGGACCACCACGGAACCGTGGCCCGGGTCCGGAACGCGGCCGAGGCGATGGGCTTCGACAAGGCCGACGTCGAGATGCTCCTGACCGGCTGGGTGCGGTTCATCCGCGACGGCGAAGAGATCTCGATGTCGAAGCGGGCCGGGACGTTCATCACGCTCGATGAGCTCCTCGCCGAGCTCGGCGCCGACGCGGCGCGATGGTTCTTCGCCAGCCGCGGCGCGAACGTGAACATGGACATCGACATCGAGCTCGCGAAGCGCCAGTCGAGCGAGAATCCGGTCTACTACGTCCAGTACGCCCACGCTCGGATCGCCTCGATTCTGCGGAAGGCGGCCGACACCGGGCTGGCCGTCGCTCCGGGCGTGGACGGGCTCCTCGAAGGCACGGCCGAGGGCCGGCTCGCCCGCGTCGTGGCCCGGTTTCCCGAGGTCGTCGAGGACGCGGCGGCGGGTCAGGAGACCCAGGGCATCACGACCTACGCGACCGAGCTCGCGACCGCCTTCCACGCGTTCTACCGCGACGCCCGCGTCGTGGACCCGGATGCCCCCGCGCGGTCCGCGAAGCGGCTCGCACTCGTCGAGGCAGCCCGCGTCACGCTCGCCAATGCCCTGGGCCTGCTTGGGATCTCGGCGCCCGAATCGATGTAGGCCCCCTCAGCCCGGGAGCAGCTTCGCCAGGGCCGCTGCGTCCGTGCCGATCGCGAGCGAGACGCGGGTCGAGCCGGCGACGTGGATGACCGTTCCGCTCAGGGCGCGGGCGGTCAGCGCCGTCTCCGCGGCAGCGGCGAAGGCGTCGGCATCCGTGGCCGTGTCCCAGGCGCTCTCGATTGCGACGGCGTCGCCGGCCGGCCCCTCGAGGAGGACCGCTCGATCGCCGCCCCAGCCGGCGGCGGCGTCACTCGCCAGGTTCGGGGCGAGGCCCGCCTCCGAGAGCCACAGGCGAATGACGAGCTCGCCGAGGGTGTCCTGGCCGGCCGCGGTCCAACCAGCGCCCACGCGGGTCGCGAGATCCGTGGGCAGGCTCACAGCGATCGGCTTCTCGCCGGCCGCGTACTTGTCGGGATGGATGATCTGCTCGGTCGAGTCAGGCGGTTTGGCGAACGCAGCGTTCACCGCGGCGTAGCCACCGGTCTGGACGAGACCCTGCACGAACGCCAGGCCGCCCTGGTACGGGAAGAGGGCCGTGTCGCGGAGGTACGGCGGTGCATTGTTGAGGGCCGCCACCGCAGCCGGATCGGATGCATCAGCGAGGAGCTGGGCCAGGTCGGCAGGCCCGAAGTATTGCTGCATCCACGAGTACTGGACCGACACGGCGTCGCCCTCGACCATTGCCAATCGGGCCAGCGACCGGTCGCCCTGGTCGGGCGCCTGGAGGCCGAGCTTCTTCAGGTCGAAGTGCTGGTCCTGGAGCTCGTGGGTGAACTCGTGGGCATAGGTCGAGCGTTGCGTCGGGCCGATCGCGCCCGAACGGCTGACCACGAACAGCTGCTTCTCGTTCGGGGAGTAGTACCCGGCGACCTGCCCGCTCTGGAGCGCGAGCACGATTGCCCGCAGTGACGAGCCCTTGGGCAGGAATCCGAGCGCGATCAACGTCCGTTGGCCGATCTCGATGGTGGCCGGTGGATTCTGGCGATCGAAATCGGCCTCGAGGTTCGCTTTCAGCTGCGTCGCGTCGATCAGGACCGGGGCGATGTCGTTCGTGGGCGTGAGCCCCCGGATCGTCTCGACCTGGGCCCGGATCGCCGCGTAGGCCGTTGCCGGGTCGGCGGCGCTGGGCGAGGGCCCGGTGGCCGTTGACGGGACGACAGTCGCGCTCGGGCTCGAAGCGGTCGGAGATGGACTGGTGGTTGCCGGGCCGCAGCCGATCAGGCTGGCGATCAGGAGGGCGGCGGCGGCGATCGATCGGGTCCGCATGGGACGGCGATCCTACAGGCGTGCCCCCGCAGCGTCCGCTGTCGAGGGGTGCGTTGGCGTTTCTTAACCGGTTGGCGGCTTGGGTCTGAACAACCCGATCCTACTGTTCACCTCGGACCGAACCCTTGAGGTTCCATCCTCCCTCCCTCCGACCGGGGGCGCCGATTGGGCAGGCGCTCCCGGTCTTTCTTTTTGCCTCCGACGCCACCGGACCGCGGGCAATCGGGCGCGCAGTTCGGTGTGTCAGAATCGCTTCGATGGAGATCACCTGGTACGGGCGGACGTGCGTCCGTCTGCGCGGGCGCGACGCCGTGGTCGTGGCGGACGCGTATCAATCGGTGGTCGGGCCGACGGGCCGCGGGATCACCGGCGACATCGCGATCTACAGCCACCCCGACGACGAGCCGCTCCCGCGGGCGAAGGGCACCCGCTCGCGCGATGGCAAGACCGTGCTCCCGTCCAGCCTCGAAAGCGCCTTCGTGCTCGACGGGCCGGGTGAGTACGAGGTCAAGGACGTCCTCCTGACCGGGATTCGTACGCACCGCGACGACGACAAGGGCTCGAAACGGGGCCACGGCACCGCGTTCGTCGTGGAGCTCGACGGGTTGCACACGATCCACCTCGGCGATGTCGGGCACCTGCTGACCGAGGAAAAGCTCGGCGACATCGGCTCGATCGACATTGCCTGCGTACCGGTCGGAGGGGCGCTCAGCGCGACCAAGGCCGCCGAGCTCGTTGCTCAGCTGGATCCCAAGATCGTCGTCGCGATGCCGATCTGCGCGGACGAGGCGGACTGTGCCGAGGCGCTCGCGAAGTTCTTCCACGAGATGGGCGGCGAGCCCACGCCGCAGGCGAAGCTCGCGATCTCGATGTCGACTCTCCCCCAGGAGACGACGACGATCGTCCTGGAGTCCCGCGGCAAGACCTAGGCCGGGATTCGCCCGGAACCCTACGGGGCCACGCGCTCCAGCACCGGCCGGCCGCGCTTCACGACCGCGCGGATGAGGTCGGCTGCCGGCCAGTACGGGATCTGCCGATGGCTCGGTACGCGCCAGATCGCGAGATCCGCCTGCTTGCCGGGCTCGAGCGACCCGACCGTCTCGCCGATCCCGAGCGCAAACGCGGCGTTGATGGTAGTGGCGGCGAGCGCCTCCGAGGGGCTGAGCTTCAAGGCGAGGCAGGCCACCGTCATGACGAGCGGCAGGCTGGCCGTCGGGGACGTGCCCGGGTTGAAGTCCGTCGCCAGCGCGACCGGGACGCCCCGCTCGATGAGCCGGCGCGCCGGTGCAAACTCGTCGTGCATCAGGAACCAGGTCGTCGCCGGCAGGAGCGTCGCGACGACCGGGCGATCTGCGGCTGCGGCCGCCGCGAGGGCGTCGATGCCCTCGTCCGACGGAGCGGCGAGATGGTCCGCCGAAAGCGCCGCGATCTCCGCGGCGAGCTCCGCGCCACCGCTCGGCGCCAGTTCGTCGGCATGCAGCCGCGACCCGAGCCCGAGCCGCGCGCCCGCCTCCAGGATCCGCCGGGACTGGTCCTGGCTGAAGACGCCGAGCTCGCAGAACACGTCCGCGAATCGCGCTCGGCCCTGGGCCGCGACCCCGGGCAGCTGCTCGTCGATGAGGTAGCGGACGAATGCCTCGACGCCGTCCGGTCGGCCCCGGAACTCGGGCGGCACGGCGTGAGCCCCGAGCCAGGTCGGCAGGACCTCGATCGGGCCTTCCTGGCCGAGCCGGTATGCAACCTCGAGGAGCCGGAGCTCGGTCGCGAGGTCGAGCCCGTAACCGGACTTCGCCTCGATCGTAGTCGTGCCGTTGGCGAGCATCTCCCCGAGCCAGCGCCGGCCGTGCTCAGCGAGCGCCTCCGACGTCGCCGCCCGCGTGGCCGCCACGGTCGAGAGGATGCCGCCCCCGGCGGCCAAGATCTCGAGGTAGCCGGCACCCTGCTGGCGGAGCTCCAGCTCGTCCTCGCGCGTGCCCGCGAACAGCAGGTGGGTGTGCGGGTCGATCAGGCCCGGCGTCACCGTGCCGCCGCCGGCATCGAGGCGGGCGAAGCGCGCCAGCGCGTAGCCGCTCCCCTCGAGCGCCGCCACGAGCTCGGCGCGCGGGCCGACCGCGAGGATCTGGCCCTCCCAGCACGCGACGACCGGACCATGCTCGATGCTCGCGTCGCCCGTCGGGGCCACGATGGCCGCCGGGTCGCCCTGGCGCGCGCCCATCCGCAGGCCGCCGGCCATCGTGACGACCTCGGCGGCCCCCTCGATGAGGAGGCCCGGCAACCCGAGCGACGCGCGGCCGCCCTGGATCAGCCGCAGTCCCACGGCCCGATCAGCTCTGCATCTCGGCGGCGAGACGGATCTCGAGGGCCATCTCCGGACGCGGATCGCGCAGCTGCAACGCGGCGGCGGTCGCCGCGAATCGCTCCTCGACGGGCACCTCCGGTGAGACGCCTGCGTGAACGGCGACGTCGTCGAACGCGGCCAGGGGCGCCAGCCCGATGAGCTCGGATTCCCGGATCCCGATCCCCTCCGCGGCCGCGAGCTCCTCGACCTCATCCCAGACCCGCCACATCGGTGTGGTGTGAAAATCGAGCAGGTTCATCGAGACCTGGGCGCAATCGAGTTCCTCGATCATGAAGCCGTTCGCCTGGACCGCGGGCAGCCCGCCGCCTGATTCGCGAACCGTCCGAGCGATGCGCTTCGCCAGCTCGAGATCGTCCGATTCGAGGTTGATGTTCCAGGCGATGAGGAACGGCCGGGCGCCGACGGCGACGGCACCGGCCCGCGGGTGGACCCGAGGCGGCCCGAAGTCGGGCTCGCGGCCGACCTCGTGGATGGTCTCCCGGAGCCCCTCGTAGCCGCCGCGCCGGACGTCCGCGAGCCGGACCCGCTCCGGTTGGAGCGCGGCGCGCGCGTAGAGGTAGACGGGCAGCTCGAACCGCCTGGCAATCCGCTGCCCGAACGTCCGGGCGAGCTCGATGCACTGGTCCAGCGTCGTCGTAGCGAGCGGCACGAACGGGATGACGTCGACCGCCCCGATCCGGGGGTGCTCGCCGGTGTGCTGCTCCATGTCGATCTCGCGGATCGCGACCTCGATCGTGGCTTCCAGCGCCGCCTCGATCGCGGGCGCCTCGCCCGCGAGCGTCAGCACGGAGCGATTGTGGGAGGCGTCGCTCGTCCGATCGAGCAGATACGCGCCCGGGGTCGCTCGCACCGCGTTCGCGAGCCGGTCGACGACGTCCGGCCGACGGCCCTCTGAATAGTTCGGGACCGACTCCACGAGCATGGCGCCATCGTGACACGCGGGCTCCCGCGTCGCGGCTCCCTCGCTGCGGGCCCGCTAGAATTTCGGCGCCCAGTGCCCTTGTTCGCGCCCTCGAGGGAGGTCATCCCGAGTGACCACGTCCGCGCCGACCCCGGCACCCGCCTCGGGCCCCGTCTCCGCCCGACCGCGCCTGCTCGAGAACCGCGACTTCCAGAAGCTGTGGACCGCCGAGACGATCAGCGTCTTCGGGTCGCAGATCAGCGCTCTCGCCATCCCGCTGACCGCTGCGCTGATCCTCAAGGTCGAGCCGTTCGCCTTCGCCCTGCTCGGGACCATCGAGTTCCTGCCGTTTATCCTGTTCACCCTGCCGGCGGGCGCATGGGTCGATCGCCTCCGCCGCCGGCCGATCCTCATCAGCGGCGACCTGGGCCGGGCGATCGCCCTCGCCACGATCCCAGCCGCGTACTTCCTGGGCGTCCTGTCGATCTGGCAGCTGTACGTCGTCGGCTTCGTGACCGGGACGCTCACGGTCTTCTTTGACGTCGCCAACCAGAGCTACCTGCCGTCGATCGTGGAGCGCGACGAGCTCGTCGAGGGCAACTCGAAGCTCCAGATCAGCCAGTCGGCCGCGCAGATCGCCGGGCCGGGCATTGCCGGCTACCTCGTCGGGATCTTCACCGCGCCCATCGCGATCCTCCTCGACTCCCTGTCGTTCGTGGTCTCGGCGTTCTTCGTCTTCCTCATCCGGCGGCCGGAGCCGCCGGTCGTCGAGCACCTGGACGAGTCGGGCAAGCCGAAGGCCTCGATCTTCACGGAGATCCGGCAGGGCCTCCGCTTCGTCCTTGGCCACCCGTCGCTTCGAGCGATCTCCGCGGCCACGGCGACGTCGAACCTCTTCGGCAGCATCGCGTTCGCGGTCTACATCCTGTATGTCGTCCGCGAGCTCGGCCTCTCCGCCGAGACGATTGGCATCGTCTTCGCCGTCGGCAACATCGGTACGCTTGCGGGCGCGGTGCTGGCGAATCGCGTCGCCCACTGGATCGGCCTCGGGCCGGCGATCATCGGCTCGATCTTCATCGGCAGCTTCACCGGGCTCTTCATCGCCCTGGCCCCGCCCGGCGACCTGGCGATCCCGTTCCTCATCGCCGCCGGGATCTTCGGCGGCGTCGCCCAGATGGTCTACAACATCAACCAGGTCAGCTATCGCCAGGCGATCTGCCCGCCCCGGATGCAGGGCCGGATGAACGCGACGGTCCGCTTCCTCGTGTGGGGCACGATGCCGATCGGCAGCATTATCGGCGGCGTGCTCGCCTCGACGATCGGGCTCCACGAGACGATATGGGTGGGCGCGATCCTCGGGTTCATGCCGGCGATCTTCCCGTTCCTCTCACCGGTCCGCCACCTCCGGACGATGCCGGAGCCCGTGACGGACGACCCCGACGAGGGCTCCGCGCCGGCCGTCGCCTGATGCGCCACCCTGCGCGGGGAGGCTAGCGCTCCTCCGGCATCGGAACCCGAACGCCGCGCTCGCGGGCGACCTCGATCGCATGCTCGTAGCCGGCGTCCACGTGGCGCAGGACGCCCATCGCCGGATCCGTCGTCAGGACACGCTCGAGCTTCTGGCGCGCGAGCTCCGACCCATCGGCGACTACGACCATCCCCGCGTGCTGGCTGTAGCCGATCCCGACGCCGCCGCCGTGGTGGATGCTCACCCACGTGGCTCCAGCCGCGGTGTTGACCAGCGCGTTGAGGAGCGGCCAGTCGGCGACGGCGTCACTGCCGTCGAGCATCGCCTCGGTCTCGCGATTTGGTGACGCGACCGAGCCGGAATCGAGATGGTCGCGCCCGATGACGATCGGCGCGGACACCTCGCCGGTGCGGACCAGCTCGTTGAAGGCGAGCCCGGCCAGCGCCCGTTCGCCGTAGCCCAGCCAGCAGATCCGGGCCGGGAGGCCCTGGAACGGCACTTTTTCCTGGGCGAGCGTGATCCAGCGCCGGAGCCCAGGGTCGGCCGGGAAGAGCTCGAGGATCGCCCCGTCGGTCCGGAGGATGTCGGCCGGGTCGCCAGACAAGGCCACCCACCGGAACGGCCCGCGACCTTCCTCGAACTGCGGCCGGATGAACGCGGGCACGAAGCCCGGGTAGTCGAAGGCGTTGGCGACCCCTGCCTCGGCCGCCTGGGCGCGGAGGTTGTTGCCATAGTCGAATACGACCGCGCCGGCCTCCTGGAACGCGAGCATCGCCCGGACGTGCTCCGCCATGGCCGCCATCGAGAGCCGGACGTACTCGTCCGGCTGGCTGGACCGCAGGGTGCGCGCGTCGTCGAGGGCGATCTCGACCGGCACGTAGCCGCCGAGCGCGTCGTGGGCCGAGGTCTGGTCGGTGACGACGTCGAAGTGTTCGCCGGCCTTCGCCCAGGCCGGCTCGATCTCGGCCGCGTTTCCCACCAGGGCGATCGAGGCGGCCTCCCCGGCCGCCGCGGCGGCGCGCGCGGCAGCAAGCGCCTCGGCCGGATCGTCGGTCACCCGGTCGACATACCCGATCTCCTGGCGGCGCGCGGCCCGCACTGGATCGACCTCGATCGCGAGACAGACCCCCTCGTTCATCGTCACCGCCAGCGGCTGGGCGCCGCCCATCCCGCCCAGGCCGGCCGTCAGGACGACTCGGCCCTTGAGGGTTCCGCCGAAATGCTGGCGGGCGAGCTCGGCGAAGGTCTCGTACGTTCCCTGGAGGATCCCCTGGGTCCCGATGTAGATCCAGGACCCGGCGGTCATCTGGCCATACATCATCAGGCCCTGTCGCTCGAGGCCCCGGAACACGTCCCAGGTGGCCCACTTCCCGACCAGGTTCGAGGTCGCGATCAGCACCCGCGGCGCCCACTCGTGCGTTCGCAGCACGCCGACGGGCTTGCCCGACTGGACGAGCAACGTCTCGTCGTCGGCGAGGCGGCGGAGCTCGCGGACGATCGCGTCGAAGGCCGCCCAGCTGCGGGCTGCGCGACCCGTCCCGCCGTAGACAACGAGCGCATCGGGATCCTCGGCGACCTCTGGATCGAGGTTGTTCATCAGCATCCGCAGGACCGCCTCCTGCTGCCAGCCGCGGCACGACAGCTCGGTGCCGCGCGGTGCCCGGACCGGACGGGCGCCCGGCAGGGCCGTCACGGGTGGAGCTCGGCGAGGAGCAGCTCCCCGAGCTTGCGTGGTCCGAGCGAGGACACCGAGAGCAGGAGGTCCTTGGCCCGGATCCAGACGTGGTACGTCCGAAGGCCGCCGCTGCAGGTCCCAATGAAGACGGTCCGGCCGGCAACGGGCATCTCGGCATGGCCGACGACCGCGCTCGCACCGCCGCAGGTCCCCTCGTCGTAGGAGTCGCGCCAATCCCGGAACGTGCTGTCCGTAAGGGCCTCGGGCCGGAGCTTCACGACGAGGGCATACGCGAGGTCGGTCGTGCCGGTGTCGACGGCGACCGCGCCGACGGCCGCTGTCGCGAGCTTCACGAGCGCGGGCTCCGTCTGGGCGCTCTCATCGCCCTCGGG
Organism: Candidatus Limnocylindrales bacterium; assembly: GCA_038234575.1. GTDB lineage: Bacteria > Chloroflexota > Limnocylindria > Limnocylindrales > CSP1-4 > UBA5189. The sequence continues at coordinate 13,737 of JBBQTO010000004.1, forward strand.
CGATTCGGTGACGGGCAGCCCGGCGATCGTCGCGGGCAGGACCGTCAGCAGGTTCGGGTCGATGACGACCGCGCGGGGGCTCTCGGCCGGGTCGGGCGAGCGGTCGTCGCTCGGCGGGGTTCCGAAGTCGGTCGGGGTCGAGCCGGGTGGCGCGCTCGGTTCCGTCGCCGAGCAAGCGCCCAGCGCAACGGCAAGGGCGAGTCCAACCACGGCCGGTCGCCGTGTGCCGATCCGAAGGTTCACGGCTCGACGCTCATAGCTCGCGCCGGACGACGGGAAAGCGCTCGTCGTCGACGGCGATCGTGAAGCCGCACTCGACCCAGAATGCGGCCGTGGCCGCGCTCGTCGTGTCGGGACGCGCGCCGGGCTCCGGATACGCCTCGACCGCGGCGAAGCCTCGGCCGGCGAGGTCGGCCACGACCTCTGCGACGAGGTGCCTCGCAAGGCCCTGGCCGCGGGCGGCCGCCGTGGTGGCGATGCAGGTGATGACCGCCGGCAGCGGCGCAGACGGCAGCTGGCGATACAGGTCGCGCACACGCTGGGCTCGCGGGTATGCCGACAGCGGGCCGAACTGGCAATAGGCGGCCGGCTCGCCATCGATTTCGAGCACCTTCGCATAGGTCCCGAAGACACTGAGCCCGCGGGCGAGGAGCTGGAGCTTCCTGGGCGCATCCGCCCCGAACGCCGGCCCGCTCTTACGTCGCGGCGCGAACGGATTGTCGGTCGACTCGTCGCCCTCGTCCATGCCGAACGGACTCGCGGCCGGCCCGGCCTTCGTTCGCGGGTCGAACGGGTTGAACCGCGGGCCGGCGTCAGGCGGGGCGAATGGGTTGTCGGTGCGCGGTGCGGGCGCCGTCGATGGCAGCGCGCCGGAGAGCCATGAAAGACGAGCAGCCTTGGAGCCTCGCTGCTCGTCTTCCCAGTAATCGCAGCTCCGATGGTCGAAGCCCGGGTCCGCGCAGAGTGGGATGCGCTCCAGTGACGCCGCATCCTTGACATCGAGGATCCGAATCTCGGTCACGGGCGATCCCCGTGGGCGGCCGAGGATTCCGTCCCGGGTTCCGTGCCGGGTTCCGTGCCGGGTCCCGCCCCGTCGGGGGAGGCGAGTGGGGCGAGTGCGCCTGTGCGCACGAGCCTCGTGACCGCCTCGAGATCCGGGCCTGGCTCACGATCGCGGGTCCACGGCGGGACAACGGTGCGGATCTGTTCGTGCGCCGCGGCGACGCCCGCCCCCGGCGAGGCGCCATCGGTCGCGGTCATCCGGAGGTCAAGCGCCCGCGCACCGCAGACGAGCTCGATCGCGAGGATTCGCTCGACGTGCTCGAGGACGGTCCGGGAGTGGCGGCCCGCGATCGGCCCCATCGAGACGTGGTCCTCCTGGTTCGCGCTGGTCGGGATCGAGTCGACGCTCGCCGGATGGGCGAGCACCTTGTTCTCCGAGACCAGCGCGGCGGCCGTGTACTGGACCAGCATCATCCCGCTCTCGAGGCCCGAGTCCGAGCCGAGGAACGCGGCGAGCCCACCGTTCAGCCGTGGGTCAACCAGGTTCGCGGTTCGCCGCTCGCTGATCGAGCCGATCTCGGCGATCGCGATCTTCGCGAAGTCGAGCGCCAGAGCGACCGGTTCGCCGTGGAAGTTGCCGCCAGAGATCACGAGGCCGCCGCCCGTCGCGCGGGCATTGACGTCGGCGCCACCGCCGTCCGGGAAGACCAGCGGGTTATCCGTCGCCGCATTCATCTCGATCGCGAGGACGCGGCGCAGGTAGTCGAGCGCGTCTCGGGCGGCGCCGTGGACCTGGGGCACGCAGCGCAGCGAGTAGGGGTCCTGGACCTTGTGGGCCGATCCGTGATGGGACTGCTGGAGCGCGCTGTCGCGGAGTAGCCAGCGCAGCTCACCCGCGACCTGGATCTGGCCGGGGTGGGGTCGGGCCGCCTGGTACGCCGCGGCGAACGCGACGTCGGTGCCGAGCAGCGCCTCGACGCTCAGCGCCGCGGCGACGCTGGCCGCCCGGAGTAGCCGCTCGGCGTCGACCGCGAGCAGCGCCCCGAGCGCGGTCATCAGCTGGGTCCCGTTCAGCAGCGCAAGGCCCTCCTTCGCGCCGAGTGCGAGCGGCTGGAGGCCGTTCTCGCGGAGGGCCATCGGCGCCGGAACGACCTGGCCGTCGAGCTCCACGCTCCCGCGGCCAATCAGCGGCAGCGCGAGATGGGCGAGTGGGGCGAGGTCGCCCGACGCTCCGACGGAGCCCTGCGCCGGCACGACGGGATGGATCCCGAGGCGCAGGAAGTCGAGAAGCCGGTCTGCGACGACGGGGCGAACGCCGGAGAACCCGAGCCCGAAGGTGTTCGCGCGCAGCAGGAGCATGGCCCGGACGATCTCCCGCGGCAGCGGTTCGCCGACGCCCGCGGCGTGGCTGAGGAGCAGGTTCTCCTGCAGGCGCTCCGCGTCCGCGGCCTCGATCGAGCGATCCGCGAGGGCGCCGACGCCAGTCGTCACGCCGTAGACGACCGCCTTCTCGGCCACGAGTCGCTCGACCACATCGCGCGACCGCTGCATGCGCTCGCGGGCGGCGGGATCGAGCGCGACCTCGGCGCCCCGGCGAGCGACGGCCTCGACCTGTTCGACCGTGAGGTCCCGGCCGGTCAGCAACACCCTGGCGTCGGTCACGCGGGCAGGATAGTCGGCTATCCTCGGCGCTTGCTCGCATTCATCGACCAGATCGTCATCCCGTTCCTGAACTCGCTCTACGGCGCGGTCGGCTACGTCGGTGTTGGCATCGCGATGGCGATCGAGTCGGCGATGGTGCCGCTGCCGTCCGAGCTGATCCTCCCGTACGCAGGCTTCCTGATCTCCGACTCGACCCAGATCGAGCCGCTCAGCCACGGCGCCTGGTCGTTCTGGATAGTTGTGATCGCCGCGACGCTCGGGAACACACTCGGCTCGTTGATCGGCTACGCCATCGGCGCCTGGGGCGGGCGGCCCTTCCTCGAGCGGTACGGCCGCTACCTCCTGATCCGGCCGCACGAGATCGCCACGGCCGAGCAGTTCTTCGCGAAGTACGGCCCCGCAACAGCGTTCTTCAGCCGCCTGCTGCCGATCGTCCGGACGTTCATCTCCTTCCCGGCAGGCGTGGCCCGGATGCCGATCGGGACGTTCGTCGCGTACTCGACGGCGGGCGCCTTCGTCTGGTCGACCGCGCTCGTGTATGCCGGCGTCCGGCTCGGCGAGCACTGGGCCGACATCCGCCACGCCCTCCAGCCGTTCGACCTGGCGATCGCGGTCGTCTTCGTTCTCCTGATCGCCCTCTTCATCTGGTGGCGTCTCGGTCGGCCGGGCTGGCGCCGAACTGATCCCGCCTAACCCGGTCTCGTCCTCCCACCTTCATCCCTGAGCGTCGGGCGGCGGCGCGGGTCCGCGGGCGCGGGCGTGGATCGGAAGGCCCGCCAGAGCAGGAGGTCGTAGACGATTTTCAGGCCGCCGGCGAGCAGGAATGGCACGGCAGCGAGACCCGGCACGGCCAGCAGCGGGCCGGCGATGAGTGGACTGACGGCGGTCCCAGCCGTTCGCGCGATCCCCGTGACGCCGGCGGCGGCCGATCGCTCGTCCGGATCGACGACGGCCATCGTGTAGCTCTGGCGAACCGGAACGTCCATCTGGCTCATCGTGGCTCGCGTCAGCAGGACGATGACGGCAAGCGGCAGTGTCGGCATCAAGGGCACGAGCATCAGCAGCACGTTCGCGGGCAGGTGCGTCGCGACCATCGTGTTGATGAGGCCGATGCGGCGGGCGATGCGGGCCGAGGCAAGGCCGAGAGGGCGGCGAGGATGTTCACCCCGAAGAAGATCGCGCCGAGCACTGGCTCCGGGACGCCGAACCGGGTGTGGAACCAGTACGCGACGAGGCTCTGGAGGATCAGGCCGCCGGCAAAGGCATCGAACGCGAAGAGCAGCGAGAGGCGGGCCACGATCCCCCGCGATCGATGGAGGCCGAGTCGGCTGGCAATCGAGGTGGCCGTCCGAGGGACCTCGATCGATGGCGAGATCGCAACCACGACCGGGATCAGCAGCAGCCCGATCGCGGCATAGCCGAGCAGGATCACCCGATCGGCCGCGAGTTCGGTGAATCCGGAAGCGCGGAGGACGCCGACCGTCACGCCCGTCACGAGCGCGCCGGTCGCGGTCGCGAGCGATCCGACGAGGTTGTACCAGGCAAAGATCCCCGTTCGGCGCCGGTCGTCGACGACGTGCGCGAGCGACGCCTGCTCGATCGCGAGGAACGGGCCGACCTCGCTGCCGCTCGGGCTGATGACGCCGAGGGTCGCCGCCACGACGAGCACCACGAAGGCCGAGCTCGATGCGAACACGGCGCCCGCGCCGGCCATCAGCAGGGCGGCGACGATCAGGCTTCGGCGCCGCCCGAACCGATCGGCCTGGGTCGTCAGCCAGAGGCTGATCAGCGTGTCGCCGACCAGGGTCAGGCTGAGCACCACGCCGATCGCGGCACCATCGAGGCCGGTCGCGGCGAGGTACAGGACAAGGATGACCGCGAGGGAGCCGTAGGCGAACAGCCGGAGCCCGCGCGCCACGAAGAGCAGGCGCGCATCCCGGGTCACGGGCCGAGTGTAGGATGCGACGAGGAGGCCTCTCGACCCGAATGACCGACCGAGACACGAGCGACGCCAGCGCCGGACCCCACGGCTCGATGGACGACCACGGCGAGACGCACGGCCACGACGACCACGCCCACGAGTCGACCGCCCTTGGCTCAGTCGACGTCAGCGCCTGGACGGCCGGCCTCGGCGGCATCCTCCTCGGTTTCGCCGTGGCGATCGCGCTGGCGCTCGGCAGCGGCTCGATCCACCTCTAGGCGCCGTGTTCGCTCGGGCCGCCGCGCGGCCGCGAGCTGCCTGCCAAATCTCCCCTAGGGCGCGATGTTCACGTTCGACTGGAAGACATTGTCCGGATCGACGCGGCGCTTGATCTGGCGCAGGCGCTCGTAGACCGGCGCCGGATAGGCCGATCGAGCCCGGTCGACCGGCTCGTCGGGCGCCATGTAGTTCACGTAGCTGCCGCCGACCCCGAGGGCCCGCATCCGCTCGTTCAGGTAGCGGACCCACCGGATCTCCGCGGCGTCGTCCTCGGGGCGCTCCCAGATCCCGAGGCCGCTGACGTTGAAATGGGCCTGCCGCTGTGGGAAGCACGCGTGCTCGAAGCCGTAGCGCCGGGCCTGGCCGTGGATCGGCTCGATGAGGATCCCGCTCATGCCGGCCGGACGCTGGCGGACCAGTTCGACGATCTCGTCGACCACGGGCGCCGAGAGATCGCTCACGAATGCCGACTTCCAGTAATGGCGGTACGTGAACGGCATGACACCCGATATCGGCTGCATCTCCGTGTAGCTCAACGGCCCATAGGAGCCGGAGAGGATCGGCGAGTTGCCGAGGATCGCGTTCGCGAGCTCCCGGCCCTGCGCCGGCGTGCCCAGCCACGCGAGCTGGATCGCCGCGACCTCACCGAGCTCGGGGCTGTTCGCGGCATAGATCATCACTACGAGGCCGTCGGGCGCCCAGACCTGGGATTCGGCGTAGCGACGCAGCACCGCGCCGTCCTCGAGTGCCACGACTACCTCGCCCCCATACAGCCGGCCGACCTCGTGCAGCCGGTAGTCGAGGCGCGTCGCGATCCCGAAGTTGCCGCCGCCGCCGCGGAGTGCCCAAAGGAGCTCCGCGTCACTCTCCGCGCTGACCTCGAGAATCTCGCCGCGGGCCGTGACGAGCTGGGCGCCGACGAGGTTGTCGCAGGTCAGGCCACAGAGGCCCATGAGGAATCCGAACCCGCCGCCGAGGGTCAGACCACCGATGCCGGTGTCGACGAACGTCCCGCCCGTCACCGCGAGACCGTGGGCCTGGGTCGCGGGGTCGAGCTCCTCCCAGGTTGTGCCGCCGCCCGCGCTCGCGCGCCGACGGAGCGGATCAACGGCCACGTGACGGAGTCGGCGCAGGTCGACGACGAGCCCGTCGTCGTTGAGGCCGTGACCGGCGACGCTGTGACCGCCGCCACGGATCGCGATCGGCAGGTCGTTGTCGCGGGCGAAGCGGACGGCGCGGACGACCTCGGCCGCGTCCGCGGGCTGGGCGATCACCGCTGGGTGGCGGTCGATCATGGCGTTGAACGAGTGTCGGGCGTCGCCGTAGCCCGGATCGCGGGGCTCGATCACGGTTCCGGCGAATCCGCTCCGGAGCTCGTCGATCAGCTGGCCTCCGACGGTCATTCGAGCCTCTAGAACAAGCCCACGATGTCGCCCGCGGCGTCGATGTCGATGTTCTCGCCGCCCGGCCGGGACGGCAACCCGGGCATCGTCCGCATCTCGCCCGCGAGCGGCGTGACGAATCCCGCTCCCGCGGAGAGGCGAACCTCCCGGATCGGCACCCGAAATCCCGTGGGCCGGCCCTTCAGCGCCGCGTCGTGGCTGAGGGAGTACTGGCTCTTGGCCATGCAGATCGGCAGGTTGCCAAACCCGAGCGCCTCGTACTGGGCGAGCTGCTTCGCGGCGGCCGGCAGCAGGTCGATCCCGTCGGCACCGTAGACCTTTGTCGCGATCGTCTCGATCTTCGAGATCAGGGACGCGTCGTCGGGATACAGGAGCTGGAAGTCGGGTGCCCCCACCTCGGCGGCCGCCCAGACCGCCCGGGCCAGGTCCTCGGCCCCGGCCCCGCCCTCGGCCCAGTGGTTCGCGAACACGGCATCCTGAGCGCCGGCCGCGAGCGCGACCTCGCGAACGGCAGCGATCTCGGCCGGGGTGTCGCTCGGGAAGGCGTTGATCGCCACGACCACCGGCACGTTGAACAGCAGCACGTTCTCGATCTGCTTCGCGAGATTTGCGCCGCCAGCCGTCACGGCGTCTACGTTCTCGGTAAGAAGTGCGGGGTCAAGTGGCTTGCCGGCGACGATCCGACCCACGCCGCCGTGCATCTTCAGGGCTCGGATCGTGGCCACGACGACGGCCGCGTCGGGCCGGAGCCCGGAAGCGCGGCACTTGATGTCGAAGAACTTCTCGGCCCCCATGTCCGCCCCGAATCCCGCCTCCGTGCAGACGATGTCATTCGTGACGAGGGCGATCCGATCGGCGAGCACGGAATTGTTGCCGTGGGCGATGTTCGCGAACGGTCCGCAGTGGACGAATGCCGGGCCGCCCTCGAGGGTCTGGAGAAGGTTCGGCTTGATTGCGTCCTTCAGGAGCGCCGCCATTGAGCCGGCGACCTTGAGGTCATCCGCGGTGACCGGCCGACCGTCGCGCGTCGTCGCGAGGACCATCCGGCCGAGGCGCGCCCGCAGGTCGGCGAGGTCCCTCGCGAGCGCGAGGACGGCCATGACCTCCGACGCGACGGTGATCACGAACTCGCTCTCGCGCGGCAAGCCGTTCTCCTTGCCGCCGAGCCCGATGACGACCTTCCGGAGCGCCCGGTCGCTGATGTCGAGGACGCGCGGCCAGAGGACGCCATGGATGTCGATGCCGAGCGGGTTGCCGTGGTGGATGTGGTTGTCGATGAACGCGGCTCCCAGGTTGTGAGCCGCTCCGATGGCGTGGACGTCGCCGGTCAGGTGGAGGTTGAAATCCTCCATCGGGATCACCTGGCTCTTGCCGCCGCCGGCCGCGCCGCCCTTGATCCCGAACACGGGACCGAGGCTCGGCTGGCGGATGCAGACTGCGGCGCGGTGGCCGACGCGGTTCAGACCCTGGGCCAGGCCCACCGTCGTCGTGCTCTTGCCCTCGCCGAGCGGGGTCGGGCTGATCGCGGTGACGAGCACGTACTTGCCTCGGGGCCGCTCCGCCTCGAGCCGCTCGATGCCGGCGAGGGTGATCTTGGCCTTCGTTGACCCGTACAGCTCGATCTCGTCTTCGCGCAATCCGAGCTCGCGGGCGATCTCGAGGATCGGTCTCGGCGTGACCGAGCGGGCGATCTCGAGGTCCGATGGCACCCCTCAGCGATCCGATCCGACGGGCTGCTGGCCGCTCACCTGGCGCTGTGCGGCGCGAACGAGATGGGCCAGCAGCAGCGCGTTCGTCAGCGGCCCGATTCCACCCGGCACAGGGGTGATGGCCGCGGCGATCTCGCGTGCGGACGCGAAAGCGACGTCGCCGACAATGTGGCCGTCGACGACGTTGATCCCGACATCGATGACGATCGCGCCGGGTTTCAGCATGTCGCCGGTCACGAGCCCGGGATGGCCCGCCGCAACCACGACGATATCGGCTCGGCGAGTCTTGTCGGCAAGGTTGCGGGTCTTGGAGTGGCAGACGGTCACCGTCGCGTCGGCCTTCGTGAGCATGAACGCGACCGGCATGCCCACGACCGGCGAGCGCCCGATGACCACCGCGTCCGCGCCCTCGATCGTCGCGCCGGAATGCTTGAGCATCTCGAGCGCGGCATGGGCCGTCGCCGGCACGAAGCCTTCGTAGCCAAGACGGAGCAGGCCGGCATTGAGTGGGTGGATCCCGTCGATGTCCTTGACCGGGTCAATCACGTCGACGACGGTCTTCAGGCGCACACCCGGCGGGAGCGGCATCTGGACGATGATCCCGGCCACGAGGGGGTCATTGTTGAGACGTCGGATCGCTGCGGTGAGCTCGCGTTCCTGGTCCTCGGGCGTGTCGCCCGGCACATCGACGAGCTCGCCCGCGATGCCGACCGAAGCGCAAGCCTTGAGGATCCGCTCGAGGTAGACCATCGACGGGGCGTCGCGCCCGCAGACCACGACCGCGAGGCCGGGCGGGTGGCCTTGCGCGGCCGTGTAGTCGACGACGTCGGCCGCGACGCGCGCCCGAACTTCGGCGGCGATAGGCGCTCCCTCGAGGAGGCGGGCGCTGACGGCCGCCGTCACGTCGGCATCGGCATGGGCACGGAAACGGGCACCGGCGAGCGCAGGCCGCCGGACGCGACGACGTCGCGACAGGACGTGGCGGCCTCCGTGATCTCGAGGAGCAGGCCCGCGACACGCGTCTCGGTCTCGACGGCCCATGCCTCGTCGCCGACCGACGGGAGGTTGACGCGCACGTTCGCGCCCGCTCCACGGGCGGCAGCTTCCGCCAGGAGCGAGGCGACGCTCAGGTCCGACGAGGCATTCATGTTGCAGCGGCCAGCGAGGGATTCCGCGGCCTGGATGACCTCGAGGCACGCTTCAACACAGCGCAGTGGGACCTCCGCCGCGACGCGGGCGGAGGCGCGCATGGCGCCCGATCGGGCCTCCTTCTCGTCATCCGATTCCTTCGGCAGCTTCATGGCCTCTGCGAAGGCGCCGTAGGCCGCGGAGTCTTCGTCGGCGAGGGTGAGGAGGCGATCGGCGAGGTCGCGCCCGCGCGCCTGCACGACGGCGTGCAGGGCGCTGTGGTCCATGTACTTCGGGCGCTTCGAGAGCTCCGCGACCATCGCCACCAGCGAGGCGGCGAGGCTCGCCGCCACCGCAGAGGCGCTGCCACCGCCGGGAACCGGATCAGAAGACGCCAGCCGCTCGTTGAATTCGGCGAGCGTCAGCGCGCGGAAGGGAACCTCGTGGTGCACGCCCCGATTATGGCGAGTCCGGACATGGGGGCGAGCGCGGTACCGGCGCGAATCCTCGGACCGATGGCTAGCAGGGGCGTCGCCTCGGTCCTCGGAGAGTTGCGAGGGGCCAGGGACGGGTGCGGTACCGGCCGCACCCGTCCATTGAGCCCCAAGTTCTCGGGCGCGGGGAGGAGCCGGCCCGGGTGATGAATTCGGTGGTCAGGCGGCGCGGGCCGCCTTGTCCAGGCCTTCGATCGTCCATCGTCGGGCACGGTGGCGGTAGGCCAGGGTGAAGCAGGCGACCTCGGTCTCGACCTCGAAGATCGTGCGGGGGCCGGTGATCACCGGAAATGCCGAGGTCTCGTCGCGGACGCCGACGACCTCGAGGACGGGCAGGCGTCGTCCATCCCAGGTGAGCTCGCGGGGACGGCCGTCGAACCAATCGGCTCGGACGCGGACCTGCACTGGCTCGACTCGGATCATTGCCATCTCGATGGCTCCTTTCCCGGGGGGCGGGCTGGGCTCGAGCTCCGTCGGCCGGGCACTGGACGAGGAGAACGTCTGTTCGATTACGACCCGAAGCCTATTGCGAACACCTGTTCGATGTCAAGTGGCATCCTGGTCGTCGGACGGAGAATCGTCGAACTCCGTGTCAGCTTCACTGTCACGACCGCTGGGCGACTCCGGGGCGCCACTTCGGCGGCGCCGCCCGCTCCCGGACGCGTCGGCAGCGTGCAGGCCCCGTTGCTCGACCGGCGTGCCGAGGTCGCGCTCGAACGGCGCCGGGATGCCCGTCCGGATGAGTCGGGCTCGCGTGACCGCGCGCGTGCCGAACCGTTCGCGGAGCTCGTCGGCCGCCTCGACCACCCGCCGCTGTCTGACGTCGTCGGCCTCGAAGAGGCCGAGCTGCTCGCGAACCCCGAAGTTCGAGGCCGTTATGCCCACGAGCCGAATTCGCTTGCCCCGCATCTGGGGCCGGGCGAGGTCGAGGGCGGCCTGCCAGATCGGCTCGGTCATGTCCGTCGGCTCGACGAGCGTCCGCTGCCGGGTGAGAGTCTCGAACGCGCTGTCGCGGACCTTCACGGCCACGGTCGAGGCCTTCAGGCCGGCGTGCCGCAGGCGCCCCGAGACACCCTCGGCCATCGCCAGGAGGGTCCGCTCGATCACCTCCGGATCGGACGTGTCCTCGTCGAACGTGTGCTCGTGCCCGATCGACTTCGCGGCGTCCGGATCGGCGACCGGGTCGGGATCGCGGCCGAGCGCGCGGTCGACGAGGCTAGAGCCATGCTGGCCGAAGCGGCGAACGAGGGAGGCTCGATCGAGGGCGGCGAGGTCGCCGATCGTCGTCACCCGGAAGTCGCGCAACGCCGCCGCGGTCGCGGGACCGACGCCCCACAGGCGCGAGATCGGTAGCGGTGCGAGGAACGCGGCCTCCTCGCCCGGCAGGACCACGACGAGGGCATCGGGCTTCCGGAGATCGCTCCCGATCTTGGCGACGAGCTTCGTCGTGGCGACCCCGACCGAGGCCGTGAGGTGCAGCTCTTCTCGGATCGCGCTCCGGATCGCCCGGCCAATCGCCTCGCCATCACCGAACAGCGCGCGCGAGCCGGTGACGTCGAGGAACGCCTCGTCGATCGAGATCGGCTCCACGAGCGGCGTGAAGCGCCGCAGGATCGCCATGACCTCGCGGCTCACGCGCTGGTAGGTCGCGCCATCAACCGGCACGAAGATCGCGTCCGGGCAGAGCCGTTTCGCGGTTCGGATCGGCATCGCGGAATGGATTCCGAACCGACGCGCCTCGTAGGAGGCCGCGCTCACGACCCCGCGATCGTTGCTCCCACCCACGCCGACGACCACGGGCATGCCGCGCAGCTCGGGATGATCGCGCTGCTCGACCGCGGCGAAGAACGCGTCGAGATCGACGTGCAGGATCGTGCGTCGCGGCTCGGGTGGCACCACCCCATCATCGCCCCCGCGTCTGCCGACACGGCTGGCAATCGGCCGCGAGGTCAGCCCTTGGGCTCGACGACCACCGTGACTTCGGGCGTCATGCCGCTGAAGACTTTGATCGCGACCTTGTACGTGCCGAGCGACTTGAGGGGCTCCTCGAGCTCGATCTTGTGGCGGTCGACGACGATCCCGCGGCGCGCGAGCGCCTCGGCGATCTCCTTGGTGCCGATCGATCCATAGAGCTTGCCGGCGTCGCCGACCTTGACGCCGAGCGTGAGGGTGGTCGAGGCAATCCGGGTGGCGGCGACCTCGGCCTCGGAGCGCTCACGGGCGCGCTTATCCTCGCGTGACGCGATGTCGTGCTGCCAGGCGCGATAGGCGCCCCCGACCGCCGGCACGGCGAGCTTCTTCGGGATCAGGAAGTTCGTGGCAAAGCCGTCGGCGACCGTCTTTATCTCGCCGGACTTGCCGATCTTGTCGACGTCCTTCGTCAGGATGACCTTCACGCGGGGGAACCCTCCCTGTCGAGCCAGCCTCGGAGGCGCGGACCGAGACGGGCATGCTGGACCGCTTCCGCGGCAACGTCGATCGCCCTCGGCAGCCGGCGAATCGTGCGCCGGATCGGGCCCGGCAGGATCTGTCGAATTCGGGCGATGTCCTCGTCATAGGCAACTCGCGAGATGCCGAGCTCGACGAGCTTCTCCTGGAGGAGAGCCTCGTCGACGCCGTCGAGGAAGACGTCCATCGCCAGGGCGACGATGACCAGGTCGTCGAGACCGCCGATGAGCGGGATGCGGTCCGGGATCAGGTCGCGGCCGAGAAAGATGTAGCCGATCGCTCCGGCCAGAACGGCCTTCCGCGACGTCTGGACTCGCTCGTCGAGCACGAGTGCGAAGACGAGCCGGGCATACAACGGCGCGCGACCCGCGAGGGGCATGAGCGCCAGCAGCCCGAGGAAGCGGCGCATCGAGCCACCCCCCGAACGTCGCGGTCGTGCCGCCTTATCGCCTCGCGCCATCGTCGGAACTGCCTCCGGAACTCGGGATCCGCGCTGCACGTTCGTGCGGGTTCGCGGGATGGGGAGTCTAGCAGGGCGACCGGCCACGCCCCGAGCCCGCCAGTTGACATCGAACACCCGTTCGGTATGATGCCTGCAGCCACCGTCATGGGGAGTCGCGAGTGACCAGGCACGACGCCGATCGAAAGCTGAAGATCCTTCACCACATCGCCGGCACGCTGCGGGCGCGCGGCTATCCGCCGTCCGTTCGCGAGATCGCGCTGGCGGTGGGACTGAGCTCCACGTCTGCCGTGCACCATCACCTCATGATCCTCGAGCGTGAGGGCTACCTCGAACGCGGCGCCGCCCAGTCGCGCGCGATCCGTTTGACTCCCACCGCCGCGATCCAGATGGGCCTGACCCACGAGCTCGTGCCCCAATCCGTCAGCGCCGATGCCCACATCGTCCCGATCATCGGCGAGATCGCCGCCGGCGGACCGATCGAGGCTTACCAGGACGCCTCGGAATCCATGGCTGTCCCGGACCTGCTCGCCCCCGGCGGTGACGCCTACGTCCTGCGGGTCCGCGGCGATTCGATGATCGAGGAGCACATCGCGGACGGCGACTTCGTCCTGATCCGCCCCCAGAACACGGCCCGCAACGGCGACATCGTCGTTGCCCAGGTCGAGGACAATGCCGTGACCCTGAAGCGCTTCTTCCGCGAGAAGGACAAGATCCGCCTGCAGCCCGCGAATCCCGACTATGCCCCTCAGTTCTACGACGACGTGCGGATCCAGGGAAAGTTGATCGGTGTGATTCGCAAGCTCGACTGAGTACGCCGGTCTCGGTCGACCCCATGCGTGCGTTGCCGGGCTCCGCTCGTCCCTCACGCGCCGCGAGTGCGCTCGCTCCGGTGCTCGCCCGGCGCCTTCGCCTCGAGCCGCCGATTGCGGCGGGTGGGTCACGTCGGGGTCGGACGAAGCGGTGCGTACCGTTTGGATTGGAACGCAAATCGCACCAACTCCCAGCCCGCGGAGCGAGCCACCGCAGGCATCGTGCGGTCCGGGCACCCGAGGACTTGTCCACAGGTTCGTCCACATCCTCTCGACACTGAGCTGAAGTTCGTGGAGAACGTGACCAGCCGCTGACCGGTTCGTTGACCCCGCGCCGCCGCCCCCACGGCACGATCAGAGACCCCGCTGGAGACCAGCCGCGCCGTGATCGATCGCCTGCCACCACAGAGCCTCGAAGCCGAGCAGTCCGTGCTCGGCGCGGTCCTCATCGACCGCGAAACGATCATCGAGATCGCCGAGTTCCTCCGGCCCGAGGACTTCTATCGCCAGGCCCACGCGAACGTCTATCGAGCGATGCTCGAGCTGTTCGAACGGCGCGAGCCCGTCGACCTCGTCACGGTTTCCGAGACCCTCGAGCGCAAGGACGAGCTCGAGGCGATCGGCGGCCGCGCGTACCTCTCGACCCTTTCGAACCAGACGCCGACCGCGGTCCACGCCGTCCAGTACGCCCGCATCGTCGAGCGGAAGGCGGTGCTGCGGAACCTGATCGGTGCCGCCGGCAAGATCGCCGGCATCGGCTATGAGGACCCGGCCGAGATCCAGGAGGCCATCGATCGCGCCGAGTCGGAGCTCTTCCAAGTCTCGAACCGCCGGATCACCGCCGGCTTCAGTCAGCTCAAGGAGCTGCTCCACGCCGCCTACGACCGGCTCGACTACCTGCACGCCCACCGCGGCGAGCTCAATGGCGTGGCGTCGGGCTTCACCGACCTCGACGCACTGACGACGGGCTTCCAGAAGAGCGATCTGATCGTCGTCGCTGCCCGCCCGTCGGTCGGCAAGACGAGCTTCGCGCTGAACGTCGCGGAGCATGCCGCGGTGATCCAGCACCGCAGCGTGGGCGTCTTCAGCCTCGAGATGAGCAAGGAGCAGCTCGTCCTTCGGCTGCTTTCGAGCGTCGCGAACATCGACTCGAAACGCCTCCGCACGGGCTTCCTCGAAGAGCTCGACTTTGCCCGGATCGCGCCCGCGATGAACGACCTGTCCGAGGCCGCGCTCTACATCGACGACACGCCGAACATCACGTCGATGGAGCTCCGGACGAAGGCCCGCCGTCTCCAGGCCGAGTCCGGCCTCGACCTCGTGATCGTCGACTATCTGCAGCTCATGCAAGCGACGACCTCGAACCGCGATTCGAACCGCGTCCAGGAGGTCTCGGAGATCTCGCGCGGGCTCAAGGCACTCGCTCGCGAGCTCTCGGTGCCGGTCATCGCGCTATCCCAGCTGTCACGCCAGCCCGAGATGCGCGAGTCGAAGGAGCCGCGCCTATCGGACCTGCGCGAGTCGGGCGCGATCGAGCAGGACGCCGACCTCGTGGTCTTCCTCTACCGCGAGAAGGACAAGCCGGGCGAGGAAGAGCAGACCGACGGCGAGGTCATCAACGTCAAGCTCGCGAAGCACCGTAACGGCCCCACCGGCGACATCCAGCTCTGGTTCCGAAAGTCGCAAACCCGCTTCCAGTCGTACGCCGGCCAGCGGTACGCAGAGGCGTAGGTCGGTCGACGAATCAGTACGACTCGTCGGGCAATAAAGGGCGCAAGCGGAAACTGTAGACCTTGCCGCCTGACGGGGCCTTCAGCGAGACGCCCTGGATGCCGCCTTCGACGCCCGAGATCCCAAGTCGAGCCACCTCGGCCAAGGTCAGCGTTCGCATCGGGAAACGCAAGGTCGTGGAGGCCGCGGTCTGCACAAAGTCTGCGGGCGAGATCGCCGGCCACGGCCATGCCATCGGGTTGTTGCCCGGATCCTCGCCGAGTAGCCCGCGATAGCGGTCGGGGCTCCAGGGCTGCTCGTTCGACACTTCCGAGCCGTAGCCCTGCAACCTGGTGGCAAGGGCGAGGAGCTTCGCCAGGATCTGGGCGTGCTGGCCATTTGCCGTGTCGATTCCGAGGCCATTCACGACCACCGTCTTCGTGATGCCGTCGGCATTGATCGTGAAGACGGTGGTCGGAGCGTCGGCGATCGGCAGCTCGTAGGTGGCATCGGCCGACCGGAGCCCGCCCGTGTCGAACGCGAAGGCGAGCAGCGCCTGAACCTGCGCCTCCGAGAGGTGGGTGATCTGGTACGGGACGCCTCGGATCAGCGTGCTCGCCGTGCTATCGGGAACCGGGTTCGCATCGCGGGGATTGCGGAAGATCGCGGTGCGATCGCCGTAGAGCGAGAAAGTTGGAGCCTCTGTGGCAAGAAATCCCGGTGGCACGAATCCGCCGCCCTGTTCGTATCGCAGGATCAGCTGCGTCGCACCCGTTGGATGGACCAAGGCCCGGGACGGACCCGGCGAGCTGCCGCCGATGGCGCCGCAGCCCGCGAGCCCGACGCTCAGCACGAGGACGCCGATGGAGCGGGCGATCGAGGCCAGCCGAAGAAGGTCGTTCATCGCGGCCGGGACGTTGGCCGGACGCAACGAGTTCCCTCCTCTCGGCGTGGCGGCTCGTGCGGCGGAACCCCGCGCCCGGTGTTACGAGTTCCTCCCATCTTGACGCGGACCGTATCCTCGCGGTTGAGTTCCGAGGACATCGTTCGGGCTCGTGGAGGCGCCACGTCGTCAGGCGCCCGACGGGCGAACGCGGTCGGGGGCGGGACCAGAGCTTGTTGACCGCCCTGCGTTCGGAGGAGCCAAGCGGTGTACGACGACCGGACCCTGACGTGCCGCGACTGCAGCGAGGGCTTCATCTTCTCGGGCGGCGAACAACGCTTCTTCGCCGAAAAGGGGCTCGTCAACGTGCCTCAGCGCTGCCCCAACTGCCGCGCCGCCGCAAAGCGCGTCCGCAACGGCGCACCGCGGGAATACCATGCGGCCATCTGCAACGCCTGCGGCAACCAGGCCATGGTGCCCTTCGCGCCGCGGACGGATCGGCCGGTCTACTGCAGCGGCTGCTTCGACAAGGTCCGGGCCGGCCTGATCGAGCCGGCGGCCGCCCCGGCCAGCGCCTGAGGAAGCTCAGCCCCGCAGAGGAGGTCCCGACATGGGGGTCATCATCATCCGGGAGATGGTCGGGACGAGCCCCAATTCGTGGAGCGACGCCGCACGCCAGGCCGTCGCCACGGCTTCTCGCACGGTCCGCAACATCAAGACGGTCGAGGTCGTGCACTCGACTGCCCGCGTCGAGGACGGCGAGATCGTCGAGTACCGGGTCGAGATCAAGATCGGCTTCGAGTACGAGGGCTAGCGTCCGGGGTTCGCCGTAGGCGGCAGGATCGACCCAATCACGTTCCACCTGAGGGCGCGTCCGGCCCCATTTGTGTCAGATGCACGCTGGGGGAACGCTAGGTCGCGTTTCATCGGCTGATTGAGCGATCACTGACCGTGTGGCTCGCTCCCTGAGCACGAATCAATCCCAGAAGCAACGGGTTGAACCGAAATCCAAGCTCGATCCGGTGAACAACCGGCTCTAACGTGCCCGGGGCGAGCGTCTAATACAGGTTCGGTCTCGTACCTGCCTCGCTCGCTGAGGTCCCGCCGCCACACCCTCTCGGCGCGCCACCGCGGTCGGGGCGGAGCCCGCCCGCAGGGAACCGCCGACATAACCGACGGGTGAGCGTGCCCCGCCACCATGAACGCCATGCCCTCCAGCCGCCGGTCGTCGACCGAAGCCACCCCGCTCGAGGACCTGGGCCGAGACCTGGGCCGAGACCTAGGCCAAGACCTGGGCCGGGATCGCGACCGGGATCGCGACCGGGATCGCAACCGGGCGCTCAACCCCGACCGCCACGATTCTGCCGTTGACACGGCCGTCGCCCGCTCCCTATCGTTCGCCCGGCCCAACCCGCCATCACCGTCGACGTCTCCGGACGACCCCGACCGTGCCCAGCGACGGCCGCCCATCGGAGTCGGACCGGGGCGCCCGCCGATCGTGGCGCCCATCCTTGACCCGAGAGGCCTGCTCGGCGCGATGCCCGAGTACCCGATCCAGATCAGCAAGGTCCAGGCGCCGCCGCTCCGGGACCAGACGCTCGCGCGCGACCGCCTGCTCGAATGGCTCGCGGTCAAGATCCATGACCGCGCGGTTCTCGTCATCGCCGAGGCAGGCTACGGGAAGACCACGCTTCTCGCCGATTTCTCGCGGCGAACGCGGATTCGGACCCTGTGGTTCCGACTCGATCGAGGCGATCGCGACTGGGTCGGCTTCATCGCCTACCTCGTTGCGGCGGTGCGCATCCACGTCCCGGGCTTCGGAGCCGCGACCGATTCGCTCCTTCGCGAGACCGCCTCGACCGCGCCACCGCGAGACACGGTGCTGGACACGTTCCTGCGCGAGCTCGGCGACATCCCAGCCGATCCGACGGCGTTGATCTTCGACGACTTCCACCTGGTCGACGACGCACCCGACATCCGGCACATCGCCGTCGAGCTCATCGCGCGGGCACCCGAGCGTCTCTCGTTCGTGTTCGCGAGCCGCCGGGTGCCACCAGTCCGCATCGCGCGGCTTCGGGCGCTCGGCGAGGTCGCGGAGCTCGGGACCGCCGACCTGCGCTTCGATGCGATCGAGACGGAGAAGCTCTTCCGCGAGACATACGAGATGCGGCTCGAGCCGGCGCTCATCGCCGAGCTGTCCCGACGGACTGAGGGCTGGGCCGCTTCGCTGCAACTGGTTCGAACCGCCCTGCACGACCGAGACCCAGCCCAGGTTCGAGCCTTCATCCGCTCGCTGAGCGGCGCCGAGGGTCACCTCTACGACTACCTTGCCGAGGAGGTCGTCGGCGACCTGCCCGAAGGCCTCCAGCAATTCCTCATGCGGTCGTCGGTCCTGGAAACGATCGACCTCGTCCTCGGCCCGGTCGCCGCAGAGGTCTCCGCCACGTCAGCCAGCGAGCTCATCGACGAAGGCGAGCGGCTCGGCCTGTTCGGGCGGCGCGGGCCGCACACGCGCCACCAAGTTCGCGCGCATCCGCTCGTCCGCGAGTTCCTCCAGGCCCGACTCCTGCGCTCCGTCGGCTCGGTCGGCGTCGCGAACATTCACCGCGCTACAGCCCGCGCTGCCGAACCGATCGACTGGCAGGTCGCCGCCAATCACTACCTCGCCGCCGGCGACCACGACGACGCTCGACGCGTGCTCGGGTCTTCGATCGGCACAGTCCTGGCCTTGGGTTCCTACGCGGCTGCGAAAGAGCTCGCGGATTCGGTCCCCGGTGGAATTCCAGGAGCCGCCGGACTGATTCTGGGTTCTCGGATCGCTCAACAGAAGGTCGATGTGGCCCGCGCACTGGACCTCGCGGAAAAGGCAGCGTCCTTGGATGAGGCATCGCGTCCTGCACTTCTCAACCTATTAACTGCGCGCTCTCTCGCCGGCGATACGGTCGGGGCGGTGGCGGCCGGCAGACTTCTTGAGCAGGGCACAGACGATGTCCTGAGCCAGATCGCTCGGGCCTTTCAAAGAATGATTGAGTCGTCGACCGATGGTCCTCTCGACATCGCCCTTCGGGAACTGGAGTTCCTGAGGAGCTCATTCGCGCAGCGGGGCGACCATCACTTCTTGGGCGTGGCTCTCCTCAATCTCTCGCACGTGCAGAGAGCCGCAGGCCGAACTCCGGAGGCCCTACGCAGTGCAGAAGAGGCCGTCGACTTGCTAGCCGAGACGTCTGCGGGGATCGAACTCAATTCTGCCCGTCTCGCGCTTGCCTGGGCGCTAGCGTTTGAGGGCAACCTCGACGCGGCGCGCCGCGAGGTCCGCATTTGCCTAGATCGAGTACCAGTCGGGCAAATGATCGAGGTCGCTTTCGAGTACGGGGAAATCGAAGCCCTGTTCGGGGACCCTGCTCATGCCTGGCCGTATATGCACGACATCGCCGAAAGCATTTCGGGTGCCTCCGACACGGGCGAGCAGGCGCTGCTTGCTCGCACGCTGCTCGAGATTCGCGATGGGGACTTTGCCTCGGCGGCACGGGGCGCTTCTGAGCTGTCGCTAGGAGTGCCGCGAGCGGCCATCGCGTTTCAAACCCGCCGCTTGGTGGTAAAGGCGCTCCTCGCGACGCTTCGCCGTGACCCGGATGCACAACGCTCAGCCGCGGACGCCGTCGCATTAGCGGCAGATCAAGGCGCGCTCCTGTGGGAACGATATGCGCGGCTGTTAGAGGCCGTGTCGAATCCTGATCTGAACCCCTCCGAGGAACTCGCCCGAATAGGTCGGTCTGATCCAGCCATCCTCAGCATGGCTGCCGAACCGGTCCTGACACGTCTCGGCGAGTTGGGCCCAGAGGCAGCTGGACTCGTGAGCTCGGAGGCAGCACGTCGGCCACAACGCTGGCGTGCATCGGTTCGAGGGCTGATCGCGACGGCGAGTGACCAGCAGCGGATCGCGTTGGCCTTGCTACTGGGACAAATTGGCGAGCGAGAAGACATCAAACGTCTCCGCGATGCCAGTCGGAACGCCAAGGACGGGCGAACAATGGGCCTGAGTCGCGCTCTCGCGCAGAGATTGGCCCCTCGAGTAATTGTCGAGGACCTGGGCCGCGTTCGCATTGCGGTCGGCGATCGGTGGATTGAAGGAGCTGAGGTCCGCCGAAAGGTCTTGGCCCTGTTGTGCCTCCTGATAACAAAGAATCGCTTCGCCTCGACTCGGGAGGATGTTTTAGAAAGCCTCTGGCCCGATCTAGATCCCGCAGCCGCCTTGAATTCCCTCAATCAGACGGTCTATTTCCTCCGCCGAGTGTTCGAGGCCGATTATCGTGAGGACACGACCCCCGGGTATGTTCTGCAGGATGGAGAAACCATATGGCTCGACGCTGAGCTCTTGGACGCTCGTAGTCGACGATGCCGAGAATTGATCCGATCGTTAAAGGCCACGCCCACCCCGGACGGCGTCTCGCAACTCGCAGAGGAGTATCGCGGTCGGTTTGCTTTGGATTTCGCCTACGAGGAATGGGCGACCGCCTACCGGGACTCGCTTCACGCCTCCTATCTTAGGATCATTGAAGAGGCCATTCGTCTAGACATCGACGCCGGCCACTTCGCTCGCGGAACCTTTCTTGCGGAGCGCGCCGCCGAAGTCGAGCCGGACGCCGAAGAGATCCAAATCGCGCTCGTTCGCCTATATCGGCTTTCGGGGTCCCATGCAGCCGCGGCCGAGCAATACGGCCACTACGCCAGGGCTCTGCGCGATCTTGGCATCGACCCGCCGCCATTCGCGGCGATCTGACGCGGATATGTGGGGATAGGTACACATGCGTATTGACCGGGTCGGAGACCGATACCTATAGTCCGCCCCACTTCCTAGTACTTGAGTACTACGAAGAGATGTCAGGAACGCTCGGACGCGCAGACGCTCCACCTGAACTGGGCACTTAGGGTGGCGCTGAGCGAGTAGTGCAACCGACCGACCCAAAGTGTCTGGTCGGTTTTCGTGTCTCTAGGGCCACGAGGACCGCAAGGAGGAACGAGCGTGACCCCGGAAAACACCCTCAAGGGTTTCTAGCCGAAGGAGAATGGTCATGAAGAACCGAATCCTGCGGTTGGCTATCACTCTCAGCAGCATCGCCGCAATCGCACTCGCCGGAGGGGCGACCCTCAAGGGTTTCTAGTACCTTCGAACCATATGGCCCCCGGACATCAGACAATAGGGTTCGGGGGCCGGGCAATGGTACGAGGGAAGCGGCTGTGACCCGACCGCTAAGGATCTACATCACCGGGCTCGTGGGAGCAGCAGCAATCGTGCTGCTAGCCACGAGCTTTGTGATTCCGATCGACTCGCATATTGCACTTCAGCTCGATAGCGATCCAGCGGGCTCATCGATCGAGTACGTCGGCGGCCTTTTCTTCTGGATCGTTGTGTCGCTTCTCGCATCCGCGTTGCCCGTGAGGCTCACAGATGGCGTGCAGGTCGCCGTATCAACGGCGCCGCTCATGGCGGCCACGTTGTTGGGCGGACCATATGCCGGCGCCCTTGTTGCTCTCGTCGGTAGCACAGACATGCGCGAACTGCGAGGCCGGGTGCCCTGGTACGGGACTCTTGCGAATCATGCCGCCATCGTCCTGCCGGTCATCGTCGGCGGCCTCGTGATGCAAATTCTCCGCGGCGATTCGCACGACCTTGCCCGCGAGCTAGCGGCCACACTTTTCGGCACCCTCGCGTACTTCCTTCTGAACCTGTTCTTTGTGTCCGCGATCGTCTACTTCCGTGGTGGCCGTAGCATCCGAGAGTTTCTGGGCCGTGCCGAGACCACCAATATCTGGGCGAACCTGGTAACGCTCGCACCGCTTGGATGGCTCATGGCGCGCATGTATGAGCTCGCGGACGGTGGCTGGTGGACGACTCTCTTATTTGGTCTCCCCTTGTTCACGACTCGCGTCGCTTATCAACGTTTCATTCAGATGCGCGAGATGTTCACGCAGACCATCGGGGCGCTGGCGGAGGCGGTGGACAAGCGGGATCCGTTTACGAGCAAGCATTCGCAGCGGGTGCGGCTCATCTCGGTGGACATCGGGCGGGAGCTCAGGGTGTCGGCGGCGGAGCTCGAGGCGCTCGAGTGGGGCGGACTGCTGCACGATGTTGGCAAGATCGGAGTGCCCGACAGCGTCCTGCTGAAGCAGGGCAAGCTCACCCGGGACGAGCGGATCACGATGAATGCCCACCCGGTGCTCGGGGCCCAGATCATCGGGCCGGTCGAGCGGCTCGCGGCCGAGCTGCCGGTCATCCGGCATCACCACGAGTGGTACAACGGCTCGGGCTACCCGGATCGCCTGATGGGCGACGAAATCCCGCGGCTGGCCCGCATCCTGCACGTGGCCGATGCCTTCGAGGCGATGACTGCCGATCGCCCGTACCGCAAGGCCCTCTCGCAGGACCAGGCCCTCGCGGAGCTGCGCAAGTTTGCGGGCGTTCAGTTCGACCCCGAGGTCGTCGATGCCTTCGTACGGACCTCCTGGGCCGACGAGGCCCGCGACGCGAGCGACGCCGGCGACCTGCGGCCGATCCCCCTGCTGGCGCAACATGCCGCGCGTGCCGCTCACCCGTTCGACGCCCCCGCACCCGGCTCCCCTGCCGCCGATCTCGCCTGATCGTGTGACCCCGGCGGCCGACCGGTGCTGATCGGCAGCCTCGTTCTCGGCCTCATTCTCGGGCTCCTCGCCGGCGGCAGCATCGAGAATCTGGCCAGCGTTCGGCTGCGCCTCGTGCAGGCCGTCTTCATTGGCCTGTTCCTGCGCTACGCAACACAGTTCGCGCTCGAGCTCGGGAGCGGGCCCGCCGACACCCTTCGCCTGCCCCTCTTCACCGCCGGGTTCCTCTTTCTGCTCGCTGGGCTCTGGGCGAACCGGGAGCAGCCGGGCCTCATCCTCGCATTCGTCGGCATCCTGCTGAACGCCGTCGCGATGATCACGAACGGCGGCTACATGCCGGTCTGGCAGCCGAGCATCATCGCTGCCGGGCTCCCCGTGGCCGAGGTCGGGTCTGCGTTCCACAAGATCGTCGGGGACGTCTCCGCCAGCGGGATCACCGGCAGCTTCCTCGCCCAGGCCGGACCCCTCGGCGACATCATCCCGATCCCCGTGCCGGGGCTCCGCAATGTCGCGAGCATCGGCGATGTCTTCCTGGCCGCGGGCCTCGCGTTTTTCCTGTTCGCGACCACGGTCCGCACGCCGCGCGAGCTGGCGGAGCTTGGCGAGGCCGAGATTCGGCGCCGGATCGGTCTGGCGCCTGACCAGGAGTTCGTCGACGAATCGCTGGTCGCCTTCCTCGACGCCGGCTCGCTCGTTCCCGCCGATGCGTTGCAGCGACCCCTGGTCCTCGGCGGCTCGTCACTCGGCTCCGAAGGCACCTACCAGCCCGGCCTCATACGGGTCCCCTTCCCCACGGTCCCGCCGATCCTCGAGCGGGTCCGGCGCCACCCGTACGTCCGGCTCGCGCTCGACAGCTCGTTCTCGGCGCTCTGGACGGGCCAGCTCATCAGCCTCCTCGGCGACAGAGTCCACCAGGTCGCGCTCGCGTTCCTCGTCCTCCGGGCGACGCAGTCGCCGATCGCGGTCGGGGCCGTGTTCCTCGTCGCGACGCTGCCGAACCTGCTCTTTGGGCCGATCGCCGGCACGCTCGTCGATCGCTGGGACCACCGCGAGGTGATGATCGTGAGCGACCTGCTCCGCGCCGGTGTGGTGCTCCTGATCCCGATTGCGGCCGTGACGAATCTCGCCCTCGTGTACCCGCTGGTCTTCCTCGTCACGACGATCTCGATCTTCTTCCGCCCGGCGAAGGGCGCGATCCTGCCGCGACTGGTGGCGTCCGACGACCTCGTCGCGGCGAACTCGGCCCTGTGGGTCGGCGAGACCTTCGCCGACATCGGCGGATACGTCCTCGCCGGGTTGTTCGTCGCGCTGCTGGGGAGCCAGCTCCCCTTGGCGTTCTGGGTCGACTCGGTGACCTATGTCGCGTCGGCGATCCTCATCGCCTCGATCGTCGTGGCGCCGGCTGCGCGGCGGGTACCGGGGGCCCTCGAGGTCGTGGGAGCCTCGGTCGCGGATGGCGCCGCCCACGTCGCGACGGGCCTCCGCGGCTTCAGGAACGAGCTCGGGGAGGGCTGGCGATTCCTCCGCGCCGAGCCCGTCCTGCTGGCGAACACGCTCCAGTCGACCGCCGGCCAGTTCATGATCGGCATCCTCCTTGCGTTGATGCCGGTGTACGCGGCAACAGCGCTTCGGGGGAGCAGCTTGGACGACGTGACGGCGTACTCCTTCCTCGAGGGTGCGATCGGTGCGGGCAACCTCGTGGGCGGGTTCGTGATCGGGCTCATCGGATCGCGCCTGGCCCTGGGGCGGATGGTGATCCTCGGCTACGTGCTCACGGGCGCCGCGGTCGCGGGGCTCGCGCTGACCGGCAACCTGACCCTCGCGATGGGGCTGGCTTTCGGAGCAGGCGTCGGCAATCTGGCGTTCGTCATCCCGAGCCAGACGCTGTTCCAGCGACGGACGCCGCCGGAGCTCATGGGTCGGGTCCTCGGCCTGCGGTTCTCCCTCGTGTTCGGCGCGATGACCCTCGCGATGGGGGTCGGCGGTGTCCTCGGCCAGGTGTTCGGGGCGGGTCCGGTGATCGGGATCTTCGGCGTCGTGACGATCGTTGCCGGGCTTGCGGGGCTGCTGGTGCCCGCGGTTCGCGAGGCGTGATCCTTCGCGTACACTGCCCCGGCGGCCCGCAGGGGCCGTCTTCCATGGAGATGCGGCGCCCGCGATGACCGACCCGAAGGACCCCTCCCAGCTCGAACCCGACATCCCGGAGCCCAAGGCGGCCGCCGCCGAGCCCGTAACGGCCGTCAGCGAGCCTGATGCGCCCGCACCGGTGCCGGAGCTCGACGCAGGTTTCGACGCGGAGCTGGGCAACACCGGGCGAGAGACCGGCGGCGAGGCCGCCGAGGACCTCAACGCAAGCGAGCTTGAGGCCGCCGCGAGCGCGGCCGAGAGCGAGGTCGAGTCCGACGAAGCCCGGGCAACGATGGACTCCGGGATCGCCGCTGCGGAGATCGCCGGCGCGGTCGCCACGGACGAGCCGAGCGACGGCGCCGAGACCGACACCGTCGTAGAGGCGCCGCCGGCCCTGGCGCCCGGCACCGGCAACCTCGAGCGACCGGTCGCGAGGACCGGGCCCCGCGCACCGCGTGGTCCCAAGCCGGCCCGGACGGTCTTCGCGGTGGACCCGGCGCTCCGGATCAGGGACTCGGTCTCGACGGCCTTTGTCGTCGGAACCGTTCTCGTCTTCGTGCTGATTCTGGCCAACGCGCTGGCATTCGGCCACGGCGGCGCGTTCAGGCCGCTCCCGACCGTGACGCCGATCGCAACGCCCGGCCCGGCCCCGAGCCCGGGGCCGTCGTCGAGCCCTGGCGCGTCCGGCAGCCCGTCTGCGTCGCCGTCGACCTCGCCGTCGCCCACGCCGTCGGCGGCACCTTCGGGCTCCCCCGCCGCAACCTGACCCTGGCCCCTGGGGCGGATTCCGGCGGGCGTATCCTCGCCGAAATGGACGATCCGTCCGGCCAGGCGTCCAGTCCAGCGTCCTCTCAAGCACGCGCCTCGATGGTGGCGCGCCAACTCGTTCGACGCGGCATCGAAGACGCCCGGGTCCTCGAGGTCATGGGTCGCGTCCCGCGCGAGGCCTTCGTGCCCGGCACGCCCGAGTCCGTGGCCTACGACGACCGGGCGCTGCCGATCGCCGAGGGCCAGACGATCAGCCAGCCCTACATCGTGGCCCGGATGACGGAGCTGCTGGGTGTCAAGCCTGGCGACCGAATCCTCGAGATCGGCACGGGCTCGGGGTACCAGGCCGCGGTGTTGGCGATGCTCGGTGCGCAGGTGGTGACCATCGAGCGGCACGAGGCCCTGGCGCGCGACGCCTTGCAACGGCTGCGGCATCTCGGCCTCGAGGGCGTCGAGGTCCGGGTCGGCGACGGTAGCGGGGGTGATCCGTCCGGAGCGCCGTGGGGCGGGATCCTCGTCGCCGCGGGAGCCCCGACCGTCTCCGACGTCCTTCGCGAGCAACTCGCGGTCGGGGCCCGGCTCGTGATCCCGGTCGGGCCGCGGGACCAGCAAGACCTGGCAGTGATCGAGCGCCGCTCGTCCACCGAATGGCGCGAGTGGTCCGACGGCGCCGTCGTCTTCGTGCCGCTGGTCGGCGAGGCCGGCTGGCGGGAGTAGGGCGCGAAGCCGAGGGCCGCCGGGCGCCCAGAGCCGGCCCGTGAGCCTCGATATACTCGGCCGGCCATGGCCCATGTCTTCGTCGCACCGCATCCCGACGATGTCGCGCTCTCGTGCGGCGGGCTGATCGCGAGCCTGCGCGAGCTCGGCCAGAACGTGACGAGCCTCACGGTGTTCTCCGGGGCCGCCTCGAACGGCAACGTCAGCGGCTACCAGCGCGAGGCGCTCGGGTTCGGGACGAAGACGCTCTGGCCGGCGAGCGAGGCGTTCAATCGGGCGAGCATCAAGGCCGACTTCCCGGTCGATGACGGCACCGGCGCCGCTCCGGCCTGGGCCGCGACCGAGGACCGCCTCGACGCCACCCAGGAGGATGCCGACGCCTCGGCGAAGCGGTTCTGGCAGCGCTCCTCGTGGTACCGCCGGGCGAGCATCCGGAACAAGCCGCTGGCCGGCCAGATCCTCATCGACGAGCTCCCCACGCAGGGCGCGATCTTCACCGACGATGTCGTCGAGGCAGCGGGCGCGGGCGATCTGGTAGCCCGTCGCCGGGTCGAGGACGAGCGCTATGCCTATTTCGCCGAGGCCTCGCTCGTGTTCCTGGACCTACCCGACGCGGTCTTCCGCGGCTACGAGGGCGATGACGAGCTCTTGGGCGTGCCGCGCGAGGAGGACATCGATCCGCACCAGATCCTTCGACGCGAGATCGAACGGCTCGAGCCCCAGAACGTGTACTTCCCGCTCGGGGTGGGCAACCATGTCGACCACCAGCTCTGCCGCGAGACGGGCCTCGGGCTTCTTGCCGAATCGCGCCGCTGGGTCATGCCCGGACCCGAATGGGCCGGCAACGTCGTGTTCTACGAGGACTTTCCGTATGCGTGGTGGCGGGGCTTCGAGAGCCTCGATGACCTGCCTGAGGGCGCCCTCGAGACGCTCCCGCGAGAGGTCCTCTTGACCCCGCGGTACTCGGACATCACGGACCAGCTCGAGCGAAAGGTCCGCGGGATCGAGTTGTACGAGAGCCAGCTCGACCGGCTCTTCGGTGGTGAAAAGCAGATGGCCGGCGCGGTCCGCCAGCAGGCGGCCCGGATCGCCGCATCGGGGAGCATCAACGGCGCGGCCGAGCGCTACTGGCACAGCTACCTGCCGTAGCGCCTCGCGCCACAAAACGTGCGTGGCCCGCGCCCGACTTCTGACAGGCGTTCGGCGACGGGGCTGCCGCGAGCTCCGCTAGCAGGCGTTCGAGCCGCGCGCGAGGACCGTGTCGGAGCGAGCCCAGATCGAGCCATCGACGTCGCCGTAGATGCAGGCCCACGCCGGCGCCGCGGTGAGGGCCGCCTCGAGCGCGTTCTGAGCCGGCCGCCCGACGACGACCAAGTCGGGGTGGTAGCGCTCGAGGATCGCGATGGCGTCCGGGCTTCCGCGGGTGACCTGGTCGAGGTCGTTCCAGAGGTCGGGCGGGAAGAGCTCGATGCGCGAATCGACCGCGACGAGCTCGCCGGGGAGGGCGAACTCGAGCCACGAGCCCCAGACCTGCGGATTCCACACGGTCGCCGCGTGGGAGTTGAGATTCTCGAAGAGCGCGAGCCGCTGCGTGATTCCCTGCGGCGCGTATGAAACGGTGCCGTTCGGCACGCCGGCAGGGCCGAGCGGTCGCCAGAGCGGCAGAAGCGCGACACCGGCGAGGACGAGGATGCCGGCAACGAGCGCATTGAGGGGCGATCGCCGGATGACCCGCCGGGGCGGATCGGATGCCTCGGCGGGCGACCCGGGCGTTCGAGCCCGATCGAGGAACCCCGTGCAGACGAACACCGCGACAATCGGCCACCAGGCGAGGCCCCGGCCGGTCACCGCGCCAAGGCCCGCGAAGACAACGAGGGTGAGGAGCGCCGGCCAGGGCGGCAACGGCTGCCGTCCGGCGGCGCGGCGCCGCCGCGCGCCCCAGCCGATGAAGGCCACCACGATGACGACCGAGAGCCAGAACAGGATGCCGGGCGCGTCGGTCAGGCTGGGCGGACGCCATTCGCTGACGCGCGAGCCGATCGTCGGATTCGTCGCGAGGTTGCCGACGTACGACCACACACCGAGTCCGAGGGGATTGACGAGTGTCGCCAGGGCCGAGGCCACCGCGACGGCAAGCATCGTGTGCCGCCCGAAGGCGGGCCTGGTGCGGCGAGCGCCAGTGGGTTGTGAGGCGCGCAGGTCGGGGTGCGAGCTGCCCAGGTCGGCGAGCCAGGCCAGGCCGGCCAGCACGATTACGAGCGGAAAGCTGCCGTGGAGGTTGGCCCAGAGGAGCGCAAAGAGCGGAAGCAGCCAGACACGACCCGGATGGCGGTCGCGGTCGGCGAGCACGAGCAGGGACCCGGCAAAGAGGACCATGGCGAAGAGCTGGGGCCGGAGCGCCAGGGTGGGGGCGGCGATGACGAACGCGCCGAGCACCACGAGCGCGGCGCCTCGCGTGGGGAGCTGCGGCGCTCGCCTCCGAACCACGAGCAGCAGCAAGCCGAACGTCGCACCGACGAGGATCGCTCGCAGGATCGCTAGGCCGTTCCAGCCAGCCGCTCGGTAGACCGCGGCCAGCAGAACCTGGGCTCCCCACTGCTGGTCCGGCCAGATCGTTCCAGGGATGGTGAACGAGTACGTGTCCGTGTGCGGGATGCCGGCACCGTCGAGGACCGAGCCCCCGGCGCGCAGCTGGTACGCGAGATCCACGGCCGGCATCGCCGCGACGAGGGCGGCGAGGACCGGCAGGGCGATCGCGAGAAAGGCCCAGAGGTCGGAGAGGCTCGGGCGGAGGAGCCGATCGGCCGTCACGGCAGCGCCGACCGGGGACGCGCGGGCGGGGTGCGCGCAGTCACGGCAGCGAGGGGACGGTGCCTGAGCTCGGCGGCGCGGCCGCCGGTGCCACGGACGGCGTCCGCGAGCGGTCGAGCCAGCGCGAAGCCGGCGTCGGGCCCATGACGCGCGGCAGCAACGGGATCATCGCGATGAGCATCGCGAAGCCGTTGATCCAGAGGACCGGCAGCGCGATCGCGGAGGCGAGCGGCACCGTCCAGCGTCGGTCCGTGCGCGCGCCCCACACCACGATCGCCGCCGCCACGACCAGCCGGATCGGCAGCGGGATCGGCACGACGAAGTCGGGGGTCGGCGCGCCCGACGCCGCGCGGAGGACGTCGACCCACTGCCACCACAACGCCGGCGCGATCGCGAACGACACGCCGGCGACGATGGCCGTCGCGACGAGTGCAATGCCGAGCGACCGCCACTCCCGCCGGACCGCGAACCACAGGAGCCCGATACCCGGCGTGATCTTCGTCAGCAGCACGAACGACCACGTCCACGGCCAGCGGAACCCGAGCAGGATCGCGGCCGCCAGGAGCAGGTGGATGTTGCCGACCGTGAGATCGACGAAGACGGGCACGAGCAGGAGCGCGAACGCCGTCCACAGGCCGGCCTGCCAGACGATCGCGGCGATCAGGAGCAGCGTCCAGCCCGCGATGAACCACTCCCACGGGAGGGCGTGGATCGGCCACAGGATCTGGGTGAAGGCCGGCGAGTAGAAGTAGGCGTCGGCCGCGGCCGGCGCAGTCGCGCCGTTGTAAGGGTGGAGCGGGTCGGCGCTCCAGTAGGTGTGAGCGTCGACGCCGGTCTGGGTGAGCGCCAGGAAGTGGGCGACCGCGAGCGCCACGCCGGCGAGAATCGCGCCATCGCGGGCGGGTCGGAGGAGTCTCGTCCGGATCGGGAAGATGCCGACGGTCATCGCGGCATCCTACGGGCTGGCCGGGCGGCCGGGTCGGCGAATGTCCTAGCCGGGTTCGGGGCTGACCAAGGCGGGTCGCCTCGATGGTCGGCTGTGCACGAGCCACGCGCGGGCCGGCGTCCAGCCCGGTTCGCGGCGGAGCGGAATGATCGCGATCAGGATCGTGAAGACGTTGACCCACAGGATCGGCATCGAGAGCAGCACCCCGATCGGGACCGTCCAGCGCCGGTTCGTTCGGGCGCCCCAGGCGATGATCGCGACACCGATCGGCAGCCGGAGCCAGATCGGGATCGCGAGGTAATCGCCTTCGATCGTCTGGCGGTCGGTGACGCTGCGACGAAGGAGGTCGAACCAGCCCCGCCAGGCCTCGGGCGCCACCATCGCCGAGAGCGCCGCGATGCCGACCGTCGCCGCGATCGCGATGGCGAGATTCCGCCACTCTTTCCGAACCAGGAACCACACGAGCCCGACGCCGGGCGCGACCTTCGTGAGTAATGGGAAGGCCCACGCGGCGGGGTAGCGGAAGCCGACGACGATCGCGGCCGCGATGAAGATGTCGATCTGGCCGAGGTACAGCTCGAGCGCGACCGCCACCGAGAAGAGCACCGGGAACGCCCAGCGGCCGACCAGCCAGACGTAGACGGCGATCATCATCAGGGTCCATGTCGCCGCGAAGACCGGCCACGGGAAGGCCGTCAACGGATTGATGACCTGGGCGAAGGCGGGCGCGTAGAGATAGGCGCCGATCAGGAACGGGTTCGAGCCCGTGTAGGTGATCGCGTCATGGGTGGCCCAATACGCGTGGAGGTCGAGGATCGGCAGCGTCCAAGGGTTCGCGTCGAACAGGCGCAGTAGCACCAGCGCGCCGGCGACGCCGAGGAATGTGTCGAAGCCGAGGCGTGTCTTCATGAGGGCCACGGTCTTGGTCGGAAGTCGGGCGATGGCGCGCTCGATGCGGTCGTTCACGGGCGCCTAGGGTACGACGCGGGAGGCCGGTTCCAGCCACTCGAATCGGCCCGAATGTTGCAGATATGTCAGGTGCGGTGCGGTGCGGTGGGGTTGGGCCGGTAGTCGTTCAGCCGGCCTTGCGGCCCTCGCCCTCGATGGCGTCGTCGTAGATCGTCTCGATCGCGCGAACCATCAGCTCCACGCAGAAGCGCTCGTACACGAGGTCGTGGCCGGCACGCGCGAGCGTGTCGGCGTAGGGATGGTCGGTGAGCAGCCGCGCGATTGCGTCCCCGAGCGCCGCCGCATCATGCGGCGGCACGAGGATCCCGGTCTCGCCGTTCTCGATCATCTCGGGGATCCCGCCGACGTTCGAGGCCACGACGGGTCGCGACAGGGCCATCGCTTCGAGGATCGAGAGCCCCTGGGCCTCGCGGTACGAGGGCAGCACGGCCACGTCGAGCGCGGCCGTCACCGACGGGATGTCGTCGCGGCGGCCCGTGAACGTGAGGTGGCCAGCGATCCCGAGATCGGCCGCCTGGGCCTCCAGCGCCTCGCGGCGGCTGCCTTCGCCGACGATCAGGAGGTGGGCGTTGGGCACGCGCTCGAGAACGCGCGGCCAGGCTTCGAGCAGCGTGGGGTGGCCCTTCTCGGGCTCGAG
>JBBQTO010000005.1:0-42818 GCA_038234575.1 Candidatus Limnocylindrales bacterium
TCGTTCCGGCCCAGGTCGACGAGCATGACGTGCTCGGCGCGCTCCTTGGGGTCGCGCTGGAGCTGCTCGGCCAGGATCGCGTCCTCGGCGCTCGTCGCGCCGCGGGGCCGCGTGCCGGCAATCGGATGCGTGGTCAGGCGATCGCGCTCGACCTGGAGCAGGAGTTCCGGTGACGCCCCGACGACCTCGAAGGCCGGGACACGAACGAAGAACAGGTATGGGCTCGGGTTGACCCGGCGCAGTGAGCGATAGAGATCGATCCCGGCAAGGCCCCGACCGGTCGCTGGATCGATTGGCAGGTCAAACGACTGCCGCCGTGCGAGCACGACCTGGATCGCCTCGCCGGCAGCGATCGCATCCTTCGCGACCTCGACCGCGTGGATGTACTCGTCGCGCCCCAGGCTCGTCTCGTTCGACATCGCTGGCGCGGCGGCCGCGGTCGCGCTCGGACCGTCGCCAAGCTCTGCGGCTGTCGGTCGAGCGGTCCGCTCGAGGGCCTCGAAGATCGCGCTTTCCGCGATCCGGTAGCGCCCCTCCAGGTCCGGCGCATCGGTGTGCAGCGATGCGATCGCCGAAAGCGTGTGGGTCAGGTGATCGAAAACGAGGACGAGGTCGGTCTCGATGAAGGCGGCCGCGGGCGTGCCCACCGGATCGGATTCAGGGAGTTGCACGCGTGGCTCGAAGCTCGCGATCGCGTCGTAGGCGAGCGCCCCGACGGCACCGCCAGTGAAGCGCGGCATGCCTTCGACCGGTTCGACCCGGCGCCGCCGGACGAAGGCGCGGATGGCCTCGAGCGGATCTGGCGCCCCGTTCGTCTGACTCGGCAGATCCGGGTCGTAGCGATCCACGCTGACGGGGCGCTCCAGGATCCGGGCGTAACCGTCGTGAACCTCGAGGAGCCGCCGCGGACCGACGCCGAGGAACGAATATCGGCCCAGGCGCTCGCCACCCTCGACCGACTCGAGCAGGTAGGCGGGGGTGGTGCCGTCGTCGAGCCGGAGGAACGCGCCGATGGGCGTCTCGAGATCGGCCGAGCGCGTCGCGCTCAGCAGCACGGTGTCCGCGTTCCCCGCGAGCCGCTTCGCCTGGGTCAGGCTCAGCGGGTCTGTCGTCGTCAAGCGTGGCCTCCGAGAATCAAGA
This sequence comes from Candidatus Limnocylindrales bacterium, assembly GCA_038234575.1. GTDB lineage: Bacteria > Chloroflexota > Limnocylindria > Limnocylindrales > CSP1-4 > UBA5189. The sequence goes on from JBBQTO010000005.1 coordinate 1,141, forward strand.
AACGACCTTCGTCCCTGGGGACGAAAGGCCGTGCCTTCCGCGGTGCCACCCTCGTTCGGCGATGCCGCACTTTCGTGACCGACGGGCCGCAATTCCGCGTCCAATCGGCGCTGCCCTGTAACGCTGGCGCTCTGCGCCGGAGCCTACTGGTCTCGCGGCGTCAATCGCCCCGATTCGTTCGGTCCGGAGGCTCCCGGGTCCATTTTCCGCCGCCGTCGCTCCGGTTTCCACCAGCCACCGGATCTCTCTGCCGACGCTCGAGGGGTACTCGTCCCGTTCATCGCCCGTATTCAGTTGGGCCGCGAGTCTAGGCGGCGCCGCGACGGAGCGTCAAGCCCAGGTCAGCGCTGCCCGCCGGGGCCGCGGGTGATCAGCGCGCCGAGGCCCACGCCGCCGAGGACGGTGGCCACCAGCTGGGGCAGCGCGGAGGCCTCCCACGGCTTCGGCGGCAGCCCGCCGAGGAACACGCTCGGGTAGAACGAGTACGGCGTGCCTGAGCTCGTAACCCCGAACACCCCGTTGCTGCGGTCGCCGATCAACCACGTGACCCCCCAGACGAGGAGATACGCGCAGATGAACAACCCGAGGGCCCAGATCCCATTTCGCACGCCCTGATCCTAGCGATTCACTAGGCTGATGCTGTGCCGAACGAGCGGGCGCCGGTCATCGTCGTGGTGGGTGGCGCGAACGTCGACCTGGTCGCGTATGCGCCCCGAATCCCGGGTCCCGGCGAGACGGTCATCGGCGACCGCTTCTCGATCGGCTTCGGGGGCAAGGGCGCGAACCAAGCGGTCATGGCTGGCCGTGCCGGCGCGCAGGCCTGGTTGGTCGCCCGCGTCGGCGACGACGCCTACGGTGGCCTGACGATCGCCGATCTCGAGGCCGCCGGGATCGAGACCCGGTACGTGAAGCGCGTGGCCGCCGCAACGGGGGTCGCGTCGATCTGCGTGGAGCCCGACGGCACGAACCGGATCATCGTGATCCCCGGCGCGAACCACGCCTGGCAGGCGGGCGACGCCGCAGCCGCCGTGGCGGCGATCGACGACGTCGCGGTCGCCGTTGGTCAGCTCGAGATCCCGCAGTCGGTCACCGCCGAGGCGTTGACGGCGGCGAAGCGGCGCGGCGCCGTCACGATCCTCAATCCCGCACCGGCCCAGCGGCTGCTTCCCGCGCTGCTGGCCGCGACCGACTGGATCATCCCCAACGAGGATGAGCTCGGCGCCCTCGCCGCCGATGCCATGGCATCGACCTCGGCCGCTGCCGGAGCGACGCTCCATGAAACGGCAGCCTCGTTCGCGGCCGCCACGGGGGCACGAGTCGTGGTCACGCGGGGCGCGAACGGGGCCATGCTCGTCGGCGCCGATGGATCGATTGCCCACGTCGCGGCACCGGCGGTCGTCGCGGTCGACACGACCGGCGCCGGCGATGCGTTCATCGGCTCGTTCGCGACCGCGATCGCGCTGGGGCTCGAGGAGCTCGCCGCGGTCGACATCGCGGTCCGATTCGCGTCGGCGTCGGTCACGATGGCGGGCGCGCGGGGTTCCTCGTGACCCGACACGCCTACTCCGCGTCGGCGAGCCCCCAGCCGTCGGGTCCCGGCAGGAAGGGCACTTCGTCGACATAGCACCAGGCCCAGTCTTCACCGGGCTCGGCAGATCGCGCGATCGCGTGCCCCGTCTCGCGAGCGTGCCCGCTGGCGTGTCGATTCGGGCTTTCGTCGCAGCAGCCGGTCCGGCCGCAGATCAGGCACTGTCGAAGGTGGAGCCACGGGCTGCCGAGCTCGACGCACGTCTCGCACACGTCCAGCGGCGGAGGCACGTCCCGGATCGTTTCGAGGTGGTCGCAGACGGCGCTCATGGGTTCGAGACGAATGGTCGCACGGCCTACCGTCACGGGTCCAACGGCTCCTGCCCAGGACGAAGCACGGCCCGGGCGCCCGCCAACCCGCTGCTATCCTCCGCGGCGGAGAGGTGCCGGAGCGGTTGAACGGTCCTGTCTTGAAAACAGGTGTGCGCAAGCACCGTGGGTTCGAATCCCACCCTCTCCGCCAGCGATCAGACGATGTCGTGGACGACCCAGACATTCGGGTCGTGGTAGATGCCCTCGTCGACCTCTCGATCGATGTGGATCGGCGCGGCCGCGAACGGCAGGATGTAGTCGCCGCTGCCGGGAAAGCTCGACCCGGTCCAGCCCTCCCAATCCCCGATGGAGCCGCGGATCGTCATCGCCCGCGGTGACCCCCGGACGACGCGCGCGCCGAGGCGGACATGCAGCCGGATCCAAGCGTCGAATGGCAGGCCATCGGGCCGAGTCCAGAACGCGTATTGCTCGATCGGGATCAGTGGGTAGCGTTCCTTGTCCGTCGGTCGGACGCAGGCGATGACGGCGCGGTAGCCGCGGGTCCGGGCGTTGGCCTGCATCGCCCGGACCATCACGCCGCCGAGCTGGCGGCCTCGCCGAGCCGGATCGACCACGATCTGAAGCGCGCCCAGCGTGTCGACTGCCGTGCCGTCAAGCAGGTTCCGCACGGTTTGGACGACCTGATCGTCCCAGCCGTCCGGCAGGCTGTCGTCGGTGCCGTCCCAGGCGAGCGGGGCGCTGTTGTTCGTCGCCGCGATGTCACCGGCCTCATCGAGGAGGACGAGCTGGAACTCAGGGAAGTCCTCGTCGAAGTGATGCCAGTGGATGTCGGCCTCGGCATCCTGAAGCATGAACGTTGGCCAGACGGACCCGTTGAACTGATGGGATGGCCGGATGAGGTCCGGCCGCTCGACGAGCGTAACGAGCGTGTGACCCTCTGGGAGATCGATCCCGAGATCGACCATGGTCAAGCCGGCGGGTCGAACGCGGCGACGCCCAGGTACGGTCGCAGGACCTCCGGGACGTCCACGCCGCCGTCGGGGCGCTGATAGGTCTCGAGGATGGCCGCCACGGTTCGTGGCAGGGCCAGTCCGGAGCCGTTCAGCGTGTGCACGAGCTCGGGCTTCGCACCGGGCTCGGGTCGGAAGCGGATCGCCATCCGGCGCGCCTGGTAGTCGCGGAAGTTCGAGCACGACGAGACCTCGAGCCAGCGCTCGACGCCGGGTGCCCAGACCTCGATGTCGTACTTCTTGGCCTGGACGAAGCCCATCTCGCGAGTGGCCATGAGGAGGACTCGGTACGCGAGTCCGAGACGCTGCAGCAGCTCCTCCGCCCGGCCGGTCAGCCACTCGAGGGCGGCCGGCGAATCCTCGGGTCGCTCGAACAGGACCATCTCGACCTTGTCGAACTGGTGGACGCGGAGGATCCCGCGGGTGTCCTTGCCGGCCGCGCCGGCCTCGCGACGGAACGATGGGCTGTAGGCCGCGTAGCGGATCGGCAGCTCGGCCGCCTCGAGGATCTCGTCGCGATGGAGGTTCGTCACGGGGACCTCGGCCGTGGGCACGAGGTACAGCTCGTCGCGCGTCACGACGTACATCTGGTCTTCCTTGTCCGGGATGTTCCCCGTGCCTTTCGCAGACGCCGCGTTCACGACGGCCGGCGGCCAGATCTCGGTGAAGCCCCCCTCGCGGGTGTGGACGTCGAGGAACCACGAGATCAGCGCCCGTTGGAGCGTCGACCCGAGGCCGCGGTACACGGGAAACCCGGAGCCCGCGACCTTGGCGCCCCGAGCGAGGTCGAGCAGCCCCAGCCGCTCGGCCACGTCCCAGTGCGGCAGCCGCTGCCACGTCTCGCCGCCGGGTGGCGCGTCGGCACCGACCTCGCCCGTGACCGGTTGCTCGCGCGGCAGCAGCTCGCCCCAGGTGCGAACGGTGACGTTCGCCTCCTCGCCACCGACCGGGACGTCGGGATCGGCGGGGTTCGGGATCCGCACGAGGAGGTCCTCGAGCTCCACTTCGACCGTTGCCAACTCGTCGTCGAGGGCCGTCAGCCGCGCGCCGATCTCAGTCGACCGAGCTCGCAGGGCGGCGACATCCGCGCCCGCGGGTACCGCGCCGGCCTTGATCGCCTCGCCGACCAGCTTCGAGGCCGTGTTCCGCTCGGCTCGGAAAACGTCGCCCTGCCCCTGGAGGTCGCGACGGCGGGAGTCGAGCGCGAGCGCGGCATCGACCGTCGAAGGGTCCTCGCCCTTGTCGAGCGCGCCGTGGCGGATTCGGTCGGCGTCCTCGCGGAGGCGGGCGGCACCCACGCTCATCGCGCCGCCTCTACGGGTGCGGGCGCTGGCGTCGCGGCGGGCGCCGCGGCGGCGTCACGCAGGCGGCCCACGACGAACGACGGGTCCAGGCCGGCGAGGAGCCAGCCGGCTCGAGGTCCGTTGCGCCGTCCGAGAAACGCGACGTAGATGGTCTCGAAGGCCTTGCCGGCGGGCAGGTCGAGCGTCGCGGCGGTCTCGAAGATCGCCGCCTGCCAGGCGTCGCCGCCGCGCAGGCCGCGGGCCAAGCGGCCTTCCGGCCCCGATTCCGTCGGCGAGCCCACGGGGTCCGCCGCGCCCGCGAGTGCGCCGAGGAACGACCGCTGGACGTCGTCGAGCGCGGCCGCCTCCTCCGGCAGCGCCGGATGAACCTCCATGCGGGCCTGGTCCGGGGCGTAGGTCTCGAGCCAGGCACGGGCCGATCGAAGTCGCTCCTGGAGGATCAGGAGCTCCGGGGGCACGAGGTCGCTCCCCTTCTCGTCGCGGACGCGATCGACGATGTCCACTCCCGGCACCTGGGCGAGCATCGCCAGATGCGAGAACGCAGGCCTGAACCAGGCGGCCTCGGCAGCAACGTCGGCCTCGGGGTCCACCATCGAGTACCGGAACATCGCCTCGTAACCCGGCGGCAGCTCGCCCTTCACCTTGCGACCGGCCGTGGCCGCCGCCAGCCGATCGAACTCGTCGAACAGCCGCGGGATTGCATCGGTCCCCTCGGGCTCGAACTCGATCGCGGTGTTGGGCTTCGGCCGCAGGAAGAGCAGCCGGAGCTGCTTTGCGGGCACGACCTCGACCATCTTCTGGGCCGAGGCGCCATGGCCCTTCGAGGTCGACATCTTCCGGCCGCCGATCAGCAGGAACTCGTAGGGCACGTTGATCGGCGGTTCGCGCTCGAACACCTCGCGGGCGATCGCATCGGAGCGGTCCCGCGACCCGCCGGCGGTCGAGAGGTCCTTGCCGCAGGGCTCGATCGTCACCCCGAAGAGGCTCCATTGGGCCGCCCATTCGAGGTTCCAGGGGAGCTTGGCACGCCCACCGAACGGCGAGACCCATCCGGACGTTCCGCAGCTGCGCGCCCACGTGACGAAATCGGGCCGACACTCGTAGTAGACCCGGTCGCCATCCCACGCCGTCACGATCGTCGTGCCGACCTTGCCGCAGTGCTCGCAGATGACGCTCAGCGGATGCCACGCGTCTGGATGCTGGACATTCGCGACGCGGCGATAGATCTCCCGAACCGTCGACGCTCGATCGAGCGCGATCCGGATATAGGGATCCAGATCGCCTACGGCGTAGTGCTCACTCATCCAGTAGTAGCGATCTGGATGGATCCCGAGGCCCGCAAACGTCTGGATGAAGGCCTCGGCATGGTGGCGGGCGTAGGACGCATGGCCATCGCCGACCTGATCGGGGATGGCGGCCAGCGGCCGGCCCATCTCCCGATCGACCGCGTCGAGCGTCAGCAGCGCCTGGGCATCCATCGGGTCGAGGTCGTCGATCCCGTAAAGGAACGTCGTCGGGATGTCGGCGGCCCGGAGCGCCCGGACGATCACGTCGAGGATCACGGGCCCGCGGAGACTCCCGACGTGCACGCTGCCCGACGGTGTCTTGGAGTCGTTGATCACCTGCGGCCCCGACACCCGCGCGGCCAGCTCGTCAGCCCAATCCATCGCTTCGTCCTCGCCTATCGGGGACCCGCGCCCCGGCGGGACGTCCCTATTCAGCTGATCGAGACGATCTTGTAGTCGATGTCGCCGGCCGGGACCTGGACGGTCACCTTCTCGCCCGACTTCCGACCCAGAAGGGCGCGACCGACGGGGCTCTCGTTGCTGATCCGGCCCTCGGTCGGTCGGGCTTCCGTAGACCCCACGATCATGAACGACTGCTTGCCATCCGGGCCATCGACCTTCACGGTCGATCCGATCTGGACATGGTCGTTCGTGTGGTGCTCGTCGATGATCGTCGCGTTCTTGATGAGCGCCTCGAGGGTCTGGATCCGACCCTCCACGAACGCCTGCTCGTTCTTGGCGTCCTCGTACTCGGCGTTCTCGCTCAGATCGCCGTGCTCCTTGGCGTCGTGGATGCGCTGGGCGATCTCGGGACGGCGCACAGAGACCATCTCCTCGAGCTCCTTGCGAAGCTTCTCGAGGCCGTCCTTGCTGATGTAGGTTGGCTTGTTGTTCACGGCGGGTTCGTACCCCCGATAAGGAAAGAACCCCAGCCCTGCGCGAGTCCTCCGCAGGCTGGAGTTCGAGTGTGGCCGCGTAGCGTACTGCGGCCCCATGGGAGTGTCAAAGCGCCTGCGACAGCTCCAGCAGGCGGGTCTTCACGCGCCCGAGCGAGCCTCGATCGGCGACGGCGATGAATACCGTGTCGTCGCCGGCAATGGAGCCTTCGACCTCCGGCCAGGACGCCCGGTCCAGCGCAGCGGCGATCGCGTGCGCCGAGCCCGGCAGGGTCCGCACCACGAGGAGCAGGCCTGCCTCCCGGACCTGGACCGGAAGATCGCCGAGCAGCCGCCGGAGCCGGTCCTCGCCGGAGACCTCGGCCTCGACCAGGCGCGGCGGCAGGACGTAGACGCGCGTCGCAGCCCGGCCGCCCTTTGCGAGCCCGAGCTCCTTGACGTCGCGACTGATCGTCGCCTGCGTCGCGCGGAAGCCCCGCTCCCGGAGGGCGACGGCCAGTTCCTGCTGGGTTCGGATCGAGCGCTGTTCGACGAGGTCACGGATCGCTCGCTGGCGGAGCTGCTTCATGACCTCCATGGGTCGATCAGCGATCCCAGAGTCCCAGCCAGGCGACGACGATCACGGCGGCGAACACGATTCGATAGGCGATGAAGACCGTCGTGGGGTTCGTCCGCAGGAATCGCAGCAGGAATGCGATCGCGATGAACCCGAAGATGGCCGACGTGGTGACGCCGACGACGAGCTCATTCACCTGGGCGCCGCCCAGGTTCGCGCCGACGAGCGTTCGGGCCTTCCAGATGCCTGCGCCGGCGATAACTGGCACGGCCATGAGGAAGCTGAAGCGAGCCGCCGCCTCGCGCTTGAGACCCAGGAGCAGCCCGGCCGCGATCGTGATGCCGGAGCGGGAGGTCCCCGGGAAGAGGGCCAGCGCCTGGGCGGCGCCGATCGTGACCGCATCGCGAAGCACCATCCCGTCGAGGCCCTTCGCCTGGGTCCCGCGCCGCTCGCCGAGCCACAGGAGCGTGGCCCCGACGAGCACGAAGATCGCGATCCACTGGTAGTGCTCGCGGAACGTCTGGTCGAAGAAGCCCTCGAAGGCCGCCCCGAGAATCGCCGCAGGGATCACGGACACGACGAGCAGCCAGGCGAGCCGGCGCTCCGGATCGTCGCCGATGCTGCGGTCCCGGATCGACGCGAGCCACGCACCGAGGATCTTGATGAGGTCGCGCCAGAAGTAGACGAGCAGCGCGACGAGCGTGCCCATGTGGAGCATCACGTCGAACGCGGTCGAATCGATGAACGGGTCGTTCCAGCCGAGGAGGCGCGGGACGAGGATCAGGTGGGCGGACGAGGAGATCGGCAGGAACTCGGTCAGGCCCTGGACGATCCCCAGGATCGCGGCATGGATGAGCGCTTCCACGGGTGGCTCCTGGCGACGGCTGGGTCAGCCGGATCGCGGCGGTTCGTTGAGCCTAACGGATGAAGAGCGGCGCGAGGACGAGGGTGATCGTGGCCAGCAGCTTCACGAGGACGTGGAGCGATGGTCCGGCCGTGTCCTTGAAGGGATCGCCGACCGTGTCACCGACGACCGCCGCGGCGTGGGCGTCGGTCTTCTTCCCGAGCACGTTGCCCTGCACGTCCTTGAGGTTGCCCGACTCGATGTACTTCTTCGCGTTGTCCCAGGCCCCGCCGCCATTGTTCAGCACGGTGGCGAGGAGCACGCCGGCGATCGTCCCGACCATCAGCATCCCCGCGACTGCCTCGTAGCCCAGGAGGAGGCCAACGATGATCGGCGTGGCCACCGCAACGAGGCCCGGCGCGATCATCTCCCGCAGCGCCGCGCGGGTCGTGATGTCGACGACGCGGGCGTAATCCGGGCGCTGGGAGTAATCCATGATTCCGGGCATCTCCCGGAACTGGCGGCGAACCTCGACGATGATCGCCTGGGCGGTCGTGCCAACCGCCCGGATCGCGAGAGACGAGAAGAAGTACACGAGCATCGCGCCCATCAGGGCAGCGATGAAGACGTTCACGTTGGCGAGGTTGACGGAGGTCAGCAGGGAGCCGGCGTCGCGCGTGCCTGCTGCGATCTGGCGACCGAGGATCAGGTTGACCTTGTCGATGTACGCGCTGAACAGCAGGAATGCCGCGAGCGACGCCGAGGCGATCGCGTAGCCCTTGGTCAGCGCCTTCGTCGTGTTGCCCACGGCGTCGAGGCGGTCGGTGATCTCACGGGCGCCGGCCTCGGCGCGACTGAACTCGGCGATTCCGCCGGCGTTGTCGGTGATTGGCCCGAACGTGTCCATCGCGAGGATGTAGGCAGTCGTCATGAGCATGCCCATGGTCGCGACGGCCGTCCCGAAGATGCCGCCCACATCCTTGCCGTCGGCATTGACGATGTGTGCCGCGGAACCAAGTGCGTGACTCGCGAATAGGGCGATACCGATCGTGATTGCCGTCACGAAGGTCGTCTCGAAGCCGACCGCCATGCCCGAGATGATGTTGGTCGCCGGGCCCGTCCGGGATGCCTCGGCGATCTCGCGCACCGGGCGGTACGTGCCGGCCGTGTAGTACTGGGTGATGTAGACGAACGCGACGCTGGTCGCGAGGCCGACGACGCCGGCGCCAAAGAAGTACACCCACACCGGCAGCCCGGACGGCGAATTGCCGTTCGTCTGGAGCATGACGTTGGTCACGAGCAGCAAGGCGGCGGCGGACAGGATCGTCGTCACCCAGTAGCCGCGATTGAGCATGTTCATTGGGTTCTCGTCTTCCCGCCCGCGCACGAAGAAGATCGCGACGATCGTTGAGAGCAGACCGAAGGCGCGAACGACCAGCGGGAAGAAGATCCACGCCTCAGGATGCGGCCAACCGGCCGCGAGCGCGATCGCGTACACGCCGACGCCGAGGATCATCGCTCCGATGTTCTCGGCGGCTGTCGACTCGAACAGATCGGCGCCGCGGCCGGCACAGTCGCCGACGTTGTCGCCGACGAGATCGGCGATGACGCCGGCGTTTCGCGGGTCGTCCTCGGGGATCCCGGCCTCGACCTTGCCGACGAGGTCCGAGCCGACATCCGCCGCCTTCGTGTAGATGCCGCCGCCGAGCTGGGCGAACAGGGCCACGAAGGAGGCGCCGAAGCCGAACCCGACGATCAGGAAGGGAGCATCGTGCGTCGCCTGGCCGCCGGCCAGGCCGCCAAACAGGCTGAAGATCCCGTACACCCCAAGCAGCGACAGGGCGACGACGAGGAACCCCGAGACGGCCCCGCCGCGCATCGCCACCTGAACCGCCTCGACGACGCTGCGTCGCGCCGCCGCAGCCGTCCGGACGTTCGACTTCACGCTGATGAACATGCCGATGATCCCGGAGGCCATCGAGCAAGCGGCGCCGACCAGGAACGCCAGGCCGGTTCGCCAACCCAGGTCGATGCCGAACGTACCGGTGTCGGCGACCTGCTTGGTTTCAAAGATCGTGATGATCGCGCCGATGACGACGGCGCCGACGATCGCGAGGATCCCGATCGTGGTGTACTGCCGCCGGATGAACGCCACTGCGCCTTCGAAGATCGTTCCGGCGACATCCTCCATCGCCTTGGTCCCGGTGTCCCTCGATAGGACGTCGCGGGCAAGGTAGATCGCGAACAGCACGGCGATCAGGCCCGCCGGCAGGATGATCAGCTGCAGCTGACTGGCGTCCATCGGGTTGAGGGGTCCTCCAAAGTGTCTGGGCGGTGTCGGGCTCGCGGCGCAGGCCGCGACGCCGGTCTTCGTCGGGAGGTGGCCGGAGGCCGGTTCATTCGGTGCTCGAAACTCACATCGGAACGCACCGAGGCGACCCCAGCCGGGCCGGCCGGAGTGTAGCAATGGCCCTCCGACGGGGTCAAATGGGCCACGACCCAGTGAGCCCTATACACTCCCGCTCTTGTGACCCAACGACCCGCGCTCGGTTGCCTGTTCGAGGTGGTCGAGACTCTCGTCCTGACCCTCGTGATCTTTCTCGGCATCCAGACCTTCGTCGCCCAGCCGTACAAGGTCCAGCAGGGCTCGATGGAGACGACCCTGCTACCCGACCAGTACGTGCTCGTCGACAAGCTGACCCCGCACTGGTCGGCCTACACCCGCGGCGACATCGTGGTCTTCGATCCGCCGGCGAGCTGGTCGGCGGGCAACGGGGTGCCCTTCATCAAGCGGATCATCGGCCTGCCTGGCGATCGAGTGGAGCTGCGCGACGGCAAGGTCTTCGTGAACGGTACCCAGCTCGGCGAGCCGTACATCTTCAAGGACAACGGCGTCGCCCAGACGACCGACCCATCGCCCGGCGGCCTGGCCACGTGGCTCGTGCCAACCGGCGATCTGCTCGTCTTCGGCGACCACCGTCGCGATTCGGCGGACTCCCGTGAGTTCGGCGTGATCGAGATCTCGAAAGTGATCGGGCGTGCCTGGCTCCGCTACTGGCCGTTCGATACCTTCGGCATCCTGCCGACACCCGCGCACCCGGAGCTCAGTCCCAGTCCGAGCCCATGAACTTCGCCTTCGTGGCCGTCGCGCTGGCGGTTGGGGCGGGCGCCGTGATCGCCGTCTCGTCGCGAGACCTCAGGGGGGCGTTGAACGGCCTGGCGCTCGTCGTCGTCGGGAGCACCCTGCTCGTCGATCCGCTGCCGTCACCCGCGACCCTGGGCGTCCGAATCGTCGGCGGCCTGCTCGCCGTCGCGATCCTTCGAGTCCTCCTCCTCGAAGCGCGCCCGGACGTTGATTCCGGCTCGCGTTTCGGCTGGCCAGCGGAGAGCCTGATCGCATGTGCCGCCGCCCTCGGCGGCGTCGGCATCGCGGTCGCGCTTGCCGCGACGCCGAATGGCGGGATCGAGGCAGCGGCCCCGACCGCCGCGGCGCTGACCGCCCGGATCCTGAGCACCGCAACGGCCATGGGGATCATCGCGGTCGGTGCCACGCCGGCCGCGCTCGGCGGATCAGGAGCGCAGCGGGCGATCGGGCTCCTGCTGATCGTGCAGGCGGCGATCACGCTGCGGACTGGCCTCGCGGGACCGCCGGGAGACTTCGAGCAGCTCGCGGTGGTCGGGCTGCTCCTGGGCACCGCGGCGACCGGCGCGGCGCTGGCACGGGCTGGAGATCCATCGGCCCAGTCCCTCGACGAGGCGGGCTGAAGGCCCGCGCCGTGGACCTTCTGGCCATGCCGTGAACCTCCTTGCCCTGATCCTCGCTCCCCTCGTCGGCGGGCTCGCGACCGTGCTCCTCATGCCCGCTCGGCGAACCCTCGCGACCAGCGTCGGCCTGGGGACGGCCCTGCTCACGGCCGTGCTGGCGCTCGGGGTCAACAGCGACAATGCCGTCGCCCTCGGCGGCCAGGCGCTGGTCGGCTCGAACCTCGTCCGGGTGCTTGCCCTCGGTTGGTCGCTCGGGACGCTCGTCCTCGGGCTGCTGGAGGTCGAGATCGGGCGCCGACGCGTCGTGACCGGCCCGGCGCTGCTCGCCCTCGGCGTCGGCGTGCTGGCGCTCACGATCGACGACGCGACAACATCGTTCGCCGCGCTCGCCGCGGGCGGTGTCGGGACGGTCGTCATCCCCAGCCTCGCCGGCTGGGTCCACGGACGCGAGGACCCGTGGCGCTTGCGAACGGCGACCAGCGGATCGTGGGCGGTGATCGGCTCATCGCTGCTGGCGATCGTCGTGGTCGCCTGGGCCGCGTCGCCGGCCGGCCCGCTCCGCAACGGGCCACCCGCCGGTGATCCGGCAGCTCGAGCAGCGGCCGGGCTCGCGCTGCTTGGCATCGTGGCCGCCGTCGCGATCCGGACCGGGCTGATTCCCGCCCACGTCTGGGCGGCCCGGTTCATCGAGGGCGTGTCGCCGCTGGCGGTTCCGGCCTCGCTCGTCTGGGGCTCCGCGGCGTTTCTCCTGGTCGCGCTCGGCTGGGGCCAGGTGGCCATGGGGCCGGGGACGGAAGGCGATCTCGAGCGCATCGCGATCATCGTGGTCGGCGTTGCGAGCATCATGCTCGGGGGCCTGGCCGCGACCCTCCACGACGACGTCGAGCACGTTCTCGGGTACTCGATCCTCCAGGATGCCGGTCTGGCCGTCCTGGCCTTCGCATCGCTCCACACCGAGGCTGCGGATGCCGCGCGGAACTGGCTGATCGCATCGGCGATGCTCAAGACGGCCCTCGCGGCTTGGGTCGCGGCGGCCCGATCGACCTTCGGCGTCCACCGCCTCGTGGACCTGCGCGGCTGGATCTCGGGGTCGCCGCCGCTCGCAGTAGCGCTCGGGCTGATCGCGCTGGGCGCGGTGGGCTTGCCGGGGATGGCGATCTTCTCGGCGCGGGTGGCTCTCGTCGACGGCGCGTTGTCGGGCCCGCTCGGGACGCTCGTCCTGCTCGCGGCCCTCACACCGGTGATCTACCTGGGGCGGATCATCGTCGTCGGGCTCGGCCGGCCCGGACGGGCCGTGACCGGCGCGGCGTCATTCCGACCGCGTTGGACGGGCGGCCGAGCGGAGGGCTGGTCGAGCGGGTCCGTGCGGGAGATCGCTCGAGCGCTGCCGGCGGAGCTTCGGGCGAATCGAGCGCCGCTGGTGGCCCTGGGGGTCGTCGTCCTCGCCGCCGTTGGCTTCGGTGTCGCCGTCGGTGGCGCCGCCGCCTGAGCCGGGCTGGCGCGCCCGACGGCACGCCGCGGGTCGCTCACTCCTGGGGGGCGAGCGCCCAGCGATCGATCTCGCGGTCGTAGTCGAGCAGCTCGGCGGCGGTGAACCACAGGGCGACCTCGGCGGTCGCGGTCTCCAGCCCGTCCGAGGCGTGGATGAGGTTCTGTGCCGTCTCGAGCGCGAGATCGCCGCGGATGGTGCCGGGCGCGGCCTCCGCGGGTCGGGTCGCGCCGACCATCGACCGGACCACGGCGATGGCCTGCGGGCCCTCGAGCACCATCGCGACGAGCGGGCCCGAGGTGATGAACGCCAGCAGCCCTTCGAAGAATGGCTTGCCCTTGTGGACCGCGTAGTGGCGCTCCGCGAGGGACCGGTCCACCCGGACCAGCTTCATGCCGACGAGCTTCAGACCGCGCTCCTCGAAGCGGCCGACGATGCGGCCGACGAGCAGGCGCTGGACCCCGTCGGGTTTGATGAGCATGAGCGTTCGTTCGGTCACGAGCCCTCCTCAGGCATGGGGATTCAGGATTCCGGTCGGGGCACCGGAAGGTCGAGCCAGTCCGCGGTACGAGCGAAGGCCGCTTCGGCCTCGAGATGCCGGCCGAGCAGTCGCTGCGCATCGCCGCGGATCAGCTCGGCCGCAGGCTCCTGTCGGAGGCTGATGGCGTCGAGAACCGCCGGGGCAAGGGTGGGATCGATCCGGAGCACGAGGGACAACCGGACCAGTGCCCGCTCCACGTCCGTCGACAGCTCGGCGCGTCCATGGGCGAGCTCGAGCTGCGGATCGATGTCGACCGACGGCCCGGAGCCCACGTAGGCACCTGGCCCTGCCGCGGCGCCCACTGGCCAGAGCCCGGGATCGGTCGAGTCGAGGACCTCGCGGGGACCGGGCACGGTTCGAATGGAGAGTCGCGACCCAGGGTCCTCTCGCCGCGTCGGCGGCTCTCCTGGCACGGTTCGTCGATCCGACGATAGGGCCTGACGAGCGTGACGAGCGCCGTCGACGTGGCCGGCCTCGCCGAAGAGCGTCTCGGTCGTCATCGCATCCCCACCGATCGAGGGCCAGAACCCTCGTCGGGGCATGCCCGCGAAGAGCGCATCGACCGTGGCCGCATCGGGTGGCCCGAGGCGATCCATCAGCACCCTCGCCTCGCCGGGCCTGCCGTCCGCGGCGGCCGCCTCTGCCGCGATGCAGAGCGCGACGGGATCGTCACCGCCGGCCTCGAGATGCGCTCGGGCCGCCGCGGCCGCATCCTCCAGGTCGCCGGAGCGCCAGCGCGCCTCCGCGAGTGACGCTCGGCCGGAAGGGTCGAGGAGCCCCCGCCGCTCGAGATCCTCGAGCTCGGATCGGGCAAGGACCAGCATGCCGACGCGGAGGTGGAGTCGAGCGAGGCGCGCCTCGCCGTCGAGGTCCGCGGCCGCCGGGGTCGGCGTCACGCCACTCATCCCGGCAGTCGGAGCCGGCGGTCGAGGCCGCGCAGGTTCCGACCCGGTGCCACGACGGCGAGCCGCAGCAGGTCGTCGCGAATCAGCGCTCGCGAGAGACGGTGGACGTCCTCGGCGGTCACGGCCGCGACCGCGGCCAATGCCTCATCGAGGGACAGGACCCGCTCGTGGAGTGCCTCCTGTCCGCCGATCCAGGCCGCGAGGTGGCGGGTCTCGTCCATCCGCAGCTCGAGCCCGCCGGCAAGGTAGGCCTTGGCCTTGTCGACCTCCTGTTCGGGCACGGGCTCGTCGCGGAGACGGCCAAGCTCGACCAGGATCGCGTCGAGCGCTCGGCCGATCTTTGCCGGGTCGACGCCGGCGTTGACCTCGAGCGACCCGGCGTCGGCGTACTCGACGATCCCGGAGCTCACGTCGTAGGCGAGCCCGGCACGATCGACGAGCGATAGGAAGAGCCGGCTGCTCATGCCATCGCCGAGGATCGTGTTCAGGACGGCGAGGGCCCAGCCGTCGAGATGGTCGCGCGGGAGCGCCGGCACGCCCAGGCTGATCTGGGCCTGGGTCGTGTCGCGGCGCCCAACGAGGACCCGCTCCCCGGCCGGCAGGATCGGCGAGGGCTTGAAGCCGTGGGCTACGCCGTTGCCGCGCCCGAACGCTCGCGATGCGAGCTCCACGGACTCGTCGTGCGACAGGTCGCCCGCGACGGCCACGACCGTGTTGACCGGCCGGTATCGCGAGCCCCAGAACGCCCGGATCGTCGCCTCCGGGAGGGAGCGGACGGCGTTCTCGTCCCCACAGATCTCGCGGCCCAGCGCGCCGTCGCCGAACATGGCCTGCTGGAAAAGGATCTGGCAGTACTCGGCTGGGTCGTCGAGGTAGCCGCGAATCTCCTCGACGATGACGTCGCGCTCCCGATCGATCTCGGTCCGGTCGAGGGCCGGGCGGCAGATCAGCTCCCCGAGGACCTCCATCGCCCGCGCGGCCTCGCGTCCGGGCACTCGGGCCCAATAGACGGTCGACTCTCGATCGGTAGCGGCATTGAACGAGCCGCCGACGCCCTCGATCGCCTCGCTCAGCGTCCGCGTAGACGGAAAGGCCTTCGTGCCCTTGAACGTAAGGTGCTCGAGGAAGTGGGCGACGCCCGTCTCGCCGGGGTCCTCGGCGCGCGAGCCGGCCAGCACGTACGCCGCAATCGACACGGAGCGCGCCGCAGGCAGGTGGGCGCTGATCACCCGGGGCCCCTCGGGCAGCACGGTCCGTTCAAACATCGCGGCGATGGTACAGGAGGTGAATCGAACGGCCGGCGTCCGGGGGACGCCGGCCGATGATTCGCGCGGAGACGCGATCTCAGGCGATCACTTGGGCAGGAGCGCCTGGATCCAGTTCTGCAGGAAGAACACGACGAAGGCGATCGAGACCACCCACATGAGCAGATGGACTTCGGCCACCTTGCCGCGCACGACCTTGAGGAGGACCCACGAGATGAAGCCGGCGCCGATGCCGACGGTGATGTCGTAGGTCAGGGGCATGAGGATCATCGTGAGGAGGGCCGGGAAGCCGTCCTCGATGTCGGCCACGTTGATGTCCTTCACCTGCGTGAACATCAGGTAGCCCACGATCACCAGAGCCGGCGCGGTCGCGACGCCCGGGATGATCCCGGCGAGCGGCGCGAGCAGAATCGCGAGCAGGAAGAGGACGCCCGTGACGACCGATGCGAAGCCCGTCCTCGCGCCGTCGGCGACGCCCGCCGCGCTCTCGATGTACGTCGTGTTCGACGACACGGCGCCGAGGCCGCCGACGGCGGCCGCGAGGCTGTCGACGATGAGGACCCGTCCGACGCCTGGCACCGAGCCGTCCTCTCGCGCAAGGCCGGCCTCGGCGGCGACGCCGGTGACCGTGCCCATCGTGTCGAAGAAGTCGGTCAGCATGATCGCGAAGATCACGAGGATCGCCGTCAGGAGCGGCAGCGTGGTGAACACGTTGCCGATATCGAACGAGCCGAGCGTCGAGAAGTTCGGGGTCAAGGCGAGGGTGCCGGGGATCTTCGTGACGCCGGCGGCCAGCGCGACCAGCGTCGTGCCCAGGATCGAGATGACGAGGGCGGCCCGGATCCGGCGAGCCCACAGGATCGCCGTGAGCGCGAGGCCGAAGAGGAAGACGAACTGGGCGGCCGTCGTCGGGAACGACACGGTCACGAGCGTTCCGGCACAAACCGGAAGCGGCACGAAGGGCGAGCAGCCCGACTGGACGAGTCCGCCGTTGGCGAACCCGATGAACAGGATGAACAAACCGATACCGGCGCCGATCGCTCGCTTGAGCGCCAGCGGGACGGCATTCATGACGGCCTCCCGGAAGCCGACGAGCACGAGCAGCGTCACCGCGAGGCCTTCGAGCACGATGACACCCATCGCGCCCTGTGGCGTGAGGCCACGACCGGTCAGGCTGAACGCCACGATCGCGTTGATGCCGAGACCGGCCGCCAGCGCGAACGGGTAGTTCGCCCAGGCGCCCATCGCGATCGTCATGATGCCGGCGATCAGGGCCGTGCCGGCCGAGAGAGCGATCCGTCCCGGATCGTCGGCGGCGAGCTTGAAGCCGTCGCCAAGAATGCTCGCGTTCAGGAAGACGATGTAGACCATGACCATGAACGTGGTGAGGCCGCCACGAGCCTCCGTCAAGAGGTCCGTGCCGCGTTCGGCGAACTTGAAGTAGTCGGCGATCATGCCGCCGCCCCCACCACGTTCTGGCCGCTCAGCGGCCTCCGCAGTTGTCACTCGAACCAGTCCCTCCTCCGCGAGGCGCGCCGGTCCAGGGCGGAGCGGGCCACGCCTCTCCGTAACCTCGGATGCGCCAGCCGGATCCGAGCTTCGGCCGATGGTAATCCGGCGGCAGCGCCGTTTTCTGCCCGGTTAACGCGCTATTCGTCGCCCTGGTCGAGGGCCAGCAGCTCCATCTGCACGAAGCCGGAGGTATCGAATGCGAGCTGCCGCGGTTCGAACGGCTAGGTGGCGCCATCGCCGCCGGGCGCGAACTCGACGATCACCGATTCGTCGCCCTGGACGAGGGTGTAGACGAGGAGCTGGTCGGGTCGCGTCGTGAAGTCGAGATGCTCGAAGGAGTCGACGTTCACGGTGATCGCGATCGGGGTGAAGTACGTCGAGACCTCGGGCTGGTCGACGACGATCCGTTCGACCCAGCCGGTCCCGTGCGACACGATCTCGCGCCCGCGGAGGTAGCGGTAGCTCACGGTCTGCTTCAGAAGCGGCCGCAGGAGGTTGAGCATGTCCTCGCGCGTCGTCACCACGCCCTGGTTCACGAAGAACTTGGCCGGCGGGCTGATGGACACGGGCTCCTCCTCCGGGGCACTCGGGGGCGGGCGGAACGACCGCGATGGTACTCCACGCCGCCGGCCGGCTGAAGACCCCTGAATACCCACGCGTATGATCCGGCCATGCTCCTCGCGATCGATATCGGCAACACGAATATCACGATCGGATGCTTCCGAAACGGCACCCTCTACGCGACTCGACGCGCCGCCACCGTGCCGGGAGCGACGGCCGACGAGCTGGAGCTGCTGCTCGAGGGCCTCCTTCGGCTCGACGACGCCGCGTTCGCCGACGTGTCCGCGATCGTGTGCGCTTCGGTCGTCCCCGCGCTCACGGCGAGCCTCGAGGCGGTAGCCGACCGTCGGGAGCGGCCGTTGCTGATCGCCGGCGCGGGCACGGTCCCGCTGCCAGTTCGGACCGACCGGCCGGGCGACGTCGGCGCAGACCGGCTCGTGAATGCCCTGGCCGCTGGGCGGCTGTACGGGACGCCCGCCGTAGTCGTCGACTTCGGGACCGCGACGACCTTCGACTGCGTCGCCGCGGATGGCGCGTACGTCGGCGGTGCGATCGCGCCCGGGCTCGAGCTGGGCCTGGAGGCGCTCGCGGCGCGAACCGCGAAGCTGCCCCGGATCGAGCTGCGGACCCCGGACCGGGCCATCGGCCGCGACACGGTGTCGGCGATGCAGAGCGGCACGATCTTCGGCTACCAGGCCCTCGTCACGGGGCTGCTCTCGCGCATCAGGCGCGAGCTGTCTGACGCCAGCGGTGTCGCGCCGGCCGACGTCCAGGCAATCCTCACCGGCGGGCTTTCCGCGGCGCCATGGGCGGCGGCTCTCGAAGGCATCGATGCGATCGACCCCGACCTCACGCTCAAGGGCCTCGCGATCCTCCACGCCGAGGTCGCCGGTGGCCAGCCGCTCGAGCTGGGCCTCAAGTGACCAGCCGCCGGCTCGAGGGCCGTCTCATCGGCCTCGGCGTCACGGGCTCGATCGCTGCGTACAAGGCGGTCGAGCTGCTCCGCCTGCTGAGCGCCGAGGGTGCGGACGTGGTGGCCCTTCTCTCCCCGTCCGCGACGAAGTTCGTCGGGCCGCTGACGTTCGCGGCGCTGTCGCGCCATCCGGTCGAGTCCGAGCTCCTCGACCACCTGCCCGATGGGCGGATCGGCCACATCGTGGTCGGCGATTCGGCGGATGCGATCGTTGTCGCGCCGGCGACCGCGCACTGGCTCGGGGCGATGGCCAACGGCCTGGCCGGCGACGTGGTCACCGCCGCCTGCCTCGCAACGAGCGCCCCGGTCGTTGTTGCGCCGGCGATGGACGGCGACATGTGGACGCACCCGGCGACGGTCGCCAACGTGGCCCGGCTGACGGCCTTTGGCTATTCGATCGTTCCGCCCGAGGAGGGGCCGCTGGCATCGGGCCAGTCGGGCACGGGGCGGCTCGCCGATCTCGCCCGGATCCTCGATGCCGTGGTCGCGGCGGTCGGCTCTCGGCCGGTTCGCCAGCCGGACCCGGCAGCCCGCCCGCCACTGCGCGATGCGCGACCCCGCGAGGCGGATCTCCTCGGGCGCCACGTCGTCGTCACCGCCGGGGGGACCCGCGAGCCCATCGATCCCGTCCGCTACATCGGTAATCGATCGACCGGAAGGATGGGGGTCGCCGTGGCTATGGCGGCGCTCGAGCGCGGCGCGCGGGTCACGTTGCTGGCCGCGGCAGTCGAGGTTCCGCTCCCCCGGGAGGCAGCCGTCGTTCGGGTCGAGACCACCGGGGAGCTGCGGGGCGCGCTGCTTCGGACGCTCTTCGGCTCCGGCGAGCGTCCCACGGACGCGCTCGTGATGGCCGCAGCGGTCTCCGATTTCGAGCCGACCAATCCGTCGGACCTCAAGCTGCGACGTGCTGATGGACTGCGCCTCGAGCTCGCGGCGACGCCGGATCTCCTCGCCGAGATCGGCCGCATCGTTCGGGGCCTCGACGCTTCGGGCGAGCGCAATCGCGAGCCGGTCGAACCGGCTCCGGTCCTCGTCGGTTTCGCGGCGGAGACGGGCGCGCTGTCCCGAGCCGCCGAGAAGCTGGTCTCGAAGGGGGTCGACCTCCTCGTCGCAAACGACGTCTCGGAAGCCGGCTCGGGGTTCGGGACGGAGACGAACCGGGTGACGATCCTCGACGCCGCCGGCGCCCGCGAGGAACTGCCGCTGCTGACGAAGCGCGAGGTTGCCGACCGCATCCTCGACCGCGTGGCGGCCGCGTTGGACGCTCGCGACGCCGCGGTGCAGACTGCCGGAACGCACGGGAGAGTCTGACGAATGAGCGCATCCAGCGACCCGCTGAAGCGGGTCACGATCTCGGACATCGGTCGGATGTTCGCGGACGGTGAGCGCATCCCCATGCTGACCGCGTACGACTACCCGACGGCTCGAATCCTCGACGACGCCGGGATCCCGATGCTCCTGGTCGGCGATTCGGTCGGCCAGGTCATGCTCGGCTACGAGACGACCGTCAGCGTGACGATGGACGAGATGCTCCATCACACCCGCGCCGTCGCCCGTGGCGCGCGGCGGGCCATCGTGATCGGCGACATGCCGTTCCTGTCCTACGCCACGACCGAGGACGCGCTCGCGAACGCAGGCCGGTTCATGCGCGACGCCGGCGCCCAGGCGGTGAAGGTCGAGGGCGGCATCCGCAGCGCCCGGATCGTCGAGGCGATGGTGAAGGCCGGGATCCCCGTCATGGGTCACATCGGCTGGACCCCCCAATCGCAGCACGGCCTCGGCGGCAAGGTTCGGGTCCAGGGCAAGACGCGCGACGCTGCCCGAACGCTGCTCGCGGACGCGGTCGCGATCCAGGAGGCCGGCGCCTTCGCGATCGTGCTCGAGCTCGTCCCGGAGCAGCTCGCCGCGCTGATCACGTCGCGCCTCCGAATCCCGACGATCGGGATCGGCGCCGGCGCCGGCTGCGCCGGCCAGGTCCAGGTCGTGACCGACCTCATCGGCCTCGGCGACTTCTCGCCGAAGCATGCGAAGCGCTACGCTGACGTCCAGGGTGCCATCGCGACGGCGGCGCGCGAGTGGGCCGCCGATGTCACCACGGGCCGCTTTCCTGGGCCCGAGCAGACGGTTCGGATGGACGACACGATCCTCGACGAGGCGCTCGGCCGAACGCCCGACGATCGTGCGACGCCCGAGGACCGCACCGCATCGGCCGGCATCCCGCTGGACCGCGACCTCTGACGCTCCTGCTCCGAACCCGCGAGGAGCTTCGTCGCGCGCTCGCTCAGGCGGCCCGGCCGGTCGGGCTCGTGCCGACGATGGGCTGGCTGCACGACGGGCATCGAGCGCTCATCCGGCAGGCCCGCGCCGAGGCGGCCACGACCGTCGTCACGATCTTCGTCAACCCCCGCCAGTTCGGCGACCCAAGCGATCTCGATCAATACCCTCGCAACGAGGGCCGCGACGTCGCGATCTGCGGGGCCGAGGGCGTCGACATCGTCTTCGCGCCGTCCGTCGAGGAGGTCTACCCGCCCGGCTCCGACACGACGGTCTCGGTCGGTGCGCTCGCCGAGGTCCTCGAGGGCGCCGCCCGACCCGGCCATTTCGACGGCGTCGCGACGGTCGTCGCGATCCTGTTCGATCTGGTCGGGGCCGAGCGGGCGTATTTCGGCCAGAAGGACGCCCAGCAGGTCCTCGTGATCCAGCGCATGGCCGCCGACCTCGCGATCCCGACCGAGGTCGTGGGGTGCCCGACCGTCCGCGAGCCCGACGGCCTCGCCCTCTCCTCCCGCAACGTTCACCTTTCAGCCGACGAGCGGGCCGCGGCGGCGGTGCTCCGGCGGGCGCTCCTCGCGGCCCGCGCTCGCTGGGGGGCCGGCGAGCGCGACGGCGATGCCCTGCGCGCCGTGATGCGAGAGATGCTCGCGGCCGAGCCGCTCGCGAACGTGGACTACGTGTCGGTCGCCGGTGCGTCGACCCTGGACGAGCTTGACCGAGTCGAGAGGCCTGCCCTCCTGTCGATCGCCGTCCGCTTCGGCACGACGCGGCTCATCGACAACGAGCTGCTCGCGTAGTTCAGGCGGCCTCGGTTGCGACGGCCAGGATCCGGTCGACGTCCAGGTTCGAGGCGACGAGCTCCTTGATCAGCTCGATCTTCTCGCGGTCCGCGGCGTGCGTCTTCACGAGGAGGTCATGGACGTCCGACGCGACGGTGTACGTGTCGTGGCCGACGAGGATCGCGAACAGGTTGGCGCGTCGGATCGCGGAGATGACGGCTGGCCGGGGCCGATACCCGCCGGTCAGGACGAGGCCGATCGCGGCACCGGCGTGGCCGAGATCGAGCTCGAAGGTCGGCTCGTTCTGACCGTTCCGGTCGAGATGGGGCGTCCCGACGAGGTGGGCGGTCGTGAGAGTCAGGATGATGTCCTCGCGGTCCCCGGGCACGATCACAAGGGTCCCGGATCCCACCCGCTCGAGCATATGACCCGGCTGCATCGCCCCGATCGCGACGCCGTCGATGACCCGCTCGAGGTCGGGACCGTCGTGGATCCGCTCGCCGTTGAGCCCCTCGACGATCATCTCGAGGGTCGGGTTGGAGAGGATCTGGCGCCGAGGGAGGATCCCCAGGAGCGGGATATCGTACGGCGCCAGGCCACGTGCGAGAACGCCCTCGATGCCCGGCTGCGCGTCGACGTCGACCTTGTTCACGATCGCCCCTGCGACCGGCACGCCATGGCTCGTGAACAGGGAGGCGTTGAGCACGATCTCGTCGATCGGCCGGCCGACGCCGCCTTCGCTGATGATGATCACCGGCGCCCCGAGAGACGCCGCGACGACGGCATTCGATAGCCCGATCACGGCGCCCACCCCGGCATGGCCCGTTCCCTCGACCAGGAGGACGTCATGGTCCCGGAACGTGGCCTGGGCGGCCGCGATCCGGGCACCGAGATCCTCCACAACCTCGCCCGCGATGTACGACTTCGTGAAGCCCCTCGGAATGTGGACCGGGCTCATCGCCGAATACGGCTCGGTCAAGCCGTAGACCTCGTGCATGAGGACCGCGTCCTCGTCGGCCGGCTCACCGTGGTCGATGACGGTTCGCTGCCCGACGGGCTTCATGAACCCGGTTCGAAGGCCGCGCTTGAGGAACCCATCGAGGAGCCCGAGTGAGGCGGTCGTCTTGCCGCGGTTCTGGCCGGTCGCGGCGAGATACAGCTGTCGCATGGGCAGCGCGCCCGCCTAGGTCCGCGCGCTGGTCTTCCGCTCGATGAGGGCGATCCCCTCTCGGAGTCGGGTGACGGTCTCCGCCTCGACAGCATCGGGCTCGAGGTACGGCCCGAGGCGATCCATGATGTCGGCGACGAGGCCCAGGAACACCGCGGCGTCGGCGACGAAGAACTGCGGCTCGTTGTTGTAGCGGACCAGCGTCAGGCGACCCTGCAGGACGCGGCGCTCTTCGACGTGCGCGATCTGGGTCGCGAAGTTGTGGCCCTGGATCCCGTCGGGGTTGTTGAGGAAGTTGAGGGCGTTGTCGATGGCGAGCCCGAAGCGGGCGCGCCACGCGACGAGCCGCTCGTGGACCTCGGGCGGGATGCGGACCTCGGCGACCTCGTCGAAGACCTCAGGCGAGACGGTCAGCAGTCCGACGAGCGTCGTTCCTGGCCGCGCGCCGAGCATCACCTGGAGGCTTCGCTCGAGCGTGAAGACCTCGGAGTCAAAGCGCGGGCTGGTGATGACGTCGGTCAGGAGGTCCTCGACGTTGTCGAGGGTCCCGGGCTCGCCCATCGAAGTCGCGAGGGCGAGGATCTCCTCCTTGAACAGGAACTTCTCTTCGTGGTCGAGCATGGCCCGGATCGTAGCATCCGCCTCAGCGTTGACCGCCACGTTAGAGGTCGATACGGTCTCCACCATGCCATCCAGGGCCGCAACGTTGGCCGATGCCGGCTCCGTAACGACGATCATCCAGCTGGCGTTTGCCGACGATCCGGTCTGGGGTCCGGCGCTCTCACGGACCGACGGCGCCCGGATCAAGCTGACGTCGTACTGGCGTCTGTTCGTCGAGGGCGCGCTGCGGTTCGGGACCGCCCGTATCGCCGATGGCGGTGCGGCCGTGGCGATCTGGCTGCCACCGGGCGAGGACGAGCTGTCGATAGCGCAATTGGAGGATCTCGAGCGCCTCATTGCTCAGGAGCTCGACTCCGTCGCGCTCACCGCGCTGCACGAGCTGTATGCCCGCTTCGAGGCCAGCCGCGCAGGACGAGCGGACCACTACTACCTGAGCCTGCTCGCCACGGCCGTCGAGCATCGCGGCCATGGCCGTGGCCAGCAGCTCCTCGCCGAGGACCTCGCTCGCTGGGACGTGGAAGGCATGCCCTGCTACCTCGAGTCGACGAATCCGGCCAACGATCATCGATATGCCCGTGCCGGATTCGTCGCGGATGGCGGCTTCAGCGCGGTCCGAAACGAATCCCGGGTGACCGCGATGTGGCGG
The DNA here is from genome assembly GCA_038234575.1 of Candidatus Limnocylindrales bacterium. Taxonomy (GTDB): domain Bacteria; phylum Chloroflexota; class Limnocylindria; order Limnocylindrales; family CSP1-4; genus UBA5189. The sequence continues at coordinate 25,396 of JBBQTO010000005.1, forward strand.
CCAGTCGGTTGACCTAAGGGTAGAGGCCCCGCATCTGGGTGGCGTCGGCGACGCGCTCGACCGCGAGGAGGTACGCCGCGGTCCGCATGTAGCACTGCTCGCGGCGGGCGATGGCCAGGGTCTCCTGGAACGCCTTGACCATGATCCCCTTGAGCTTCTCGTTGACCTCCGTCTCGCTCCAGTGGTCGCGGTTCAGGTCCTGGACCCACTCGAAGTACGAGACCGTCACGCCGCCGGCGTTGCAGAGGATGTCCGGGATCATGAACTTGCCGGCCTTCCAGAGAATGTCGTCGGCCTCCGGCGTCGTCGGTCCGTTGGCCGCCTCGGCGATGAGGCGGGCCTTGATGTTGCCGGCGTTGCGTTCCGTGATCTGGTTCTCGAGCGCTGCCGGGATGAGGATGTCGCACTGGACCTCGAGGATCTCGGCGTTGCTGATGTCCTTCGAGCCGGGGAAGCCCTGTACGGTCCCGTGCTCCTGCTTCCAGGCGATGACCTTCGGGATCTCGAGGCCGTTGGGGTTGTGGATGCCGCCGGTCGAGTCCGACACGGCGACGACCGTGGCCTTCTCGGCGGTGATGAGGGTCGCGGCGATGGACCCGGCATTGCCGAAGCCCTGGATCGCGACCGTCGACTTGTCGAGCTCGATCCCGAGGTGGCGAACGGCCTCCACGATGCAGAAGACCGTGCCGCGGGCGGTGGCCTCGTTGCGACCCTCGGAGCCGCCGAGGCTGATCGGCTTGCCGGTCACGACGCCGGGCACCGTGTAGCCCATGTGCATCGAGTACGTATCCATCATCCAGGCCATGACCTGGGCGTTCGTGTTGACGTCCGGCGCCGGGATGTCCTTCTCGGGCCCCACGAGGACCTCGATCTCGGTGAAGAAGCGGCGGGTGAGCGCCTCGAGCTCCTTCCTGGAGAGCTTCTTCGGATCGACGATGACGCCGCCCTTGCCGCCACCGAAGGGGATGCCCACGACCGCGCACTTCCAGGTCATCCACATCGCGAGGGCCTTGACCTCGTCGAGGGACACGTTCTGGTGGTAGCGAATGCCGCCTTTGGCGGGGCCCCGGCCGAGGTTGTGCTGGACCCGGTAGCCCGTGAAGACCTTGACCGAGCCGTCGTCCATCTTCACCGGGAAGTGGACCGTGAGCTCGCGGCGGGGCTCGCGGAGGACGCGACGCATCCCTTCGTCGAGGTGCAACCGCTCGGCGGCGAGGTCGAACTGCTGCTGCGCGACCGCCCACACGTTGATGGGCGCGGCGACGTTCTCGGTGGTCATTGGTTGCGGTAAGCCTCCAAAAATGGCATGGCTGAGCGGACGGGGACGTCCATGAAGTGCCCGAAGTATAGCGGCGCGACCCGCTGCCCAGCCCCAAACCGACGTCGTATCGCAACCTTCCCGCAATGTCAGCGGCGATACAGAACCACGCCGCCCAGGCAGCCGGGACCAAGGTGCGGGCCGACCGACGGGCCCACGACCTGGATCGTCACCGCGGCCGGGTCGACGCCGTCGGGCATCCTGGCGATGACCTCCTCCCGGAACGACTCCGGCTCCGATGGCGGCGTCCACAGGATCGCCAGCCGCTCCACCGGGCGGGCGGTGAGTAGCTCGATCACGCGCTCGCGAGCCTTCGACCGGGTCCGGACCCGCTCGGTGGTTTCGACGGCCCCGTCCTTGATCGTGATGATCGGCTTGACGGAGAGCAGCGTACCGATGGCCGCCGTGGTCCCCGAGATCCGGCCGCCGCGCTTGAGGTACTCGAGCGTGTCGAGGGCCACGACGACGTTGAGGTCGGCGGCCCGCTCGCGGAGGATCCTGGCGATCTCGGCGGCGGAAACGCTGCGCGCGGCGAGGTCGAGCGCGAGCTCGGCCAGCAGGCCCTCGCCCATCGAGGCGCTCGTCGAGTCGACGATCTCGATGTCGCGGCCGGCGAGCAGGCCCCTGGCCACCTCGGCACTCTTGATCGTGCCGGAGAAGCTGCCCGCGACGTGGATCGAGACGATCGCGTCGGCGCCCTCGGCGAACAACCGCTCGTAGACAGCCTGAAAGTCGCCCGGGCTCGACGCGGCGGTCTTCGGGAACGGGGCGTCCGGCGCGGTCATCCGGGCCCAGAAAGCCTCGGTCGATAGGTCGACGCCGGCCCTGAACTCCTCCGATCCGAAGCTGACCGCGAGCGGGACCACCGCGATCCCGAGGTCGGACGCGAGCTTCGGATCGAGGTCGGACGCGGAGTCGGTGACGATGGCGACGCGGCTCACGGCTGGCCCTCCTCGGTGAGGCGCGAGCCGGCTCTGGGCCGAGCCGCCGCGTCTCCCGCCATTCGGCCTCCGATCATACGGGCCGGCGTGCCCGCCGCGATGGCCGCCCGGTACCCTAACGACGATGAACCGCTCGCTGTGGGCCGTGTTGCTCGGGACGTTCACGCTCCGATTCTCCACCGGCCTGACCGGCGCGATGCTCATCTACTACCTCGCGAAGCTGCACGAGCATCACGGGATTCTCGATCAGGTCCTGGGCCTCGGGCCTGGCCAGGTCGTCGGGCCGATCGCCTTCGGGGTCATCACGGCCCTCTTCTACGTGGCGGAGCTCACGTTCTCGCCGGTCTTCGGGGTGCTGTCAGACCGGATCGGCCATCACCGGGTCATGCAGTTCGGACCGGTCTTCGGCATCCTCGCCGCCATTGCGACGTGGGCGACGACAAACGTGCCGATCATCGGTGGGACGCGAATCCTCGAGGGCTCCGCGACGGCGTCGAGCGTCCCGTCCATCCTCGGCTATATCGCCGCCGCGACCGCGGCGGACGAAGGCCTCCGGGGCAAGGCCGTCGCGCGCTTCGAGGCGGCAACCCTGGCCGGCCTGCTCAGTGGCTTCGTGGTCGCCGGGCTCCTGTTCCCGCTGCTTGGCCCGGCCGCGTTCCTCGTGAACGGCGTCCTGTACGCGGTGTCCCTGGCCATCTATCGATTCGGGGTCGACGAACGGCTCGATCGTCTGCCGGAGGCCGAGGCTGGGACCGCGCCGGACGGCAGCCGAAGCGGCCTCGGGCACTACTGGAAGATCCTCACCGGGACCCACGTCTGGCTCCTGGCCCCGACGTGGATCGCGATCAACGCGGTCCTCGGCCTGTACACGACCCAGACGATCTTCCAGATGGTCCGCGCACCCGACCCGCGATTTCCGAACCAGCTCCTCATGGGCGGCTTCGAGTCGTTCCAGATCAGCATCGGCCTCGCCGTGGGCGGCGCGCTGTTCTTCGCCGGACTCATCTACTGGGGCAACCGCTTCAAGGCGATCCGGCGGACCACGATCATCCTCTACGGCCTGGGTGGCGGTGCGCTGCTCGTGGTCGGCGCCGTGGCCGTGAACCACAGCGGCGGCGTACCCGGAGTCCTGCGGCTCGTCTTCGCGATCCCGGTCGTCCTCGGGGTCTTCGTCCTGGCCGGCGCCACGCCCGCGGCGATCGGGCTCCTCGCCGACGTGACCGAGGCGTACCCGGCGGATCGCGGCGCGATCATGGGCCTCTACAGCGTATTCCTGGGCCTGGGCCAGATCGTCGGGAGCCTGATCGCCGGCGTCGCCGCGTACGCATTCGGGCTCGACGGCGTGCTCATCGCGTCGGTCGTCCTGCTGGGGCTCGCGGTGGTGCCGCTCCTGGCGCTGCGGCGCCACGAGCACTTCCTCACAGGTCCCAACCGGCCGGCCGTGCTCGAGTGACGACGTGCTCGAGCGACGCGTGCTCGAGTGAAGCTTGACTGACGCGGGCGTCGGGCAGCTCGTCCCCGTCCCGACGGCGCGCGGCCGCCACGGCGCGGTCGTCGCACCCCACCACCTCGCGACTGCCGCGGGCCTTGGCGTGCTGCGCGCCGGCGGGAACGCGATCGACGCCGCCATCGCGACCAACGCCGTGCTCGGCGTCGTCATGCCGAACGCCTGCGGGATCGGCGGCGACGCCTTCTGGCTCATCTGGGATGCCGCGTCCGGTCGACAGCTCGCCCTCAACGGCTCCGGTCGGGCCCCCGCGGGCGCCGACGCCGGGCAGCTGCGCAAAAAGGGCGTCGCCAGCCTGCCGCTTCGCGGAGCGCTCGCGGTCACTATCCCGGGGGCGGTCCGGTCGTGGGCTGACGCGCACAAGCGGCTCGGGCGTCTCCACCGGGCCGCCGTCCTCGCGCCGGCAATCGAGCTCGCCGGCGAGGGCTTCCCCGCCTGGGACGGCTTCATCGATGCTGTCGAGCGGACCGCACCGTCGATCGCGACGGCCCTCGGTCCCGACGCCGGGTTCTTCGAGATCTACCGTCCGGCCGGCCGCCCGTGGCGCCCCGGGGAGATTGTTCGCCTGCCCGGCCTGGCCGGGACCCTCGAGCACCTGGCGACGGCCGGGTTCGACGCGTTCTATGACGGCGACCTGGGCGAGCAGCAAGCGCGAACGCTGCTTGGCCTCGGACTCTCGTGCACGCCCGCGGATTTCGTCAATCACGCCTCCACGTGGACGCAGCCGATCGAGACGACCTATCGCGGCCTTCGGGTGACGACCCATCCGCCAAACGCATCGGGGATCGTGGCGCTGGAGATGCTCAACGTCCTCGAGGCGTTCGATTCACCGGGCGCCGGCGGATTCGGGCCGGACGGCGTTCGCGACGCGCACTGGATCCATCTCGCGATCGAGGCGGCCAAACGGGCGATGGCCGACCGCGACGCGACCCTCACGGATCCCGAACACATGGACATCCCCGTCGCCCACCTGCTCGACAAGGGATACGCGGCCGCGCTCGCCCGGGGCATCGATCGAACCCGGGCGTCCGATCCCCCGGTCGCGACCAATCCGCCCGGCGGCGGCACGATCTATCTCGCCACGGTCGATGGCGACGGCAACGCCGTCAGCCTCATCGAATCGAACTACATGGGTTTCGGTTCTGGGGTCGTCGATCCGCAGACCGGCATCCACTACCAGAACCGCGGCAGCTACTTCTCGCTCAACCCCGACCACCCGAACGTGCTCGCACCGGGGAAGCGGACCCTCCATACGCTGATGCCGGGCATGTTGTTCCGGGATGATCGGTCCGAGCCCTGGGTGATCGCCGGGTCCATGGGCGGCGACGCCCAGCCGCAGGTCCACGCCCAGCTCGTCTCGGCGCTCGTCGACGGCGGCCTCGACATCCGCAGTGCGATCTCGATCCCGCGCTGGTTCGTCGAGCCGGCGGCCCACTTCGTCCCGCCGCGGGAGGTCCGGGCGGAGCCGCGGTTCGGCCCCGGCGTGCTCGAGGAGCTCGAGGCGATGGGCCATCCGGTCACGCGAACGCAGCCGTTCGACGGCCACCTTGGCCACGAGCACGCGATCGAGCTGCTGGGAGGCGGACCCGCGGCCGCCGAGGGATCGGTCGCCGCCGCCACCGATCCGCGCAGCGCCGGCCTGCCGGCGGTCTGGTAGCCGGCGCCGCGTCCTGTGCGATACTCCGCGTCGCCGGTGACGTGCCGCGCTCACACGAAGCCGTCACCGGTTCCCAATTTCAGCCAGGCCACGAACGGTCGGAGGTGCGCGTGACCTCGAACGTCGGCCAGAACTACCCCTACTCCAGCGAGACCGAGGACGAGCGGGCCGCGCGCGTCGCCACAGCCATCGAGGCCCACGAGGGGCTGGGCGACAAGATCGCGGCGGAGACGACGCCGCTGGATGCGAACGAGCGCTGGTGGACCTGGAAATGCCCTACGCCGGGTTGCCCCGGGATCCTCCACGCGGCCGGCTATGCCCGCGACCTGCATGCGCTGTACGTCGTCTGCGACGGCACCTGCGGCAAGACCTTCCTCCGGTAGCCCGAGCTGGGCTCGTCGCCATCAGCCTCAGCAACGAGCCCGCCCCGGTCCCGCCAGCCGCCCCGATCCATGCGGCGACGCTGTCCCTGCGCGATTCACGGCGCCGGCTCGTGGTCGACTCATTGGGCATCGTCGCCAGCGCCGGCGGTTTCGGCCTCGTCTACGGCCTGAGCGCTCGCGCGGCTGGCTTCTCGCCGCTCGAGGCGAGCGCCATGAGCGTCATCGTCTTCGCGGGCGCGTCCCAATTCGCCGCGGTTGGCTACGTGCTCGGTGGCTTCTCCTGGGCCGGCATCGTGTTCCTGACGGCCTTCATCAACGCTCGCCACCTCCTGTACTCGGCGGGGCTGGCTCCCTACCTCGACAATCGCCCACGCTGGCTTCGCGCCGTCATGGCCCACTTCACGACCGACGACACCTTCGCGCTCGCCGTATCGCATTTCCGGCGCATCGGCCGGGCGGATGCGCCGGGCTACTGGTGGGCAGCCATTGGGGTCACGTTCATCCCGTGGAACGTCGCGACGATCGCGGGGGTCCTGCTCGGTGGCTCGATCCCGGAGCCCGCGCGGTTCGGCCTCGACGTCATCTTCCCGGCAGCGATGTTCGGGCTCGCCGTCGGGCTCGTCACCGGCCGACGGGAGCTCGTCGCCGCGATCGTCGGCGCGGTCATCGCCGTGGGGGTGTCGCTCGCGTGGGACCCCGCCGCCGGTCTCCTGGCCGGCGGCCTTTTCGGCCCGCTCGCCGGGCTTGCGACACGTCCGGGGCCGCAAGACCGGCACTACGAGGCCGAGATCGTCTTCGGCCCGCGGCCGCCCGAATGAGCTCCCGACGGTGAGCGCCGCGCTCATCCCGCTCGCGATCCTGATGGGGCTCGTGACCTACCCCTGGCGGGTGATCCCACTGCTGGCTCCCGGCATGCACCGGCTGCCGCCGATGGTCCAGACCTACATCCGGCTCGTCGGGCCGGCGATCCTCGCGTCGCTGGCGGCCGTCAACACGATGGTCGTGCTGGATGCGGCCCGCCATCCGAGCTTCCACGTCGGTGTCGAGTGGCTGGCGGTCGGCCTGTGCGCGCTCGTGGTGGTCGCCCATCGCGGGCTGCTCACGGGGCTGGTCCTGGCGGCGTCGCTCGTTGCTGTCCTGCGGGCCGCGGGCCTCGCGCCGTTGCCCTAGCTCGTCGCTCTAACTCGTGCCTCTAGCGCGAGCGCCAGCCCGCGACGACAGGGTCCCGGCCGACGGCGAGCAGGAGGCTCGCGAGGAGCGTCGTCCGAGGGACGATCGAGCCAACGTCGAGGTACTCGGCCGGCGAGTGGTCGTTGCCGCCGACCGGACCCAACCCGTCGATCGTCGGGATGCCCATCCCCGAGGTCGTGTTCGCATCCGACGCCCCGCCGGTCGCCACGTCCTTCGTCGCGAACCCAAGCCGCGACGCCAACGCGATGGCGCTGTCGGCAAGCCGCCCGGAACGCTCGAGCTTCTCCATCGGCATCCAGGAGGCCATCGTCTCGACCTCAGCGGTCACATCGGGGACGGTCGGGCTGGCGGCAATGGCCTCGACGGCCGCGATCGCCGACTCGAGCGCCGCACGGGTGGTGCCTCGAACGTCGACCTGGAGCTCGGCGTGCTCCGGCACCACGTTCGGCCGGGTGCCGGCGTTGAACACGCCGACGTTGGCGGTGACGCCCGGCCAGCGCCCGTTCAGGGCGTGGATCGCCTTGACCATGTCGGCGCCGGCGAGGATCGCGCTCCGGCCTTTCTCGGGCTCGACGCCGGCGTGCGCGGCGCGGCCCTGAATCGACACCCGAAGATCAGCGATCCCTTTCCGGGCCGAGACGAAGTCGCCGTTGGCCCGGGCACACTCGAGGACGAGGCACGCGTCCGACCGAGCAGCCACCTCCCGGATGTGGGGCGTCGACGACGGCGACCCGACCTCTTCGTCGGGATTCGCGATGTACACGATTCGCTCGAACGGCAGCGCCTGGCCCGAGTCGGGCACGACCTTTTGGATCGCCCGCAATGCGTACAACCCCGCGAGCAACCCGGCCTTCATGTCGCTGACCCCGGGGCCGCGGGCCGTCTCGCCGTCGATCCGGAACGGGCGGGCCGCCACGGTCCCGTCGGGGAAGACCGTGTCCATGTGGCCGATGAGGAGGATCCGTGGCCCCGCGCCCGGGACGCCGTCGAGCGTCGCGACGACCGTGTCCCCGTATCGGCCCGCGGGGTCCGGGCGCCGCTCGATCGAGGCGCCCACCCCCTCGAGGGCCGCCGCGGCCCAGCTCGCGACCTCGTTGACGCCGTTCGGCGAGTAGCTCCCGCAGTCGATGTTGCTGAGGCGCTCCAGATCTGCGAGGAACGTGGGCAGGGACGCCGTCACGTGCTCCTGCAGGGCGGCGAGCTCGTCGGCGTCGACGCCGGCTCCGGGCGGCGGTGTCGTCGCGACATCCGAATTGGCCTGGGTCACGGGCAACCTCCGGCCGCAGCATAGGTCGGCGGGGCGACGGCGGTTGCTATCCTCGCCGCACCATGCGCCTTGTCGAGATCCGCCTGCTCGAGGGTCCCAACGTCTACCGGCTGGAGCCGGTGGTCAAGGTGGAGATCGCGATCGGCCGTCGCCGTAGTTGGTATGGCCGGCGTGACCCCGAGCGGCACGCGCTCGTCCAGCTGGGCGCGGTCGTGCCGGCCCGGGACTGGCCGAACGAGATCGCCCTCGTCGTTGGCTGGATTCGGCGACTCAGGCTCGAGGCCGGCGAGGGCCGGGCCAGGCTCGAGGTCCATCGCTCGTCCGATCCCGGTCACTGGATCGCGACGTGGCCATGGCATGCCGCCGATCGGGCCCAGGCGGTCGCCGATGCCGCGGTCTCGCTGGCCGCACGGGGCGTCGCGGTCGCCGCGGACGCCCGACTCTCCGACGCGCAGGCCCGCCGGATCCGGCAGTGGTCCCGCCGGATTGCCGACGCCGGCGGGCGCCCGCCGACCTGGATCCGGGATCCCGAGCGCCGGATGCCGGTGATCTCGATCAGCGGAACGAACGGCAAGAGCACCACCACCCGCCTCATCAGCCGGATTCTCTCTCGCGCCGGACGCCGGGTCGGGACGACCACGTCCGACGGCATCATGGTTGCCGAGGAGATCGTCGAGCCCGGCGACTGGACGGGGCCGGGCGGTGCCCACGCCATCCTCGAACGGGCGGACATCGAGGTCGCGGTCCTCGAAACGGCGCGGGGCGGGATCGTGCTCAAGGGCATCGGCTACGAATCGAACGACGCGAGCATCCTGACGAATGTCACCTCGGATCACCTCGACCTCCAGGGGATCCATACCTTGCCGGAGCTTGCCGAGGTGAAGGCGACGATCTGCCGGATCACGCGCCGCGACGGCTGGGTCGTCCTGAACGCGGACGATCGCTACGTCGCCCCAGTCGCGCGGCGGGTCAGCGCCAATGTCGCGTATTTCACCCTCGAGGGCGATCGGTCCGCGGTGGTCCGGCGCCATCTCCGCGCCGGCCGGCGAGCGTATCTCGTTCGCGACGGGATGCTCGGCGAGGCGGAGGGCTCCACGTGGCGGCCCGTCGCCGAGATCCGGGAGGTGCCGATCGCGTTCGGCGGCTTCGCCCAGCACAACATCGCGAACGCCCTCGCCGCGGCGGCCGGCGCCCGCGCCATGGGGGCGACGATCGCGGAGGTCCGGCGCGGCCTCGTTGACTTCCGGCCGACGGCCGGCGCTTCTCCCGGCCGCCTCAACGTCTTCCGGGGCGACGGCCAGGTCGTCATCGTCGACTTCGCCCACAACGAGGCCGGGATCCGGGCGCTGTTCGACGTCGCCGAGGCCATCGCCGCCGGCGCCCCCGTGACCGCGATCATCGGGACCGCCGGCGACCGGCCCGACGACACGCTCCGGGGCATGGGCCGGATCGCGGCGGAGCGTGCCAGTCGAATCGCGATCAAGGAGACCCTGACGTACCTGCGGGGCCGAAGCCGGGCTGGCGTCATCGGCGAGATTCGCGCGGGCGCGCTCGGCGCCGGCTGGAAGGACGAGATCACGGTCTACGAGTCGGAGCCCGCGGCGCTTGGCGACGAGCTCGACCGCGAGGCGGAAGCCAGCGCCCGCGGCACCCGGGTGATCGCGCTGCTCTGCCACGAGGATCGCGACGGCGTCTTCAGCCTTCTCGAGGAACGCGGGTTCCAGGCCGTGGATTCGATCGCCGAGCTCGCGGCCCTTCTCCCGGGCTCGAAGGGTTAGAACCTACCCCTCGGGCGCCTCGAGCTCGCCCGGATCGGCGAAGGCCGTGGTTCCGAGCGTCTGGCCGGCGGCGGCCATGGCCTCCTTGTAGACCGCCACCGCGTTGTCGACGCAGGTGACGATGAGGTCGCCTCGATCGGCGCGCCGGAGCGCGGATCGAACGGCGGTCAGCTCGTCGAGGACCTTGTCGACCGGGACCGGCCGGCCGGCGGGCCCCGTTCGGGCATCGCGCGCCCCTTCGGCCACGATCTCGGCCGTGACCCCTGGCGCGCGGCCCCGCAGGTTCCGGTCTTCGCGGACGATGATCTCGTCAAAGGCACCAGCGGCGAGGGCGCCGTACTCCCGCATATCCTCATCGCGACGGTCGCCAGGCATCCCGATGACCCCGATCGCCCGGCCGCGCCGGCCGGGGGCCGTGCCATCGGCCATCATCCGGCGCACGAAATCGGCCAGGTTCCGCATCCCATCGACGTTGTGGCAGTAGTCGATGATCAGCCGGACCCCCCCGACCTCGAGGTAGTTCAGGCGGCCTGGTGCCTGGAAGAACGACGTCGTGAAGGTTCGCAGGCCCTGCCTGATGTCGTGCAGGTGGGCGCCTGTCGCCCAGGCCGCCGCCGCCGCTGCGAGGGCGTTGGCCACGTTCATCCGGGCCTTGCCGCCGAACGTCGCCGGCACCAGGTGCGTGTAGAGCACCGGCATCGTCCGGGGACCGTGGCGGAGCACGATCTGGTCGCCCTCGGGCGTCTTCCGGATCACGAACGCGGCGCCGCCACGGCCGCAGTGGCCGTCGACGCGATCGAAGCCGCGGCTGCCCTTGTCGGTCTCCATCGAGAAGAGGACCACGGCGCCCCGGCACTCCCGGGCCATGCGGGCGACGTATGGATCGTCCGCGTTGAGGACCGCAAAACCCGATCGTGGCACGGCCTGAACGAGCACGCCCTTCACGTCGGAGAGCTGCTGGAGCGTCTCGATCCCGCCGAGCCCGAGGTGGTCGGCGGTCACGTTCGTGACGACAGCGACATCTGCCCGGTCGAAGCCCAGGCCTTCTCGCAGGATCCCGCCCCGGGCGACCTCGAACACCGCGGTATCCACGGTCGGGTTCTGGAGGATCATCCGGGCCGACCTCGGGCCGGACATGTCACCGCGTCGAATCGTCCGGCCATCGACGACGATCCCGTCGGTCGAGGTCATCCCGACCCGGCGGCCCATGAACTTCAGGATGTGGGCAATCATCCGGACGGTCGTCGTTTTCCCGTTCGTGCCGGTCACCGCGAGGATCGGGATGCGGGCCCCCGCACCGGGTGGGAACAGCAGGTCGATGACCGGCTTGGCGACGTACTGCGGCTCGCCTTCGGTCGGGTGAGTGTGCATCCGGAACCCCGGCGCCGCGTTGACCTCGACGATCGCGCCGCCCGTCTCGCGGACGGGGACCGTGATGTCCGGGCAGATGAAGTCGATGCCCGCGACGTCGAGTCCGACGACCCGAGCCGCCATCTCCGCGATCTCGACGTTGTCCGGGTGGGCCTCGGTCGTTCGGTCGATCGACGTCCCGCCGGTCGACATGTTGCCGGTCAGGGCGAGCTTCACCCGGACACCCTTGGCCGGGACCGCGTCGAGCCCGAGCCCCTGGCCCCGGACGAGCTCCACGGCTGCCGCATTGACGTTGATCCGCGTCAGGACCTTCTCGTGGCCAAAGCCGCGCCGCGGGTCCGCGTTTGTCAGATCGACGAGCTGCTGGACGCTCGACTTGCCGTCGCCGACGACCGAGGCCGGTACCCGCTCCGCGATCGCTGCGACCTTGCCACCGATGACCAGGCAGCGGTAGTCATTGCCGTGGATGTACGTCTCCACGACGACCTCGCCCGATCGCGTCTGGCCGACCGCGCCGTCGAAGCCGCGCCGGACGTCCTCGTCGGACTGGAGATCGAGATGGACGCCCCGGCCGTGGTTGCCATCGAGCGGCTTCACGACCGCCGGGAAGCCGATCCGTCGGGCAGCGATCACGGCCGCGTCGGCCGTCGTGACGACCTCCGACTTGGGCACCGGCAGGCCCGCAGAATCGAGCAACCGGTTCGTGAGGTTCTTGTCGCTGGCGATGTCAACGGCGATGCCCGACGTCTGCGAGGTCATCGTCGCCCGGATGCGCTGCTGGTGGACGCCCTGGCCCAGCTGGACGAGAGAGAACGGGTCGAGCCGGAGATACGGAATGTCGCGCGAGGCGGCCTCGTCAAGGATCGCCTGGGTCGACGGTCCGAAGCCCTGCTTCTCGGCGAGTCGGATGAGGCGCTCCAGCTCGGCCATGAAATCGAGCTCCGTGGCCGGATCATTGGGCGCAACCAGGTGGTTCACGATCCGGACGGCGAGCTTGCCGGCCTCGATCCCGACGGCCTCTTCGCCGAACTCGAAGACGACGTTGTACTGGCCCTTGACGCCCGCCCCGCGCGTCTTGCCGTGGCGGACCGGGGTCCCGGCCTGGTTCTGGAGCTCGAGCGCCACGTGCTCCGCGACATGGCCCGCCCATGTGCCGTCCCGAAGGCGGGTCACGAAGCCGCCGCGGCGGTTCAGCGAGCAGGCATGGTCCTCGAGCGACGGCAGGTAGGTCAGCAGGCCGTCGCCGAAACCCGGGATCGTGTTCGACGGGAACTGCTCGAGCACGCCGAGGTCGACGAGCATTCGCACGACCGGCGACCGCGACCAGTAGTTCGGGCCCCGCAGGATCCGCGTCTCCAGGATGCGCAGGGTGGGCTCCGGCCGAGGCCCCGACCCGTTCGTGGCCTTGCGGACGCGCGGGCGCTTCGCCGGCGCAGTGTCGCCCGTGGCGGCCGCGGCGGTAGCGGGCTTGCGGGTAGGCGCTGCCTTGGCCATCGTCAGCTCGACGCGGCCTCGCCGCCCTGGATGGCCTTGAGGCGGGGATTCGCGATCCGGTGGCGCCGCCGCAGGTCGAAGCGGTAGCCGGCCGGCAGCGCGTGCAGGACCACGTTGCTGATCATCAGCGGGCGGTGGCCGTGCACGTTCCACGCATCGGTTTCGGCGGCCGCGCCGTCGACGACCGTGATGCTGCCCCGCCCGATCACCTCCATGATCGCGTCCGGTCCCACGACACCCGCCGTGTCCTCGTCGACGCCGAGGCCGAGCAGGCTCGGGTTCTGGGCGATCACCGACAGGAGCCGACCGAGCCGATTCCGCTGCTGGAAATGCTGATCGATGATCACGCTCGGCAGCAGGCCAAGGCCCGCCGCGAGGGCCGCCATCCGGATCTTCGGGGTGCCACCCGATGCCCCGAAGGCGATCATGTGGCTCGACATCGCCGAGGCCCCCGCCGACGTGCCGGCGACGACCGCGCCATCGTGGAATCGCTCGATCACGGCGTCCGCGAGGATCGTCCCGCCGATCGTCGAGGACAGGCGCAGCTGGTTCCCGCCGGTGAGAAAGATGCCGGTGGCGTCGTGGAGCGCGCGGGCGAAGGTCTCGTCGTTCGCTTGGGCCCGGGTCATCGCATGCAAAGGGCGCACGGTTTTGGCTCCGAGCTCGGTGAAGACCGCGCGATAGCGCTCGCCGGCCTCGAAGCCGAGCGACGATGCCGTCGAGATCACGGCGATGATCGCGTCGGAGCCGCCGGCCAGGGAGACGAAGCGGCTCAGGATGACGCGGTCGCGGATCTTGTCCTCGGCTCCGCCGATGACCATGACCGTGCCGTCGCTCACGCCGTCGATGCCCCTCCTGCCGCGATCAGGGGAGGATACGGCACGGAGCGGCAGCGGCGGGCCATCAGCCGGTTGCGGTGGCCTTCAGGCGGTCGCGGCCGACCCGATGGTCGGGCGGCGCGCTGGTCAGGCTGCGGACGCGAGCGCCACCTCGTCCGCGAGGCGCACGTCCCGGGGCCGGGCGTCGACGCGCCGGAGGAAGAACGCGGCAAGAGCGAAGAGGCCAACCGCGAGAGCGAAGGCCGCCCGCGGGCCGAGCGGCGCGACGACCACGCCGGTCGTCAGCACGAAGAGCGCCGCCCCGCCGATCACCGACGCCAGCGGCCCGCCGGCGGCGACTGCGATATTGCTGATGCCCATGTACCGGCCCGAGGCCGCCTTCGGGATGATGTCGGTCATCAACGCCCAATCAACGGCGAGGAACGTCCCAGAAGCGATGCCGACCGCGACAGCGGCCAGGAGAAAGACCTGGACGCTCGGTGCGATCGCCGCGATGACCATCCCGATCCCGCCGACGAGACACGCGGCATACAGGACCGGCTTGCGACCCACACGATCGGAGATCCGGGCCGATGGGATCGTCGAGAGCAACGTGAGGAGCGCGACGCTGCCGGTCGTCAGGTTGATCCAGAGAGCCCGGTCCTCCGTGCTCATGAGGAGCGTGAACCGCATGAAGATGATGTAGAAGCTCAGGAGCATGTTCAAGCCCGCGAAGAAGAGCAGGCGCGAGACGACGAGATTAAGGAAGCTGCGCTCCCTCAGGATGTCAGTCGCCCATGCGGAGCGCGCGATCTGGAGCCAGGAGCGGCCCGCGCGATCCCGTGCCCGGGCGCCCTCGCGCACCCAGACGATCGTGCCGACCGCTGTTGCGAGCTCGATGAGCCCGAGGAGCAGAAGCGGGAACAGGTACTGACCGCTCGTCACGCCGAACGTGATAACGACGACTCCGAGGACGTACCCGAGGGTCTGCATGACGCCGACGAGGGCACTGGCCAAGGCGACCTGGCTCGGCGGAACGAGGTCGGGGATGTAGCCCTGGAATGGCCCCTGGGCGAAGTTCGAGCTGAACTGGACCAGGATCAGGAAGATGACGAGGCTGACGTAGGCGTTCGACAGGCCGATTGCGACGAGGAAGAGCACGTCGAGGGTCGCCCCAATGGCGATGTACGGCTTTCGGCGACCCCAGCGGCTGATCGTGTAGTCGCTGATCGCGCCGACCGTCGGCTGGATGAGCACCGCCATCATCATCGTGACGATGCTCTGGAAGGCGATGGCGGGACCAAGGAGCTCTGCGGAGACCAGGGTCGGAACGCGGTCCTGCACGACGACGCCCAGGCCGCCCTGGATGGAGTTGATCCCGAACCAGTAGAGCGAGATCTGGAAGAGTTGCCGCAGGGGCAGCCGGAGCGCGGGTCGGCTCTCTTCGGCCGCATTCCCCGCGCCTAAGACCGCGGGAACGCCATCGCCCGCCTCTGCCATCCCAACCTCCAGCCCCAGCATGGCTCACCGGGGGCGCGAACGTCGGCCCTCCGTGCGCTCGGTTGACGGTCGAGTCAAGGATTTGTTACCGCGGGACTCAGCCCCGTACGGTGGCGGTCGTCCCTCCCGGCACGAGGCGGCGCTCGGTCGCGCCGGGGGCGACGAAGCGGAAGAGGGATCGATCGAGCGAGTACAGGCCGGTTGCGGCGGCCGAGATCCGGCCGAGCTGGAACGTGAAGACCGGGTTGTCGCGGTTCCCAGCATAGTGCCTGACCTCGCCGCTCCGAGTCAGGACCGCGAGGTTCGCGAGACCGCCGAGCGTGTCGTGCAGCGTCTCGAGGGTCCGCGGCACGGAGGCCGTCGGATCCCAATGGTCCTCGAGCCAGCGGGCGCCGACCTCGGTGTCAGCCCGGCCGTGAATCCGGCCGTCGGCGCGATACCCGGCTCGCAGGTCGGCGTGCCGCTCGAAGTCGCCGTTGTGGCTGAACGCGTAGCGACCCGCTGGGTCGTCGAACGGCTGCGTGTCGGCGAGCCCGATCGTGGAGAGGCGCGAAGGTCGGCGGAGATGGACGAGCAGCGCCGTCGTCTCGGTCGCGCCGATCGCCGACCTCGCGGGGTCGTCGCGGAATGCCCGAACGTCGCGATGCGACGCGATCGCGCCGTCGCCGCCGAGCCAGGCGGCGCCCCAGCCGAAGCCGGCGATCCCGTACCGCTCGAAGCGCTCGGTGAAGGGCCACAGCTCGTCGATCCGGAAGGGCTCCGCCGCGCGGGCGACGAACTGCTCACACACCGTGGTGGGTCAGGGACGCTTCGTGGCGACCTTGCCGCCCGATCCGCGCGAGCCTCGCGCCGAGCCGGCCGGCGCCTGGCAGACGGGGCACCAGTAGGTGGTTCGCGGCAGCTCGGCGCCCTGCGGTCCCGAGCGCAGCAGGGTCCCGCAGCGATGGCATGGCCGGCCGGCCCGGTCGTAGACCCAGAGTCGCGACGGAGCGAGCCGCACGCCCGTTCTGGGATCGAGCGTCGTGGTCCGCCCCGCGGGAGCGCCCGGCCGAGCATTGTCGAGCAGCAGCCGCTGGGCGGTCTCGATTGTGCGATCCAGCGTCTCGTCGTCGATCGAGCGCATCGGCGCAAATGGGTCGACCTTCTCGAGGAAGAGGACCTCGCTCTTGTAGACGTTGCCGATCCCGGCCATCGCCCGCTGGTCGAGGAGGACCTCGCCGATTGCCGTCTCGACGCGCTCGGGAGCGCGGGCCCGGCGATGGGCCTCGGCGGCATCGAACTTGGCGTCGAGGAGGTCGGGGCCGAGATCGCCGAGGGTGTGATGGACGACCTCGGCCCGCGCCTCGAACAGCTCCACGACCGGAGCGTCGAAACACACGGCCACGGCACCCGGGACCTCGAGGATGAGCACGGCCCGGGATGCCGGCCGGCGCCACGTCTCGCCCGGCCGGTAGCGGTGCCAGCTGCCGTGGAGGCCGAGGTGGGTCCGGAGCTCAAGGCCATTGTCGAAGCGGATCAGGAGGTTCTTGCCGACCGCCTCGACTGCGTCGATCCGCTGGCCCACGACGCGGGACACCTGTGGCCCGGGCAGCCGAGCCCGGGCCGCGAGCACGGTGCGACCGGCGAGGTGCGGTCGAAGCCCGACCGCGATCCGGGCGAGGGTATCGCCCTCAGCCATGCGTCAGCTCCCTCGCGCGGGCCCGGCGAAGCACGAGGCCCCGATAGCCGGCGACGAAGCCGCCACTGATGAGGGCCTCGGCGTGGGGCGATTCGATGACCGGCAGCCCGTCGATCTTGGCGATGACGAGCTCACGTTCGCGACCGTCGCCGATGAGGCCAGCGAGCGCCGGGACCGCGACCCCGGCAACGGCCGGATCGTCGAACGCGGTCAGCGTCTGGAGCGAGCGCCCACCACGCTCCACGTAGATCGCGGCGACGCCATCGACGAGGACGACGGCGGCACCGGCGGCCCGCTGGATGGGCCGGCGATCGTGCTCGCCGCGGCGAGGCCACGGGAGCGCAGCCCCGTAGGGATTCGCCGGGTCGGCAGCCGCCAGGAGATGGCAGGTTGGCACGTCGCCGTCCGCAGATGCCGGCTGACGCAGCGCCCGGAGCCGCTCGATCGCGCCGGCGAGGGCGAACTGGGAGGCGCCGAGGCCTTCGACGAAATAGCCGCGCCGGATCCGGCCGGCTTCCTC
>JBBQTO010000006.1:0-38110 GCA_038234575.1 Candidatus Limnocylindrales bacterium
AGAGTCGACTGCTTGTTGGCAGGTACTTCGTTTTGCCGCCGGTTTAACGAGGCCTGACGGCACCTCGGCTCGCGTTCACTTCCAACTAGACCCTGTCGAGACCACGCATCCCCACAGGCGAACGCCCGTTCGGCGCTCGCGGCTAGTCTAGCGCATGGCCGATTCGCTCCCCGTCGAGGCGTTCCTCGACGGGTATCCGCAGCCGCTGCGGGTGCTTGCGGAGCGCCTTCGGGAGATCGTGCTTGGGGCCGTCCCTGACGCCACCGAGCGGGTCCGCGTCGGCTGGCGCCTGATCGGCTACGACCTGCCGGTCGACCGCCGAACCGTCTACTTCGCCTGGGTCTTCCCCGAGGCCGAGCACGTTCACCTCGGCTTCGTGAACGGGATGCTGATCGACGACGGCTCGGGAGTCTGACGGGCGCCGGGATCACGAAGCGGGCCCGCTGGCTGACGTTCGCCCCCGGCGACTCGATCGATGTCGGCGGCGCGACCAGGCTCGTACTTGCCGCCGAGGCGACCGCCCGGATCCCGCGCTCGGCCCTCGCCTGACCGCGACCCGCCCGGCTACGATGCCGCGGTGCGCCTGACGTCGTGGGAAGAGGAGCGGTTGCTGATCTTCAGCGCCGCCGAGTTGGCGCGCCGCCATCGGTCGGCCGGGCTCCTGCTCAATGCCCCCGAGACGATCGCGATCATCTGCGACGCGATGCTCGAGGTGGCGCGTGCGGGCGCTTTGTACGCCGAGGTCGAGGCGGCCGGCCTCGCCGCGGTTCTTCCCAATCAGGTCATGCCGGGGGTTCGAGAGCTCGTCGATGACGTCCGGGTCGAGGTCCTTCTCGAAGACGGCGCCCGACTCGTCGTTCTCGTGGACCCACTCGGGCAGGGGCAATCGGCGACCATCGACGGTCCGGGCGCGATCGATATGGGTCCCGAGGACCTGGAGGGGACGGCGGCCGGTGGCGGGACGGCGCTTGAGCTGCTCGAGCTGACGGTCGAGAACACCTCGAGTCGGGTGGTTCGAGTGTCGTCGCACTTCCCGTTCGATCGCGTTAATGCCCGCCTCGTCTTCGACCGCGCGGCGGCGGTCGGCTTCCGCCTCGACCTTCCGGCCGGCAGCTCGGAACGCTGGAGCCCCGGCGAGACCCGAACGATCGCGCTCGTCCGATATGCGGCGGGGACCGCGCAGCAAGCATGACACCCTCGCCGCGCCTTTCGCCGTCCGACCGTCGAGCGCGATTCGGGCCATCTGCGGGCGACCGGATCCGACTCGGCGATACCGATCTGTGGATCCGGGTCGAAATGGACCTTCAGGTGCACGGCGACGAGCCGATCTGGGGCTACGCGAAGAACCTCCGGGTGGGGATGACCCAGGGTGCCGATGCCGGCCCGTCCGAGCTCGATGCGGTCGTCGTCGGAGCGGTGGTCGTCGACCCGACGGTCGGGGTCGTCAAGGCCGACATCGGGATCAAGGACGGTCGGATCGTCGGGATCGGCCGGGCGGGGAATCCCGGAATCAGCGAGGGCATCGACCTGCCGATCGGGCCCCATACAGCGCCGATCGCGGGCTACGGCCTGATCGCGACCGCCGGTGGCGTCGATACCCACGTCCATACCATCAGCCCGAATCTCATCCCGGCTGCCCTGAGCGGCGGCATCACGACCCTGATCAGCGGCGGCTTCGACGAGCCACCGGCGGCGATGGAACGGACGCTCCGCGGGCTCGAGGGCTTCGCGATCAACGTCGGGCTCCAGGCAAACGCGCGATCGATGGACGACGGGCCCCTCGAGGTGCTCCTGGAGGCCGGCGCGGTCGGCTTCAAGATCCACGAGGACTACGGCTCGTACCCCGAGCTGATCGATCACGCCCTGCGTTTTGCCGATTCGCGCGACGTGTCCGTGAGCCTCCACACCGATGGCCTCCACGAGAGCGCGGAGCTCGAGGACACGGTCGCGGCCATCGGCGGGCGAACGGTCCACGCCTACCACGTCGAAGGCTCCGGGGGTGGCCATGTGCCGGATCTCATCGGGATCGTGCGCGAGGCGAACGTCATCTGCTCGTCGACGACGCCGACGATCCCGTGGGGCGTCTCCGCGGGGGACGAGACGGTGGCGATGACGGTCCTGAACCACGGCGCATCGTTCGGCGTGCCCGAGGACCTCGCTTTGATCCGGGAGCGGTTGCACCCGCTGACGATGGCCGCCGAAGGACCGCTCCACGAGCTCGGCGCGATCCAGGTCGTGAACTCCGACTCGCAGGGGATGGGCCGGATCATGGAGTCGTTCCGACGGACGATCCAGCTCGCCGACGCGATGAAAGCCTGGCGGAGTTCCGAGGCGGGCCAGGGTCACCCCGGCCTGCCCGACGATGGCTCCAACGACAACGCTCGCGTCCTCCGCTACCTGGCCAAGATCACGATCGAGCCGGCAATCACGCACGGGATCTCAGGCCACGTCGGCTCGCTCGCGCCGGGTCGGCTCGCGGACATCGTGCTCTGGAAGCCCGGCTATTTCGGCGTGAAGCCCGAGACGATCCTCAAGGGTGGGCACGCGGCCTGGTCACCGCTCGGCGAGGGCAACGCGACGGTCGAGCGCGCCGAGCCGACCCGCTACGCGGCCGAGTGGGCGGGCACGGCGCACGGCGCTCCCTCGGTCTCGCTCGTGTTCGTGTCCGCGTCGGCGGACGGTCCCGCACTTCGCCGACGGCTCGACTCGGGTCGGGAGTTCGTGGCGGTTTCGGGCTGCCGCGGCCTCACGCGAGAGTCGCTCATGCTGAATCGCGCCACCGCGCCGGTCGAGGTCGACCCCACGGACGGCCGCGTGACCCTCGCAGGTCGCGCGTTGGCCTCCGAGCCTCTCGCCACCGTGCCGTTGAGCCGCCGCTACCTGTTGCGGTAGCCGGTGGCGGCCCGAGCTGGAGGCGCGTGTCAGCTGGCAGTCGCCGGGGCAAGATTCTCTGCTATTCGACACCCGGGGACGACTAACTCAGTTCTTGCCTCGATCGCGTCATCGCGGGAGGCGTTGGCGCCCCTGTCCAGAGCTCCTGCACGTTCAGATCGTGCCCGAAAGCCGGCTCGATGATCCCGCGTTCCGACCGAGGCGGCGCGGTAAGTGGGTTAAGCGTCCCCCCCGTGACGAATAGAGGAAATGTCGAGCCGGGCACGCTGCATCGAGCCGTGCGTGCTCCGAAACGGCGCTCCGTCCGCGCGGCCCCCGCCCGCGCGGCCCCCGCCCGCGCGGCACGCCCGCTACCGCCGGTTCGCGTCCGCGAGCTCGCGCTCCATCTCTCGTTTTGCGTCGCGCGCGGCGATCTCGCGGCGCCGATCGTGGAGCTGCTTGCCGCGGCCGAGCCCGAGCTCGACCTTGGCCTTGCCCCGATCGCTGATGTAGAGGCGGAGCGGCACGAGGGTCAGGCCCTTGGCCTTCGTCTTGCCGAGGAGCTCATCGATCTGGTTGCGGTGGAGGAGGAGCTTCCGGTCCCGTTTCGGCTCGTGGTTCTCGCGGCTGGCGCGCTCCCACGGGGCGATGTGGGCACCGACGAGCCAGGCCTCACCGCGGTCGATGCGGGCAAAGGCATCGGAGAGGTTCACCTTGCCGGCGCGGATCGACTTGATCTCGGTGCCGGACAGCGCCAGGCCAGCCTCGATCGTGTCGTCGATCGAGAACTCGTGGCGCGCGCGCCGATTGAGGGCAATGGTCTTCTCGGGCATCGAGGCTCAGGCTACGGGGTATGCGGACGGGACGGAAGCGAGCGGCGGCCCCTGGTCGTGGACGCACGAACGCCGGCCCGTGTGGGCCGGCGTCCGTATGCGGCAAGCCACCCGCGGGGTGACCGACTAGACGGCCATCTCCTGCGAGGTGGTGCAGCGACTGTGTTCTGACACTGCACATCACCTCCTTTCGTTCGCGCGAACCCTACCGGAACTCTATCCCGGGCGCAACCGGCGAAATGGCGCCCCGGGAGTCAATCTGCCCAGAGCTCGATCAGGCCGCCTTGAGCAGCGCCTGCGGCTGCACCGCGGCGCCCGTCAGGATCGAAACGGCCTTGTCGAGCTGCGCGTCGGTTCCCGCGGTGGTCGAAGCGGCGACCGCGACCTCGGGCACGATGCCGACCTTGTGGATCCCGCGCTTGAGCGGCGTCAGCCACTTCGCGATCGTGAGTTTGAGGGTGCCGGAGTCCGATAGTGGCAGCCACTGCTGGACGGTGCCCTTGCCGTACGAGGTCTCACCGACGAGCGTCGCCCGCTTCGTGTCCTGCAGGGCGCCGGCGACGATCTCGCTGGCCGAGGCGCTGCCATGGTCGATGAGCAGGACGATCTTGATCGACGGATCGGTCGCCACGCCACCGGGGATCGCGTCGGTCTCGGTCTGGGTGCCGTTCGCGTATTGCTGCCAGAAGACGGGCCCCGAGGCGATGAACGCGCTCGCGACCTTCTGGGCATCCGTGATGAAGCCGCCGGGGTTGCCGCGGAGGTCGATGACGAACTTCTCGATCCCGCGATCGACGTCGGCCTTGACGGCGGCGACGAACGCATCGGCGCCGGCGTCCGAGAAGCCTGCGAGCTCGACGTAACCGACCGTGCCGTTCGCGAGATCCTTTGACGTGACTTCCTGGCGCTGGATCTTGGCCCGAACGAGGGTGACGTCGAACGGGGCGACGCCCTTGCGCTCGATATGAAGGGTGACCGAGGTGCCAGCCTTGCCCCGGATCTTGTCGCGGGCCTGATCCGAGGTCAGGCCGTCGACGCTGACGCCGTCGACCGCGGTGATGACATCGCCGGCCTTGATGCCGGCCTTCTCGGCCGGCGAGCCGGCGATCGGCGACACGACGTCGAGCCGGCAGCTCGGCCCGAAGGTCGCGCAATCGACCGACTTGCCGGTCGCGTCAACCGTGCCGATCTCGGTCCCGATGCCTTCGAACTGGCCTGAGATGTCCTGGAGGGTCGCGGCGGCGTCCGCGGGGCTGAGGTACGAGGAGAAGGGGTCGTCGATGGCGGTGACCATCCCGCGAATCGCACCCTGGACGAGCGTCGACGTGTCGACCGGCCCGAGCGCGTACTGGTCTCGGATGCCGTGGTACGCATCCCAGAAGGCCTTGAATGCCTGCTCGTCGGCCGCGGCCGTGCCGGGCTGCTCTGCCTGCTGGTGGCCGAGGCTGTAGCCCGACACGAACAGGGCGCTGCCACCGAGGATCGCCACCAGCGTGAGGGCCACGCCGAGAACGAAGCCGCGGCGGTTCGTTCGACCGGCGACCGGCACGGGGGTAGGCCCGGAAACGTAGCCGACGGGCGGCGGATCAAGCTCGCTCGACCCCGGCCCTTCGGATGGCGTGAAGTCGGTCGTCGTTGCGCTCAGGTCGTCGGAATGGGAAGGGTCGTTGGGGAGCATCGCTCGCGGGTTCCTCTCAAGCGGGGACAAGGCGGGGCCGAATCGCTGGACTCGTGCGGGCGTGGGAGACACAGAAGCCGGGGAAGCCTACAACCGCTGTACCGATCGTATTGCCGGTGCAGCCGGAACGGCGTCAACCTGAAGAGAATCGCGCCGAGGCTTGGCCGGGCCTTTACCTGATGAGGTACGTCCGCACGGAGATCCACGCCCCGAGCACGCCAAGGCCCATCCCGGAACCCACCACGAGGATGGTTACGTCGCGGGAGATCGAGCCGACGCTGAACGGCAGGATGCGGAAGAAGTCGAACATGAAGCGCCCGAGCGGCTCGGAGGCGCCGGCCAGCACGCCGAGCGTCACGGCG
This sequence comes from Candidatus Limnocylindrales bacterium, assembly GCA_038234575.1. Classification (GTDB taxonomy): domain Bacteria; phylum Chloroflexota; class Limnocylindria; order Limnocylindrales; family CSP1-4; genus UBA5189. The sequence goes on from JBBQTO010000006.1 coordinate 5,745, forward strand.
GCACCGAACAGGCCAACCATGGCGCCCTCGAACACGAACGGCCAGCGGATGAAGGCATCCGAGGCGCCGACGAGACGCATGATCTCGATCTCCTCCGATCTGCCCACGACGGCGAGCCGGATCGTGTTGATCACGATGAACAGAACGATCGCGCCGATGACGGCCAGGAGGCCGAGGCCCGCCGTTCGGAGGAAGTCGCTGATCGTCGCAATGCGGTTGGCGAGATCGGCGATGTTCTTGACCCGATCGACAACCGGATCCGCCCGGAGGGCGCTCGTGACGACGTCGAAGGCGTCCGCCTTCCTGAGCTTGACCTCCAGGCTCGCGGGCAGTGGGTTGACCTGGAGATAGCCCGACAGATCCTCCTGGCCCTGCGCCTGGCGGCTCTCCTGGAAGCGCAGCAGCGCCTGCTCCTTGGTGATGTAGTCGACCGCCAGCACCTCGGGCATGGCCTGAATTCGCGCCTGGAGTGATGCGATTGCGGACTCCGACGCGCCGTCGTGCAGGTCGGCCACGACCTGGACCTTCTGCTCGACGAACTCTAGCCCTGCCAGCAGACCCGCCTGGACGATCCAGAAGCCCGAGAGGAGCAGCAGCATGAGCGTCATCGTCGCCGTCGCCGCGATGCTCATGGCCGCGTTCCGCCAGAAGCTCTGCCAGGCCCGCGAGACGCTGAACGCGAGGAAGGAGATCATCGGCCTGAGGCTTCAATCACGTGCGAGCTCACCTGCGCATCAGCTCGCACGTCAGCCGCGCCTGTGATAGCCGCCGCCGAGCTCGTCGCGCATGACGTGGCCATCTTCGAGGGCGACGACGCGTTTTCGGAGCGCAGTGACGACGTCGGCGTCGTGCGTCGCCATGAGGACCGTGACCCCGAGCTCGTTGATCCGGAGCAGGAGCTGGATGATCTCCCAGCTGATCAGGGGGTCGAGGTTGCCGGTCGGCTCGTCGGCGATGACGATGCGGGGGTCGTGGACGAGCGCGCGGGCGATCGCCGTCCGCTGCTGCTCGCCGCCCGAGAGCTGGTGGGGATACTGCGCTGCCTGGCCGGTCAGCCCAACGAGCGCCATGACCCGCTCGACGGCCGGGCGGATCTGCCGACGCGACGTGCCCGTGACCTCGAGGGCGAAGGCGATGTTCTCGCGGACGGTCTTCGTCGGCAGGAGCTTGAAGTCCTGGAAGACGATCCCGACCTTGCGCCGGACGCGAGGCACTCGACGCCGGGGGAGCTTCGCGAGGTCGTCGCCGTCGAGGTAGACAGTTCCCTCGGTCGCTATCTCGTCGCGGATCAGGAGCTTCATCAGCGTGGACTTGCCCGCACCTGAGGGCCCGACCAGGAACACGAAATCGCCCTCGGGAACCACGAGGTCGACCTCCTTGAGGGCACTTCGCCCGTTCGGGTAGGTCTTGGTGACGTTGTTCAGCACGAGGACGGGCCGCGGACCCAGCACGTTCGACGCGCGGTCGAGCTCGGTGGGGGCGATGGCCCGACGGGGGCCTCGGCGGCGGTCGGGCAGGGTTGCAATGGTCAAGATCGGCTCCGCGGAACGGGCGCCCCGCGATCGCGGATCACGAGGGCTGCTGGACTCCGAATCGCGGGCACGGCGCTGGGAGCCACGTCTCCGAGAGGCTACACCCCGTTGCCAAAAGGCGACAACGGACCATGCGGCAGCGCCCGATGGTCCTTTCGTCCGGGTCCGCGCAACGTCCTAGAGGAGTCCCGGCGAGATCGGGATGTAGCGGCCGAAATCGGCGAAGGGCTCCGACCAGCACAGCAGCACCGGGAAACCCTCGATCCGCAGCCCTGCTGCGATCGTGGCCGCGAGCGCGGCAGCGGCCGCCCCGGGGAGCCACACGGACGACGCGCCGCGGGGGACGACCGTGGCGAGCACGTGGGCCAAGGCGGGAGCGAGGAGGTCGGCGTCGCGAACGGCGATCGGCCCGACGCGCCCCGCCTCCGAGGCGTAGCCGTAGCCGGCGAGGCTCCCGTCGCGCTCGCGATAGGCGAACCCGGTTCGCGAATCGGCGCGGACGAAGGCGTGGTCCTCGGGGTGGGCGAAGCCGAGGACGGACGCATCGAGCGCGTCGAGCTCGGTTGCCAGGTCGGCGTCTCCGATCGGCGTCGCCTGGATCGTGCTGGGCAGCGGTAGCACCGGCCCTCGATCGGGTCGCCCCACGAGGTTGAACATGGGCACCCGAGGCGCGATCCCGAGGCTCGCGTAGAGCCCGTTCGAGATCGGCTGCGCACTGTCGGTGGCGGTCGAGAGGATCGACGGGCCACCGGCCGCGGGCAACAGCCGGTCGAGCAGCGCCCGGCCGAGCCCGCGGGCCTGGACATCCGGGCTCGCGAACAGCATCGACAGGAACCAGACCGCGCCACGTTCGACCGCCGAGCCGAAGCCGACCACCCGCCCATCGCCCCCTGTAGCCACCCAGAATCGATCCGGATCCGTGGCCAGCGTGTGCGCGTGGAGGCGCCGCAGGCCCGGATTCTCGAGCGGCGCGTCCGGGAAGCCGAGGCGGCCGAGGTAGCCGTCGAGGCCTTCGCGCCAGACCCGCTCGCAATTGGGCAGGTCCGCGGCGGTCGCGGGCCGGTATGAAATCCGCGACGGCGCCTCGGTCGTCGTCATTCGTCCTCGGCCGGGCTCGATGCCAGCGGCGCGCCGGTCGCGAGCCGCTCGAGCTCGGCCTGCATGAACGTGTCGAGGTCACCGTCGAGCACCGCCCCGGTGTTCGACGTCTCGACGCCCGTCCGGAGGTCCTTGACCATCTGATAGGGGTGCAGGACGTAGCTCCGGATCTGGTTGCCCCAGCCCGCCTCAACGTGCTCGCCCTTCAGCAGCCGGGTCTCCGCCTCGCGCTCCTCGAGGGCGCGCTCCAGGAGCCGCGCCTTGAGGACCTTCATCGCCATCTCCTTGTTCTGCGTCTGGCTGCGCTCGTTCTGGCTCTGGGCGACGATGTTTGTAGGAATGTGAGTCAGGCGGACCGCGGAGTCCGTCTTGTTCACGTGCTGGCCGCCGGCGCCCTGCGACCGGAACGTGTCGACCCGGATTTCATCCCAGTTGAGCTCGATCTCGACGTCGTCGTCGACCTCGGGCAGGACCTCGACCAGGGCGAAGGTCGTCTGGCGTCGCTTCTGGCTGTCATACGGGCTGATGCGGACGAGGCGGTGGACGCCCCGCTCGGCCCGCAGCCAGCCGTAGGCTCGACGGCCGTCGACGAGGACCGTCACGCTCTTGAGGCCGGCCTGCTCGCCCTCCTGCTGGTCGAGGATCTCCGTCCGCCAGCGATGCCGCTCTGCCCAGCGGAGGTACATCCGCAGGAGCATCTCCGCCCAGTCCGTGGCCTCGGTGCCGCCGGCGCCGGCGCTGATGGTCAGGATGGCCGCTCGCTCGTCATGCTCGCCGTTGAAGAGCAGCTGCGTCCGCTCCCGGGCGAAGTCGCGCTCGAGGGCGACGCCTTCGTTGTCCAGCTCGGCGCTGAGCTCGGGATCGTCCGACTCCTGGAGGAGCTCTGCAGTGGTCTCGAGATCGGCGGCGCGGCCCAGGAGGCCGGACCACAGCTCGACCTCGGATCGCAACCCATCGGCTTCTCGGAGGACCTTCTGGGCGGCGCGCTGGTCGTCCCAGAACCCGGGCTCGCTGGTCAGCGCCTCCAACTCGGCGAGGCGGGCCTCGCGTGCGGGAAGGTCAAAGACGCCCCGAGGTCGACCGGATCCGCTCCACCAGGTCGCGGACGCCTGCGGCGTCCATCAGTTTCGGCCCTGGAGATCCTGGAGGAGGATCGGACGGAGCTCGATCAGTCGGAGAGCCGACTTGCTCCGGGCAACGACGGGGTTCACGCAGGGACAATAGCCGTTGTGGGGGCAGACACCGCAGTTGCCATCGCAGTCGAGAGCGGCGGCGTAGCTGCAGGAACGGCAGTCTTTTTCACAGGCGATGAGATCGACGAAGGTCGTTTCCTCAGCCTGCTTCACGAATCCCTCACTTCATGGCTCATCGGCTTGGTGGGCGGCGGGGCACGACGGTCCGGCGCGGGGACGCTCTGGAGATCAACGGGAGTATAGGTGGCGCTGCTCGGCGCGCCAAGAGGGGAAACGCGCCGGAATCGGAACGTTTACCGCGAACGTGACGGAATCCGCAAGTCAGGGCGCGTCGTTGATCGGCGATTCGTCAATGAGGGTACCGCCGCCGAAGTAGTACGCGATGAGGCCGGCCAGCTCGTGAGCGACCGCCTGCGGGCGGCGAGCGGGGTCGGTGTCGGTCGGGCTCGTCGTCGTGGGTGAGCCCCACGCGACGATGCCCTGGTCCGAGGCCATCCGCAGGACGCGCAGCATGTGCGTCCGATCGCTCACGAAGAGGCCGACCCCGAGCTTGCGCGTCCGGAAGATCGCGCCGACCGCCTCGAGGGACTCGAGGGTGTTGCGGCCCTGATCCTCCATGAGGATCCACGCCGCCGGCACCCCATGGGCGATGGCATAGCCACGCGCCGTGGCCGCCTCGGTCGTGCGGTCGCCGGGCTGCTTGCCACCCGTCACCACGAGATATTTCGCGAGCCCCGCCTGGTACAGCTCGACCGCGTGGTCGAGCCTGGCCGCGAACACGTCGGACGGGACGCCGTCGAACTGGGCCGCGCCGAGCACGACGATCGCGTCGGCCGGCCGGCGCTCATCCCGGTCGCCCTGGCTCGAGATCCGGTAGACGCTGTACAGCCCGACGACGACCGAACCGAGGATCAGCCACGCGACGACGCGGATCAGGTCCCGCCGCAGTGACCTCGTCGCAGCCTCCCCAATCTAGTGGCGCCCGCTCTCCGAGGACACAGGGCCCGCTAGCCATGGGCTCCCGAGGATTCCTGGTTGGCGCTCAGCGGCCGTGGCACTTCTTGTACTTGAGACCGGACCCGCACCAGCAGGCATCGTTGCGACCGATCTTCGTACCACTTGGGGTGAACCCGGGTCGCGCCTGCCCGCCGGCCGCGGCCGCACCGGTGGCGAGCGACCCGCCGGAGCGGAAGACACCGCTCGCCGGAGCCGGGCGAGTGCCGAGCGCCGTCGCGGTCGTGGTTGCGGTTGCCGTGCCCGCGGTGCCCGTCGGGCTGCCGCTCTGCAAGACCTGGCCGGGGCCTGGCATCGGGAACAGGCCCGGGGGCGGCGCAGCGGGCTCCTTGGTCACGGTCACCCGAAAGATCGACTGCGCGACCTGGTGCCGGATGAACCCGGAGAGCTCCTCGTAGAGGCCGTACGCCTCCTTCTTGAACTCGTTCAGCGGATCCTGCTGCGAGTAGCCGCGGAGGCCGATGCCGCGGCGCATGTCGTCGAGCTCGGTCAGGTGCTCGACCCATAGCGTGTCGATCGTGCGCAGGAGAACGAAGCGCTCGACGGTCGCCCAGGCTTCCGGCCCGACCTCGACCTCCTTCGCCTCGAGCATCGCGTCGGCGACCTCCTTGAGGTGGTCGACGATCGCCGAGTTCGAGCCGAGGTCGAGGAGCTCCTCGACGGTCACGTGGTCGGTGCCGATGCCCATCCGGCCGAGCTCGAGCATCAGCTCGGTCATCCCGTCGCCCGGCGTGTCGTGACCCTCGCCGAGGTGGCGGGCGACCATCTCCTCGAAGTCCTCGTCGAGGAACGCCCGCACGGTCTCGGTGAGATCTTCGTTGCGAAGGACCTTGTCGCGCTCGGCATAGATCGTCTCGCGCTGGCGGTTGATGACGTCGTCGAACTCGACGACGCGCTTGCGTATGTCGAAGTTGAAGCCCTCGACACGCGACTGGGCGCTCTCGACGGTCTTGCTGACGAGGCCCGATTCGATGTAGTTGTCGTCGTCGAGCCCGAGGCGCTCCATCATCGAAGCGACCCGCTCCGAGGCGAACCGCTTCATGAGGTCGTCGTCGAGGGACAGGTAGAACCGCGACGAGCCGGGGTCGCCCTGCCGGCCGGCGCGGCCGCGGAGCTGGTTGTCGATCCGGCGGCTGTCGTGTCGCTCGGTGCCTACGATATGGAGTCCGCCCGCGGCGACCACCCGCTCGTGGTCCTCGTCGGTGATCGTCTTCGCCTCGGCCATGGCTGCGTCGTACGTCGCCTTGTCGACCTCGGCCGGGTTCAGCCCGCGCTTGTGGAGGATCTCCGAAGCGAGCCCGGCGGGATTGCCGCCGAGCAGGATGTCGGTACCGCGGCCGGCCATGTTCGTCGCGATGGTGACCGCCTTCGAGCGGCCCGCCTGGGCGACGATTCCCGATTCCTTCTCGTGGAACTTGGCGTTCAGGACCTCGTGCTTGATGCCGCGGCGCTCGAGCATCGTCCCGAGCTTCTCCGACTTCTCGACCGACACCGTGCCGACGAGGACCGGTCGGCCGACCTCCTGCATCGCCTCGATCTCGTCGATGACCGCGTTGAACTTGCTGTTCTCGTTGCGGTAGACGAGGTCCGTCTCGTCATCGCGGACCATCGGCTTGTGGGTCGGGACTGCCACGACCTCGAGCTGATAGATCTTGTGGAACTCCTCGGCCTCGGTCATCGCGGTGCCGGTCATCCCGGCCAGCTTGTCGTACAGCCGGAAGTAGTTCTGGAACGTGATCGTGGCGAGGGTCACGCTCTCGCGCTGGACGCGGAGCCCCTCCTTCGCCTCGATGGCCTGGTGGAGGCCTTCGCTCCAGCGGCGACCGGGCATCTGGCGGCCGGTGAACTCGTCGACGATGATGATCTCGCCGTCCTTGACGATGTAGTCGCGGTCGCGCTTGTACAGGGCGTGGGCCCGCAGGGCCTGCTCGAAGTGGCGCGGGTAGCGGGGGTCGGCCGCGAAGAGGTTTTCCACGCCGAGCCACTGCTCGATCTTGGTGATGCCCTCTTCGGTCGGTGAGACGGCCTTGTCCTTGAGGTCGATGAAGTAATCGCCACCCTCCTCCTCGCCCTCCGGCCGCTCGGTGAGGCGCGGCGCCAGGCGGGCGAAGGTGAAGTACAGGTCGCCCGACTCCTCGGCCTGGCCGCTGATGATGAGTGGCGTCCGGGCCTCGTCGATCAGGATGTTGTCGACCTCGTCGACGATCCCGAAGAACCGCTCGCGTTGGACCCGCTCGGAGAGCTCGGTGACCATGTTGTCGCGGAGATAGTCGAACCCGAACTCGTTGTTCGTGCCGTACGTGATGTCGGCGGCATAGGCCTCGCGGCGGGTGACGGGCCGGAGGTTCACGAGGCGCTCGTCGTTCGTGGGATGGCCGGGCTCGAACACGTACGAGGCGTCGTGGGTGATCATGCCGACGCTCAGGCCGAGGAAGTGGAAGACCGGGCCCATCCACTGCGGGTCGCGCCGGGCGAGGTAGTCGTTGACGGTGACGATGTGGACGCCGCGGCCGGCCATCGCGTTCAGCGCCGCGGCCAGGGTCGGCAGGAACGTCTTGCCCTCGCCGGTCTTCATCTCGGCGATCTTTCCCTGGTGGAGCACGAGGCCGCCGATCAGCTGCTCGTCGTACTGGCGCATCCCGAGGGTCCGCCGCATCGCCTCGCGGCCCATCGCGAAGACGTCCGACAGGATCTCGTCGAGGGCCGCCTGGAGGGCTTCGTCGTCACGCTTCCGGCGCGCCTTCGCCAGCTCGCGGCGACGCTCGAGGTCCGGATGGTGGCGCTCGTCCTCCGAGATCTGCTCGGGAACGACCGATTCGCGGATCTCGTCGCGGAGCGCCTCGAAGCGCGCACGGATGTCGGCGTCGCCCAGGGCCTGGATCTCAGGCTCGAGGGCATTCGCCTCGTCGACAAAGGGTTGGATCCGCTTCAGCTCTCGATCGTTCGAATCGACGAAGCGGTACAGGAAACCAAGCATGGGACGACCAAGTATACGGGGGAGGCTCTTGGATCCCGATCAGGCTAGGCCGCGAACCGCCAGAAGCCGATGCCGTAGCCGAGAACGAGGATCACGAACGTAGCGAACGCGAGGCCCGCCCAGAACAGCACCGACAGGATCACGGGCGTCGGCCGCATCTCGGCATTGCCGAGCCGGGGCAGCTTGCCGCCGCGTCTGGCAGCGCCCCAGCGGGGAGAGCGGAGCTCCTTGCGGTAGTCGCTCTCGGGCGCGGGGCGCGGCTCCAGGCCGCCCTTGCCGTCCGGCCGATGGAGCTGGAGGCTCATCGGGGGCTCGGCTCGCCGTCGGTGTCGGCTCGACCGGCCGCCGGCGGACGTCCGGCAGCACCCGCGAGGGCGCGCGTCTCGCCGATCTCGCCATCGACGCCGTGGCCGGGCTCCACGCGGATGTCGAGCTTGCGAGCCACGCCGTCCTCCCATAGGAGCATCTCCTGGGTGAACGCGACCTCGCTCGAGAACAGGGCGCCGACCGATTCCCCGCGGTGGATCCGCTTGATGGCCTCGCCGATGAGCGGCGCGATCGAGAGCGTCGTGATCCGGCCGATCCGCTTCGCGGGCGCGAGCGGCACCGTATCCGTGAGCACCAGCTCGGCCAGCGACGAGGCCTCGATCCGGTCGATCGCCGGTCCGGACAGGACCCCATGGGTGGCGCAGGCGTAGATCTCGCTGACGCCCTCGCGCTCGAGAGCGTGGATCGTCTCGGTCAGCGTGCCCGCCGTGTCGACCTCGTCGTCGACGATGATCGCCCGCTTGCCGCGGACGTCGCCGATGACGTTCATAAGCTCGGCCCGATCGAGGTTGCCGACGCGACGCTTCTCGATGATCGCGAGGGGCGCCTCGAGGAGTTCCGCGAACGTGCGAGCCCGCTTCGCAAAGCCGAGGTCGGTGACCACCACGAGATCCTCGATGTGCTTGTGCCGGAAGTAGTTCGACAGGATATGGACCGCGGTGAGCTCGTCGACGGGGATGTTGAAGAAGCCCTGGATCTGGCCCTGGTGGAGGTCCATCGTGAGCATCCGGTCGGCGCCCGCCACCGAAATCATGTCCGCGACCAGGCGGGCCGTGATCGGGACGCGGGGCTGGTCCTTTTTGTCCGAGCGACCGTAGGCGTAATACGGCACGACCGCCGTGATCCGCCCGGCGCTGGCGCGCTTGAAGGCGTCGATCATGATCAGCAGCTCCATGATCGACTTATTCACTGGGCTGTTCGTCGGCTGGACGATGAAAACGTCTTTCTCGCGGACGTTCTCGAGGATCTTGACGAAGATGTTCTCGTTCGCGAACTCGAACACGTCGAGCTTTCCGAGATCGGTCGCTAGGTAGCGGCAGATCTTCCGGGCGAGATCGACGTTCGCATTCCCGCTGTAGATCTGAAACTGGTCCGCGTACACGGGCGATTCCTCCCGTCGACCGAACCCGAAGCCGCTCAGGACTCGAGTCCCGGAGTGCCGCCGGCAGGACCGCCGCCGCCCGCGTCCGGTTCGCCATTGTCGTCGCTGGTGCGGGCCTCTGCCAAGCCCGGACGGAAAGCGGCGATGGCGACGACGCGGTCACCCCCGTTCAGACGCATCACGATGACCCCGCGGGCCTGCGGGGAGTAGCGGTTAACGGTTTCGAGGTCGGTCCGCACGACCTGGCCCTGGGCGGAGATCAGCACGAGCTCCTCGTCGAGGTCCGTCACCTGCTGGACGGCCGCGACGACGCCCGTCTTGCGGCCCTCGAGGCTGATGAGCCGGACGCCCTGCCCGCCGCGGTGCTTGACGCGGAAGTCCTCGATCGGGACGCGCTTGCCGTAACCCGTCTCGCTGAGCACGAGCAGGTCGGCACCGGGCTGGACGACGCTCATCGAGACGACCTCGTCACCCACCTTCTTGAGGAGCCGGATGCCGATCACGCCGCCGGCATCGCGACCCATCCCGCGCACCTCGGACTCGGAGAACCGGGCGAGCATGCCCTGGGCCGTCGCGATGATCACGTCGTCCTGGCCGGTCGAGACGTCCACCCAGGCGAGCTCGTCCTGATCGTCCAGCGTGATCGCCCGGATCCCGGTGGATCGCACGCGTTCGAACTGCTCGAGCGGCGTCTTCTTGATGATTCCGCGCCGAGTCGCGAGCACGAGGTAGCTGCCCGGCGCGAAGTGGGGCAGCGTGATCGTGGCCATCGGAACCTCGCCGGCCTCGACCTGCACGCCCGGCAGATTGATGATCGGCAGGCCCTTGGCCTGGCGAGAGGCGTCCGGGATCGCGTGGACCTTCGCCGAGAAGACCCGGCCGCGGTTCGTGAAGAACAGTGCCCAGTCATGCGTATTGGCGACGAGGAGGTGCTCGACGGCGTCCTCCTCGCGGGTGACGTGGCCGATGATCCCCTTGCCACCGCGGGCCTGGCGCCGGTACGTGGCCACTGGCTGGCGCTTGATGTAGCCGCGACCGCTGATCGTGACGACCACGTCCTCGTCGGCGATCAGATCCTCGTCGGTCAGCTCGCGGGAGGAATCCTCGGCGACGCGCGTCCGCCGCTCGCCGGCGTATTTGCGCTTCAGCTCGAGGAGCTCGTCCTTGATGATCGTGAGGACGCGCTGGGGGTTCGCGAGGATGTCCTCGAGCTCCGCGATGAGCTGGATGACCTCGAGGTACTCGTCCTCGATCTTCTTCCGCTCGAGGGCCGCCAGGCGAGCGAGCCGCATGTCGAGGATGGCCTGCGCCTGCCGCTCCGACAGGTCGAAGCCCGACATGAGGTTCTTGCGGGCAACGTCCGTGTCGGCCGAGGCGCGGATCGTCCTGATCACGGCGTCCAGGTTGTCGAGGGCCTTTTTCAGGCCTTCGAGGATGTGGGCTCGATCGCGCGCCTTGCCGAGGTCGAACTCGGTTCGCCGCCGGACAATCTCGCGACGGTGCTCGACGTGGTGCTGCAGGACGGACTTGAGCGACAGCGTCTGCGGCTGGCCGTCGACCAGGGCCAGCATGTTCATGTTGAACGCGGCCTGGAGCGCCGTGTGCTTGAAGAGGTTGTTCAGGACCTTGTGAGGGTTCGAGTCGCGCTTGATCTCGATGTACATCCGCATGCCGTCGCGATCCGATTCGTCGCGCAGGTCGGCGATGCCATCGATCTTCTTGTCCTTGACCAGGTCGGCGATCTTTTCCAGGAGGCTCGACTTGTTCACCTGGTACGGCAGCTCGGTGACGATGATCGCCATCCGATCGCCCTTGACCTCCTCGAACGCCACCTGGGCCCGCATGACGACGCGGCCGCGGCCGTGGGCGTACATCTGGCGGATCGCGTCGATCGTCTCCCACTCGCCGGTCAGGGCGTTCCGCTGGCGCTCGAAGCGGAAGATCGTGCCGCCGGTCGGGAAGTCCGGGCCGGTCACGTACTGGCATAGCCCATCCGAGGTGATCTCGGGGTCGTCGATGATGGCGATCGTGGCGTCGACGATCTCGCCGAGGTGGTGCGGCGGGATGTTCGTGGCCATGCCGACCGCGATCCCGGAGCTGCCGTTGATGAGGAGATTCGGGAGCTTCGAGGGCAGGACGGTCGGCTGCTTCTGGGTGCCGTCGTAGTTGTCCTCGTAGTCGACCGTCTCCTTGTCGATGTCGGCGAGCATCTCCGCGGACATCGCGGTGAGGCGAGCCTCCGTGTACCGCATGGCCGCCGGCTCGTCCCCGTCGACCGAGCCGAAGTTGCCCTGGCCATCGACGAGCGGATAGCGCATCGAGAACGTCTGGGCCAGCCGGACGAGCGCGTCGTACAGGGCGACGTCGCCATGGGGGTGGTACTTGCCCATCACCTCGCCGACGATCGCGGCGCACTTCCGGTATGAGCTGGTCGACGACAGGCCCATTTCGCCCATCGTGTAGAGGATCCGGCGATGGACGGGCTTTAAGCCGTCGCGGACATCCGGCAGCGCCCGGGCGACGATGACGCTCATCGCGTAGTCGAGGTACGAGACCTTCATCTCGTCCTCGATCCGGACGATCCGGATGTTCCCCAGGTTCTCGTCGGTCATCGGACCATCCTCACGTCAAGGGTGGCTCGGGCATCGTCCGCCCGAGGCCCATGCCGGCGAATCTCGTTGCCAGCTCTGCTGCGGTCGAGGTCGTCAGCGCACCCGGCCGCCGACGGATCCCGGCAAGGGCGGCCCGGATCGGGTCGGCGAGGCCCGGATCGAGCTTCGGCAGGACGTCCCGCACGACCCACGCCCGGTGGCCATCGTCGGTCTCGGCGGCCCGCTGGGCCTCGGCTTCAAGCGCGCGGACGGTGGCGTTGCGATCGACCAGCAGCATCGAGCGGTACGCCCAGGACAGGGCCTTTTGGACATCCGGCTCGCGATCGCCGATCAGCGTTGCCAGGATCGGCAAGGCCCGCGCCGTCACCTCGGGACTGCGGCCGGCACGGTGGTCGACGGACGGCATGGTCGCGATCGTCGAGCCGACAAGGCGGCGTTCCCAGCGCGATGGCGAGATCGTGAGCTGCTCCAACTCCGGCCAGCGTCGCGGCTCACGCAGGATCCCCTTGCCGACGGCATGGGCGAGGATGTCGACGGTGATCCAATCGGCGGCGCCGGCGGCGACCCGTCGCAGCAGCTGCCAGGTCCGCTCGGGTTCCGCCGCGATCGTGCGCTCGAGGATCGATAGGGCGAACCAATGCGCCTCGAGCTCCGGCTCGTGCAGCAATCGGTCCGCGGCGAGGAGCAGCAGCGCGGGTGAATCCGTGCGTGTGGCCTTCGCGAAGGCTCGGCGGACGCCGGCCTGCAGGGGGCTCCGAACGCCATGGGTGAGAGCGATGCCAGGGGCCACGCGTTCCTGGCCGACGCGACACTCGGGGTCCGCGAGCTCGCCGTATCCGGCTCGAAACGCCTGTGCCAGCCCCGCCGGGTCCTGCATCAGGGCGCCGAGCTCGGCCCCGAGGCGGCTCGCGCGATCGGCGCGCGCCTCCAGGATGGCGGCGGCTTGCGCTCCGGCCGAGGGCGCGGGCTGGATCAGCGTTGCCATCACCTTGGGTCCACGCTCTCGGGCGACGCCGTCGGTCGTAAGCGGTAGCGCGCCTTCAGCCGCTTGAGCTGGTCGGGCGGCGCGGCCATGAAGACGCCCTCGCCGGTCGCGAGGATCTGGCCGGTCTCGGGATCGAGGACGCGGCCGGCGGTGTGCAGCGTCCGCCGCCGATCGTCGGTAACCCAGCCCTCCGCCCGGATCGGCTTGCCGACGGGAACGGGCTGTCTGAACGCGACGTTGAGCCGGGCCGTGACACCCCATGTGTCGCGGCCGATGACGGACCAGGCCATGACCTCGTCGAGGAGCGTCGCGACGATGCCCCCATGAGCGACAGACTCCCAACCCTGGAATTGCGATTGAAGGGTGAGCTCGCTCCAGCAGCCGTCGGCATCGGCGTGGAGCTCCATGCGCAGCCCCGCCTCGTTCAGCTCCCCGCAGGCGAAGCAGTGGTGCGGCTCGAACTCGAAGCCGCGCAGCCCGCTGCGTGGCCCGGCGGCCAGATCAGATGTCAAGATTCTGGACCTTCCGGGCCTCGGACTTGATGAAATCCTTGCGCGGCGCGACTTTCTCGCCCATGAGCATCGTGAAGATCGCGTCCGCCTCGACAGCGTCGTTGACCTCGGCGCGCAGGAGGATTCGGGTCTCCGGGTTCATGGTCGTGTCCCACAGCTGGTCCGCGTTCATCTCGCCGAGGCCCTTGAAGCGCTGCACCGAGATGTTCTTGACGTTGAAGTCCTTGATGATCTGGTCGCGTTCCTTCTCCGACTGGGCATACTTCGTGACCTTGCCCGTCGAAACGCGGTAGAGCGGCGGCTGGGCGATGTACAGGTAGCCGGCCTCGATCACCTGCGGCATGTGGCGGTAGAAAAAGGTCATGAGAAGCGTTCGGATGTGGGCGCCGTCGACGTCGGCGTCGGTCATGATGATGATCCGGTGGTATCGGAGCTTCGAGAGATCGAAGCTGTCGCCAATCCCCTCGATCCCGGCCCCCAGGGCGATGATCAGGGGACGCACGTTCTCGCTGGCCACGATCTTGTCGAGCCGCGCCTTCTCGACGTTGAGGACCTTGCCGCGCAGCGGCAGCACCGCCTGGAAGCGGCGATCGCGGCCCTGCTTTGCCGAGCCGCCGGCCGAGTCGCCCTCGACGATGTAGAGCTCGCTGCGAGCCGGATCGCGCTCCTGGCAGTCGGCGAGCTTGCCCGGCAGCGACAGCCCATCAAGGACGCCCTTGCGGATGACGAGGTCGCGCGCCTTCCGGGCCGCCTCGCGAGCGCGAGCTGCCGTGAGGCACTTCTCGATGATCTTGCGGCCATCACCTGGGTTCTCTTCGAGGTACTGGGTGAGGCTTTCGGTCACCGCGGTCTGGACCTGGCCCTTGACCTCGGCGTTCCCGAGCTTGGCTTTCGTCTGGCCCTCGAACTGCGGGTCGGTCAGCTTCACGCTGATGACCGCGGTGAGGCCCTCGCGGACGTCGTCGCCGGAGAGGTTGCCCTCGGATTGCTTCAGCACACCGGCCTTGTGGGCCCAGTCGTTCAGCGAGCTCGTGAGCGCAGCCCGGAAGCCGGTTACGTGGGTGCCGCCGTCAACGGTGTTGATGTTGTTCGCGAACGCGAGGACCGTTTCCGTATACGTGTCGTTGTACTGGAGGGCCACCTCGACCGCGGTAGCGCCCTCCCTGCGCTCGACGTAGATCGGGCGCGCGTGCAAGGCCTCTTTGTTCCGGTTCAGGTGGCGGACGAACGACTGGAGCCCGCCCTCGAAGTAGAACGACCGCTCGCGATCGATGCGTTCATCGATGAGGCTGATCCAGACGCCCTTCGTTAGGTAGGCGGACTCACGAAGGCGCTGCGTGATCGTGTCGAACGAGTACTCGATCGTCTCGAACATCTCCGGGTCGGCGCGGAACTGGGTCTTCGTGCCGCGCCGGTCGCCCTGCGGCCCGATCTTCTTCACGGGACCGCTGGGCTTGCCGCGCTCGTACTCCTGGGCCCAGATGCTGCCGTCGCGGGCCGTCTCGACTCGGAGCCAAGCCGAAAGCGCGTTCACGACGCTCACGCCCACGCCGTGGAGACCACCGGACACCTTGTAGCCACCGCCGCCGAACTTGCCTCCGGCGTGGAGGACCGTGTGGACGACCTCGAGGGCATCCTTGCCCGTCGAGTGGCGGCCGACCGGCACACCTCGGCCGTCGTCAATCACTTCGACCATGCCGTCCGGCTTGATCGTGACGTTGATGGTCCGGGCGTGGCCCGCCATCGCCTCGTCGATCGAGTTGTCGACGACCTCCCAGACTAGGTGATGGAGGCCGCGTTCATCGGTCGAGCCGATGTACATGCCCGGCCGACGCCGGACCGCCTCGAGGCCTTCGAGGACCTGGATGCTGGCCGCGTTGTAATCGGATGCGGAGGCGGCCTTCCGGCGGCGGCCGGTCGCACCGTTTCCGCCGTTGCCGACAATGGCCAGAGCCGAGGGCGCCGATCCTTCGGCCGAGCGCTGCACGGGCCCCGGCCTGGTCTTCGGCTCGGTCATGCGTGGTCTCCCATCAGTCGGTCGTACAGCCGGCTGAGCTCGTCGTCGCTGTAGTACTCGATCACGATTCGACCGCCTCGTCGGGATCGGGCGAGCCGGACCTTCGTCCCGAGGGCGTTCCGAAGGTCCTCCTCGACACGGTCGATGTCGGGGTCTGAAGCTCGGTCGGCGCGGCCTCGAACGGCATCAGGCCGCGGTTCGCGAAGACGGCGGACAAGCTCCTCGGTGTAGCGAACGGAAAGATCGTCATCGACCACCGTCGGCAGCACGCGGGCCTGGGCTTCCGTCTCGAGCCCACCGAGCGCGCGGGCGTGGCCCTCCGAGATGCGCGCGTCGGCGACGGCCTCCTGGACCGACGGGTGGAGCTCGAGCAGTCGGAGCGTGTTGGCCACCGTCGAGCGGGCGCGCCCCACTCGACCGGCCAGGTCTTCCTGGGAGAACGCGAACTCGTCGATGAGCTGGCGATAGGCCCTGGCTGCTTCGATGGGATCGAGATCCTCGCGCTGGAGGTTCTCGACGAGTGCCAGCTCGAGCTGCTCCCGATCGGCGAGCTGACGAACAACCGCGGGGATCCGCTCGAGGCCGGCCATGCGTGCGGCACGAACACGGCGCTCGCCGGCGACGAGCTGGTAGCCGTCAATGGTCTCGGTGACAAGGACCGGCTGGATGACTCCGTGTTCGCGAATGCTGGCCGCAAGGGTCTCGAGGGCGGCATCGTCCAGGCGCGTTCGTGGTTGACGGGGATTCTCCCGAATTCGATCCAGGGCGATATCGATGGACCCGGAGCTCGCCGGGCCGCGCTGCGGGATCAGCGCGGCCAGCCCGCGCCCGAGTCCCATCGGACGGTCGCTCCGCACCGTCACGCCGACACCAGCGCTGTTTCGTAATCGAGATTGTCGGGGGAACCCACGGTCGGGCGCACGGCTTCCTGACCGGTCTCGGGCGCTCCTGAGGCCGCAGTCCGACCGTCGCGCGTGCGGACCTCGGCAGCGAGTGCGGCGTAGGCCTCCGCGCCCTTGGAGACCGGTGCGTACAGGTGGATCGGCAGGCCGTGGCTGGGAGCCTCCGACAGCCGGACGCTCCGCGGGATCACCGTTTCGTAAACCCGTGGCCCGAGGTGCCGTCGCACCTCTGCGGCGACCTCCGAGCTGAGGTTCGTTCGCGAATCGAACATCGTCAGGACCGCGCCCTTAACCTCGAGTTGCGGGTTCAGGTGATCCCGAACGAGGTTGATCGTGGCCAGCAGCTGGCTCAGGCCTTCCAGCGCGTAGTACTCGCATTGGATGGGGATGAGCGTGGAATCGGCGGCGGTCAACGCGTTGATGGTGAGCAGACCCAGCGACGGTGGGCAATCAATGAACACGTAGTCGTAGCGATCCTCCACGGGGTCCAGGAGACGGTCGAGACGGCGTTCGCGCTGCTCGATCGGCGCGAGCTCGACCTCTGCGCCGGCCAGGGCGATTGACGATGGAACAAGAGAAAGCCCCGCGATCGGCGTTTCGATCGTGAGCTCGTCGAGTGCGACGGCATCGATGACGGCGTCATAGACGGAGCGGCTGAGCGTCCGGTCGATCCCGAGACCGCTCGTTGCGTTGCCCTGGGGGTCAAGGTCGATGACGAGGATTCGCTCGCCCGCGAGCGCGAGATAGCTCGCTAGGTTCACGACCGTGGTGGTCTTTCCGACGCCGCCCTTTTGGTTTGCGCAGGCGATCGTCTCGCCCACTCAGATCCCCGTCCGTCGGTGTTTCACAGGAGTCGATTCTACCATCTGGAGGCCCTCTTCTCGTTCGGGCCGCTCGCGTCGACCCGCCCCCGCGAGCATGCCCCGCGACGGTTCGCTGTGGATTGGCGGCGCCTTACACGCTAGGGCCGGCGAGTTGACGTTTCACGTGAAACAAGGCGGCCGAGGCGCGCCGGTGCGGCGCCACGAAAGCGCCATTGCCTCGGAGCCCCAAGCCGGCACCGAACCGGCACGGCAGCACGGCGCCATTTCTGAATCCGCGTGACGGTTTCACGTGAAACAGCACTCTCGGACCGAATGGCGAGCATTGACTGGCGGCTGATCACGTGGTCCTGTCGGGTTAGTCCGATCGGGCGATTGCCCGCCCGAAGCGCCCATGGGATACTGCTCAAACGACGCCGGCTTCGCCGTTCGATCGTCGCTGCGAGGGCTCCGGTTCGCAAGCGACTTCCCACAGCTCGCCGAGGACCGATCGCCGCCCATGAGCCTGCTCTTTGCTGCGATCGGAGCGACCGTCACCGCGCTCCTGGAATCAACGGTCGGTCCCCATCTCACGGTTGAAAATGCCAACGTACATCCGGTCCTCGTCGCAGGCGTCATCTGGACCATCGCTGCCGGACTCGACAGCGGCATCGTCTTCGCCTTCGTCGGCGGGCTCGTTCTCGACATCGTCCTGGGACGACCCCTCGGCGTCTCCGCGTTCGCGTTGCTCGTGGCCGTGGGAGGCGCGGCGGTCATCGCTCGGCCGCTGCCACGGCTCCGAACCTTGGCTCCCATCGTCGCCGTCCCGATCCTCAGCCTCGTGCATTCCGTGCTGATCTACGTACTGACCTCGGCGGCCCAGGGACCGGGCGCGGTGGCGGATCCCGTCGGCCTGTTCATCCCGGGCGCGATCTACGACGGACTCCTCGGCCTGCTGATCGGGCCCTTGGCGGTCTCGATCCACGATCGCCGCGCCGTCGTCGAACGGCTCGAATGGTGAGCCGGTGATTGCGTATCTCGACGGGCGGCCGGCCGACCAGCGCTCCGCGCTCCGGTTTCTGGCATTCGGAATCGCGGTCATCCTCGGGGCCAGCGTCCTGTCGATCCGACTGTTCGCGCTCCAGGTGGGCTCGGATGGACACTTCGCGGCCATCGCCAATTTCAATCGCACGGTCCAGCAGCCGATCCCATCGACGCGAGGCCTTGTCTACGACCGACACGGTGTCCCGCTCGTCACGAATGTCGCCTCCTACAGCGTCAGGATCCGGCCTGCGGACCTGCCCGAGTCTCGACGCCAATCGGTCGTCGAGATGCTCGCGAGGCTCGTTGGACTCGATCCAACGGACATCAATCTCGCGATCGACTCGAACCCTGGGTCACGCTTCGACCTGGTCCGGGTTGCCTCGGACGTCGACGCAGATGTCGCGAGCTTTATCGCTGAATCGAGCTCGGATCTGCCCGGTGTCCAGATCGTGGTCGACACGCGGCGCGCCTACAACCTCGGCCCCCTCGTCTCGCAGGTCATGGGCTACACGGGCCCCGTCAACGCCCAGGAGATCGCGAATCTGCGAGCAGCCGGGTACCAGCCGGACGATCTCCTCGGACGGGCCGGCCTCGAAGCGGCCTACGAAGAACAACTTCGTGGCACGTATGGCCTCGAGACGGTCGAACGGGACGCCACCGGCCGGCAAGGGCAGGTCCTGCGGGTCGACCAGCAGGCGATCGCTGGCGACTCACTGCGGCTTTCGATCGACGTCAACGAGCAGCGCTACGCCCAGCAGGCGCTCCAGTGGGGCATGCGTACAGCCGGCCTGAAGGGCGGCGTCGTCATCGTGATGAATCCCCAAACGGGCGAGATCCTCGCCATGGTCAGCCTACCCACCTACGATGACAACCAATTCGCCCAGGGCATCACGGGCAAGCAGTACCAGTCGCTGCTATCGAACAAGCTCAAGCCGCTGCTCAACCATGCAATCAGCGAGCAGTATCCGCCGGGATCGACCTACAAGCTCGTCACCGGCAGTGCCGGCCTCGCCGACCACAGGATCACGGCGACATCGCCGATCCAGACGTTCGGATCCATCCGGCTTGGCGGAGCGGTATTCCACGACTGGAACAACGCCGGCTTTGGGATGTGCAATCTCTACTGTGGGTTCGGTCACTCGAGCGACACGTACTTCTACCAGGTCGCCGCGCGGGTGGGCATCGACCGCCTCGGCTACTGGTCCAAGGATTACGGCTTCGGGTCGCCGACCGGCGTCGACCTGCCATCGGAAGCCTCCGGCCAGGTGCCGACGAATGCCTGGAAGCTCGATGCGCTCGGCGAGCCGATCTATCCGGGCGAGACGTTCCTTGCCGGCATCGGCCAGGGCTACGACGCGGTAACGCCGCTCCAGCTGCTGAACGCCTACTGCGCGCTCACGAACGGCGGGACGCTGTACGAGCCGCGAATCGTCCACGACATCGTGGGACCCAATGGCCAGGTCGTCCAGGCCTTCAAGCCAGTCGTCGCCCGTAAGCTCAAGCTCTCCCCCGCCATCCTGAAGACCATGCGCCACGCCGCCCGGAACGTGGTCGTGGTGCGACACACCTACAACCTCGTGGACCTGCCGATCATCGTGGCCGGGAAGTCGGGAACCGCCCAGTTCGGGCTGCCGGACTCGCGCGGCGTGCTGCCCTACCACTCGTGGTTCGCCGCATTCATTCCGAAGAATCCGTACCTCTCGGCGTCCGATCCCCAGGGGTTCAGAGCCGCCGAGCGGACGGACTCCCAGCTGGCGGTCCTGGGCTTCGCGTACGACTCCCAGACCAAGGGCAACGCGGCAACGGAGATCGTGAAGGCCTTTCTCCAGTACCACTTCCACATCAAGAAGGACTACCTCCTTCCGAATAACCTCCGCCGCGGCAACTTCTACGTGATCGCCTAGGAGCCGCGATGGGCATTGCAACCGCGCGAGCCATTCGATCCGGGGGCTGGGCAGCCAGCAAGGTGGGCGCCGTCTGGCGCTCCTTCGACCTGCAGATGGCCGTCTACGCGGCGTTGCTCATGTGCTTCGGGCTGGCGATGGCCTACAGCAACTCGGCAAGCGGCGGTGGGGACCTCCTGTCTGGTGGCTCGGTCTTTCTGCGCGGCCTGATGTGGGCTGGCATCGCCATCGTCGTCTTCGTCGCGGCGACGGCGTTCGATTATCACTGGCTCAAGACCTTCGCCTGGCCGCTCTACGTCGCCCAGCTCGGCCTGTTGGTCGTGACTCTGGTCATCGGCAGCGGAACGGGCGGCTCGTCGCGGTGGGTCTCGATCCTCGGACTACAGTTCCAGTTCAGTGAGATCGCAAAGATCCTGATGATCGTGGTGCTGGCGAACTACCTCTCGGCCCGCCAGGGCAAGCTGGGCTCGCTGTGGTCGATCCTCGGGGCGTGCGTGCTGGTCGGGCCCCCGCTGCTGCTCGTGCTCTTGCAGCCGGACCTCGGGACCTCGCTCGTCTTCGCCGCGATCCTGCTCGGGATGCTCTTCATGTCCGGCGCCAGCCTCAAATGGCTGGGCCTCCTCGCGGGCGCCGGGCTGGCCGCCATGCCCCTGGTCTGGACCTACATCCTCAAGGACTACCAGAAGGAGCGGCTGACAGCTTTCCTGAACCCGTTGGGTGATATCCAGGGCTCGGGCTACCAGCTGTACCAGTCGCAGATCGCCGTCGGCTCGGGCGGGCTGTTCGGGAAGGGCCTGACCAACGGCACCCAGAACGCCCTCGACTTCCTGCCCGTCCAGAACACGGACTTCGTGTTCGCGATCCTCGGCGAGGAGCTCGGGTTCTTCGGCGCCCTCGCGGTGATCGGCCTCTTCGTGGCCCTCATCTGGCGGCTGCTGACGTGCGCCTGGCGCTCGAAGGACCCGTTTGGGACCATGTTCGGCTGCGGCGTCGCGGCGATGATCCTGTTCCAGCTGGTCGTCAACATCGGCATGGTCATCGGTTTGATGCCGATCACGGGCATCCCGCTGCCCTTCATCACCCACGGTGGCGCCTCGCTGATCAGCATCGCTGCCGGCCTCGGAATTCTCGAGAGCATCAACATCCGGCAGGGCCGCGCCGAGTGGTGATGCGCGGGTAGCAGCTCGGGGTCGTCCTCAGATCTTCGGCGAACCCTGCTCGGCCTTGCGCCCGGCAAATCGGGGACCGGCGCCGCGACCAGACGCCATCTCTCGCAAGACGCCGTCGATCTCGACCTTCAGGCTCCGGCCGGCGGGAGCGCGGCGGAGCCACTCGAGGAACTCCCTGTCGACCCGGGCGATCTCGCCCAGCGACCAGCCCTCATAGCGCCCGAACCCGACGACTGAACCGGAAGGATTTCCGGGCGGTGGGCCTGCGTGATCGCGGACATACGGATACGGCGCCGCCCGGCCGCCACGCCCCGCCGCCTGGACGGCTGCCTCGCCACGTTCCCGGTCGTATCGCGCCCGCAACACCGCGTCGCCCAGGATCTCCCAGGCGGCGTTGAGCGCCTTCATGCCCTGCTCGTCATCGACGAGATCGGGGTGGTGCTTCCGGGCGAGCACGCGATAGGCGGCCTGGATGACGTCGGGGTCAGCGCCTGGATCGACCTGGAGGACTCGGTAGAGGTCGGCTCCCTGATCAGCCATCGCCTTCGTCGCGCGGGAGGATCGACGCGTTCATCCTGCCCCAGACTAGCAGGATGAAACTTCCCTTCGGCGCCGGTTCGAACGAGCCCCGCCAGCGCTGGCGACTCGTGTTCGCCCGCGCCGCGGACGCGCCGGAGTCGCTGATGCCGGGCTCCGTCGCGCTCGAAACCTTCGTTGCCCACCTCGAGGCAGCCGAGGTCATCGTCGCCCGGTCTGCCAATCGCCCGCGGGTCGCCCTTGCCGCCCCGCTTCCGGTCGGGATGTCAGGCGATCGCGAGCTGGCAGACCTGTTCGTCACCGATCGCCTGCCGATTGCCAGCGTCCGCCCAGCGATCGAGGGCGCCCTCCCGCCGGGTCACGATCTCGTCGACCTCTGGGATGTCTGGCTCGGCGAGCTCGCGCTTTCTGCCCAGCTCGAAGCCGCGGATTACCGCGTCGAGGTCGGTCCAGTCGACGGCGGTGCCGATGTGCTGAACCAGGTCTGCCGCTCCGTCCTCGCGGCCCAATTCCTCCTCCGGACGCGAGCGAAGGGCGGCCGGGATGTCACCTACGACCTTCGGCCTCTGCTCGCTGACGTCCGCGCCACCGACGCAAACGGGGCCACGGTTCTCGAGATCCGAACCCGTCTCAGTCCCGAACGTGGAGCTGGTCGGCCGGACGAGGTCGTCGCTGCGGTCGCCGAGGTCGCGGGCCTCCCACTGACAGCCGGGCGGACACGCCGCGTCCGGCTCTGGCTGGCACCTGAGCTACCCCGGATATGACGCAGTCTGGAGGCCCCTAACGGGCCATCCTCGGGCGCGTTGTCGCATCCGGCCGGAGTCCGGGGGTCGCGATGTCGTTCCCCCCGGCGAGGCCGTGATCGGGGCTCCCTCCGTTGCCTTGGGCGCCCCCTCCTCGGCCGTTGACGCTGAGTCACGCTCGACGGTACAATTTCCCTTCGCGCCCCACGAGGTTTGGGGTGCAATTTCCTGTCCACAGGCCGCGGTCCGATTCCGCGCGACCGCAAGCGGTGCCCACGCGGTGCCCAGAGGATCCATGTACGCAGTCATCGAAACCGGCGGGAAGCAGTACCGCGTCGAGGTGGGCACGGAGCTCGAGGTCGAGCTGCTCGAGGGTGCAGCCGGCGATTCCATCAAGCTCGAGCGGATCCTGCTCGTGGCCGACGGCGACACCGCCGCGATCGGTCGCCCGATCGTCGAAGGTGCGTCCGTGGCGGCCGAGGTCGTTCGCCGGGACCGGGGCGAGAAGCTCATCAGCTTCAAGTACCGCCCGAAGGCACGCCGGCGCGTGAAGAAGGGCCATCGCCAGGAGCTGACGATCCTTCGGATCAGCGACATCGTCCTCAACGGCAAGAGCGCGGCCGACGAGAAGGCTGAAGCCGACAAGTCCCGCCGGGCCGAGCGCGCCCAGCTCGAGGCCACCGCGCGGCGCCAGGCGGCCGCCGATGCGGCGCTTGCGGCGAAGCTCGCCGCCGACAGCAAGCCCGAGAAGGCCGAGAAGGCCGACAAGGCCGACGGCAAGAAGACGGCCCCGGCGAAGCGCGGCGCAGCCAAGGCCGGCGCAGCCAAGGCTGACGCAGAAAAGACCACGGCGAAGCCTGCCGCCAAGACGGGGAAGTCCGCCACCGCGAAGACCGCCTCGACCACGACTCGATCGTCGAAGACCCCGACGAAGCCGGCGACCAAGGCGAAGCCGGCGGCTAAGGCGAAGCCGGCGGCTAAGCCGAAGCCAGCAACCAAGGCCGCGCCGAAGCGCGGCGCCACGAAGAAGGACAGCTGATGGCGCACAAGAAGGCCGGCGGCAGCGTCAAGAACGGCCGCGACAGCGTTGGTCAGCGACTCGGGATCAAGGCCGGTGACGGCCAGCTGGTGCCGGCCGGCTCGATCATCGTTCGCCAGCGAGGGATGACGTTCCTCTCCGGCGAGGGCACGGGTCTCGGCGGCGATTACACCGTCTTCGCGACGATCCCCGGGCACGTCAAGTTCGAATTTGCGACCAAGACCAAGAAACGCGTACGGGTCGTTCCCGTGGAGACCCCATGAAGCCAGACATTCATCCCAAGTACTACGACGCCAAGGTCCATTGCGGCTCCTGCGGCACCGAGTGGACCATCGGGTCCACGCGTCCCGAGCTCCGCGTCGACGTCTGCGGCAACTGCCACCCGTTCTACACGGGCAAGCAGACGATCATCGACACTGCCGGGCAGGTCGAACGCTTCCAGAAGCGCCTCGAGCGCCAGGTTCGCGCCGGCGCCTGAGCCTGGGAGCGGGGGCGGCGGCGGCACGGACTAGACTCGCCCCATGGCTCGATTCAGCTACGGCGGCCAGGCCCTCATCGAGGGCGTCCTCATGCGGGGGCGCGACGCGATCGCGGTGGCCTTCCGGCATCCGGACGGCCGGATCGTGTGGGCCTCCGAGCCCCTGAACAGCGGTCCCCATGGCTGGCGCCTCGCCCGCGCGCCGCTCGTCCGCGGCCTCATCGTGCTGTACGAGACGCTGGTCGTCGGCACGCGCTGGCTCATCCGGAGCGCGAACATCCAGGCCAGCGAGCAGGGCGTCGAGCTCGGGCGCGGGTCGGTGGCGCTGCTGCTGGGGCTGACGCTGCTCGCGGGGATCGGCGTGTTCTTCCTGCTCCCGCTGTTCGTCGCGAGCGTCACGACCGCGAACATCCAGGAGGCCTGGGTCCAGCACCTCGTCGAGGGGCTGATCCGGGTCGGCATCTTCCTCGCCTACCTGGCGTTCATCTCGCGGACCGCGGAGATCCGGCGCGTGTTCCAGTACCACGGCGCCGAGCACATGACGATTCATGCCCTCGAGGCCGGCGATCCGCTTACGACGGCGAACGTCCGGCGCTACCCGACCGCCCATCCCCGCTGCGGCACTGAGTTCCTCGTCGTCGTCATCGCCCTCTCGATCGTCGCGTTCAGCCTCGTCGGCCGACAGAGCATCGGCGTGATGATCACGAGTCGGATCCTGCTGATCCCGGTCATCGCGGCCGTCGGCTACGAGCTCCTGCGATGGGGCGCGCGCCATCGCTCGAACCCCATCGTCAAGGCGATCATGTGGCCGGGGATCTTGGTCCAGATGATCACGACGAAGGAGCCCTCGGACGATCAGATCGAGGTGGCGATCGTGTCGATGGAGCAGGCGCTGGCGGCCGATGGCGAGGCGGTGCCCGACGGCTCCGAGCTGCCCGAGCGCGACCGACTCGACCCCGACCCGGCCGCCGTCGCGGCGGCATGAGCGAGCTCGACGACAAGCTCGACGAGGTCGCCAGGCAATACGACCAGGTCCAGGCGGAGCTCGCCCGGCCCGAGACCTCGACCGACCCCGACGCTATCCGCCGCCTCGGGCGCGAGCTTTCGCGGATGGAGCCGGTCGTCGAGGCCTACAGGCGGCTCGAGGAGACCCGGCGCGAGCTCGCGGGTGCGCGCGAGATGCGCGACGGCGAGACCGACGAGGAGCTCAAGGGCATGGCTCGCGACGAGATCGAGCGGCTCGAGGCAGACGAGACGCGGCTCATCGACGAGCTGAAGGTGCTCCTGCTCCCGCGAGACCCGGCGGACGACGGCAACGTGATCCTCGAGATCCGGGCCGGTGCTGGCGGCGAGGAGGCAGCCCTGTTCGCGTCGGAGCTGCTCCGGATGTACCTCCGCTACGCCGAGCGGCACCGCTGGCACGCGGAGCTCATGAGCAAGCACGAGACGGGGATCGGCGGCGTGAAGGAGGCGATCGTGGAGATCGCCGGCGACGGCGCCTACTCGCGCCTGAAGTTCGAGGGCGGCACGCACCGCGTCCAACGCGTTCCCGCGACCGAGTCCTCCGGCCGGATCCACACCTCGACCGCGACGGTCGTCGTCCTGCCCGAGGTCGAGGAGCACGAGATCGAGATCGACGAGGAGAAGGACCTCCGGATCGACGTAAAGCGCTCCTCCGGGCCGGGCGGCCAATCGGTGAACACGACGGACTCCGCGGTCCGGATCACCCACCTTCCGACCGGCCTCGTTGTCGAGATCCAGGACGAGAAGAGCCAGCACAAGAACAAGGCGAAGGCGATGACCGTGCTCCGCGCCCGGCTCAAGGATGCTGAGCGACAGCGCCAGCGCGAAGCTGACTCGGCGGCGCGGCGCTCGATGATCGGGGCGGGCGACCGCTCCGACAAGATCCGGACGTACAACTTCCCCCAGGACCGGGTATCGGATCACCGGGTCGATCTGAACGTGTCGAACCTGCCGCGGCTCCTCGACGGCGAGCTGGACAAGCTCATCGACACGCTCATCACGACGGACCAGGCCCAGCGGCTCTCGGAGCTGACCGACGGCGGCGACGCCGCGACGGCCGGCTGAGCCGGCGTGGCGACCGTGGAGGGCCTTCTGACAGAGGCCGTCCCGCGGCTCCGGGCAGCGGGCTCGGAAACCGCACGCCTGGATTCGGAGCTCCTCCTTGGCCACGTCCTCGGCATCGACCGGACGGCGGTCGTCGCGCATCCCGAGGCGCCCGTCGGTGAGGGCTCCGCGAAGCGGTTCCTCGAGGCCATTGAGCGGCGCGAGGCGGGCGAGCCGGTCGCCTACATCCGCGGCGTCAAGGAGTTCCACGGGCTCGCGTTCGGGAGCGACGCCCGGGCACTGATCCCGCGCCCGGAGACAGAGCTCCTCGTCGATCTCGCCGAGCTCGAGATCGTTCGGCGGCTCATCTCGGCGCCGCGCCCGAGCGGCACCCCGGGGCTGCGGGTGCTCGATGTCGGCACCGGATCGGGGATCGTTTCCATCGCGCTCGCCGTCGTGCTGCGCCGGCGCCGCATGCTCGATTCGGTCGAGATCACCGCGGTCGACGTCGCGCCGGACGCGCTCGAGCTGGCGAAGGAGAACGCCGTCGCCCACGCCGTCGGAGACCGCATCGTGTTCGACGTCGCCGATCTCGTTCCGGGGAGCGACCCGAGACGGTGGGACCTCGTTCTCGCCAACCTGCCGTATGTCCGAAGCGGCGCGATGGCCGGCTTGCCCGCGGCGACCGCGTTCGAGCCGCCCGGAGCGCTCGACGGCGGGCCCAACGGTCTCTTGGTGATCGAGCGGCTCCTCGACCAGCTCGCCGCCGCCCTGGCCCACGACGGCGTCGCGCTCCTCGAGATTGGGGGCGACCAGGGAGAAGCCATCGTCGCGGCCGTCGCCGAGCACCTGCCCGGCTGGACCTGCGTGGTCGAGCCCGACCTCGGCGGCCTCTCGCGGGTCGCCCGCGTTCGGCGTGGCGCCTGATGGTCGCGCGCTTCCTGCCCGATGGGCCGGACAGTCGCGCCGATGCGGTCCGCATCCTCGAAGCCGGCGGTCTCGTCGCGTTCCCGACCGACACCGTCTACGGCATCGCGGTCTCATCGCGGACCGAGGGCGGCCTCGCGCGGCTGTTCGCGGCCAAGGAGCGCCCACCGGATCGCGCCATCGTGCTGCTGCTCGCGAATGTCGACCAGGCAATGGAGCTCGGAACGCTCGGTCCGGCGGGCGAGGCGCTCGCCAACGCATTCTGGCCCGGGGGCCTGACCCTGGTCGTTCGACGCCGTGGCGATGCCGTGCCGGCGCTCTCGCTGGCGGCGGACGACGACCCCGAGGGCGTGGGCACGGTCGGATTGCGAGTCCCCGATCACCCGACACCGCGAGCCATTGCCGCCGCCGTCGGCCCCCTGCCGACGACCTCGGCGAACCGCTCCGGCCAGCCCGAAGCTCGCGACGCCCGGGAGGTGCTCGATCAGCTCGGCGCTGCGCTCGACCTCATCCTCGACGGCGGCCCTTCTCGCGGCGCAAGGCCCTCGACGGTGGTCGACGTGAGTGGCGAGACGCCCAGGATCCTGCGCGACGGCGCCATTTCGGCCGACGAGATCGGCGCGGCGCTTGAAGCTGCCGGGCTGCGTGACCCCGTGGGAAGATAGGATCTCCGCGTTCCCTGAGGAGGTCTGGACATGGCGCAGGCGCCCCCGCGTGGCCTCGGTTGGGCCACCCTGGCCGAGGTCGACCCCGAGCTCTGGGACGCCATGCTCCTGGAGAAAGAGCGCCAGCACGACAAGATCGAGTTGATCGCGAGCGAGAACTACACCTTCGCAGCAGTGATGCAGGCGCAGGGTTCGTGGCTGACGAACAAGTACGCCGAGGGCCTGCCCGGAAAGCGCTATTACGGCGGTTGCGAGTACGTCGACATCGCCGAGCGGCTCGCCCAGCAGCGCGCGCTGGACCTCTTTCCGGGCGCCGAGCACGTGAACGTGCAGCCCCACTCCGGCGCACAGGCCAACATGGCCGCCTATTTCAGCGTGCTGCAGCCCGGCGATCGGATTCTCGGCATGAACCTGGCCCACGGCGGCCACCTCACCCATGGCTCGCCGGTCAACTTCTCCGGCCGGCTGTATGAGATCCACGCGTACGGCGTCGAGCGCGAGACTGAGCGGATCGACTACGACGCGCTCGAGACGATCGCCCGGGAGGTACGGCCGAAGGTCGTCGTCGCCGGTGCGTCGGCCTATCCGCGGATCATCGATTTCGAGCGGATGGCCCAGATCGCCCACGGGGTCGGGGCGCTGCTGTTCGTCGACATGGCCCACCTCGCCGGGCTGATCGCGGCAGGCGTCCACCCGAGCCCCTTCCCCCACGCCGACATCGTCACGACGACCACGCACAAGACGCTGCGGGGTGGCCGCGGCGGGCTGATCTTCAGCCGGACCGAGCTGCCCGAGGCCGTCTCCCGTGACGACTTTCCCATGGTCAAGACGACCCTGGCGGCGCAGATCGACAAGGCGGTCTTCCCGGGCGTCCAGGGCGGCCCGCTCATGCACGTGGTAGCGGGCAAGGCAGTTGGCCTGCTGCTCGCCGCGACGGAGTCCTTCCGTGCGGACCAGCGCCGGACGGTCGAGAACGCGGCGGTCCTGGCGGACGCGCTCGCCGAGCGCGGCGCTCGCGTCGTCTCGGGCGGCACCGACAACCACCTGATGCTCGTCGATGTGACGCCCCTGGGCGTGACCGGCAAGGAGGCTGAAGCCCTCCTCGACTTGATCGGGATCACCGTGAACAAGAACGCGATCCCGTTCGATCCGCTCCCCCCGAACACCGCTTCGGGGATCCGGCTCGGGACCCCGGCGACAACCACGCGCGGCTTCGGAACCGACGAGATGCGAGCCATCGCGCGCCTGATCACCGATGCGATCGCCCGACGCGACGACTCGGCCGCCGGCGCCGCCCTTGCCGCCGAGGTGACCAACATCGTCGATCGGTTCCCGGTTCCCGGGCTCGCCGAGGCCGCCGGGTGAGCTTCTCGCCGGCCGCGATCGCCGCGATCCCCGTCAGCGTCGTGGCGTTCCTCCTGGCAGCGCTTATCGCCATATTCGCAACCCCGGTCATCAGGCGCTTCGTCAGACGCCGCGGCATCGTTGATCACCCCAGCCCGAGACGGGTGAATCGTCGGCCACTCCCACGTGGCGGCGGCGTCGCCGTGATGATCGCGTTCGTCATCGTGGGTGGGACGCTCGCACTCCTCGGAA
This sequence comes from Candidatus Limnocylindrales bacterium, assembly GCA_038234575.1. Classification (GTDB taxonomy): domain Bacteria; phylum Chloroflexota; class Limnocylindria; order Limnocylindrales; family CSP1-4; genus UBA5189. The sequence continues at coordinate 34,985 of JBBQTO010000006.1, forward strand.
CGGCCATCCCCGGCGCCCCCGATCCGCGCGGAGTCCGGCCGCAGCTCGTCGGCGTCTTCGGCGGGGCTGCCCTCGCAGCGATCATCGGCGCGATCGACGACCGGTTCGACCTGCGGGCCCGCTGGCAGGCCCTCGGTCAGGTGGCGCTCGCCCTGGTCGCGGTCGCGTCGGGCATTACCGTCGCCGTGATCACGAACCCGTTCGGGCCGACACCGTTCTTCTTCGGGGCCACGCTCGCGGCCGCCTTCACGGTCGTGTGGATCGTCGGGATGATCAACAGCATCAACTTCATCGACGGGCTCGATGGGCTGTCGTCCGGCATTGCCCTCATCGCCGCGGTGACCCTCGGAATCCTCAGCCTGTCCGAGACGGTCGGCCAGCCGTTCGTCGCGCTCCTGTGTTTCGTGTTCGCCGGCGGGCTGCTGGGGTTCCTGCGCTGGAACTTCCACCCGGCCGTCATCTTCCAGGGCAGTGCCGGGGTCATGTTCCTCGGCTACACGCTGGCGGTGCTTTCGATCCTCGGGACGGCGAAGGTGATCGTCGCCCTCCTCGTGCTCGGCGTGCCGATCATTGACTCGTTCTGGGTCATCGTCCGGCGGCTCTCACAGGGCCGATCGCCATTCAGCCCCGACCGCGGGCACATCCACCATCGGCTGCTCGATCTGGGACTATCGCATCGGGCAACCGTCTTGCTCATCTATGGGATCTGCGCAACGCTTGGCCTCGTGTCTCTGCTCGTTTCAGCCGGAACCGGCGTCTATACGTTCCTCGGGGCCCTCGTGATGTTCGGGATCCTCGTGTTCGCGCTCGCCCGTGACGAGCACGAGGCGCTCGAATCGGAGTCGTACGAGGATCAGGCCGGGTCGTGACGCGTTCCTTCGGTGGTCCGCCCTCGAACGGCGACGGCGATGCGCAGCAGCTGTCGAGCGAGGACATCGAGGCCCGGCTCAATGGGATCGACTCCAGGGGCGTCGCGGCACTGCCGATCGTCACCGACGAGCAGGTCGCGGAGAGGGTCGGGGTTTCTGCCGCGGCGCCGACGCGGGTGCGGCGCTTTCAGGCCGCCCAGGGGGAACCCGCTCACGACGGCGCTACCCGCCGGCGGATCCTCTGGCGAGATTCGGCGACGATCCTGACCGGAGTCGTGCTGGCGCTCCTCGCCGCACGCTTCCTGCTGCCGTCGGATCCTGCCTCGGCCCTTGGCTCGCCGGGCCCCGAGGACACCGGCCTCGTCGCGCTGGCGTCGTCGACGGCGACCCCCTCCCCGACGCACCCCGGCCCGCCCACGATCGGTCCCGTCGTTCCGCCGAGCCTGCACCTCGATGCGACCCCGACGCCGATCCCCGTGATCACGCTGCCACCGGCGACGCCCCGGCCCACGCAGACGCCGAGTGCGACCTTCAGGCCGGGCCAAACGCCGGGGCCCACGCCCGTCGTAACCCCGAATCCCACACCTAATCCCACCCCCAAACCGACCCCCAAACCGACCCCCAAACCGACCCCGAAACCCACGCCCACGCCCACGCCCCAGCCGCCCGTCGCCAGCTTCAATTGCATGCCATCGGCCGGGCTCAGTCTTACTTGTTCGGATTCGTCCGTGAACGCGACGGCCTGGTCATGGAATTGGGGCGACGGGACGATTTCGACGACGAGGAACCCTACGCATACGTACACGACGGATCCGAACCCCGCGCCAGCCACGGTTACCCTCACTGTCACTGGTCCCGGCGGGACAGATGCACAAACGCGCTATTTCACGCTCATCCCGTAGGAGTGGACATGTCTCGATCCAGGATCAGGCTCATGGCAACCGTGCTGGCGGGCGGTGTACTGCTCCTCGGCGCGGGGATCGCAATGGCAGCGACACCGATCGCTGATGGCAAGGTGGTGCAGACCAATCAGGGCGTGGCAAAGACCATCACGCTGAGTGGAACCGACGACGCCGGCGCGCTGGACTACGTCGCGACCAGCCCGAGCCACGGCAGCCTCGACAACTCGACCGGCACCATGACCTGCGATTCGAACGTGCCCGCCACCTGTACGGCCTCGGTGCTGTACACACCCGCCGCTGGGCAATGGACCGATTCGTTCACGTACATGGTCACGAACCCGACCGACGGAACCTCGGCGCCGGCGACCGTCACGATCATCGTGGACGCGCCGCCGGTTGCGCTCGACGATCCCGATTCGTCTTGCTCCGTAAACGTCACCAATGCTCCGTACAAATACTTCGTCGTCGAGGACAACGTCCTCACCGTAACCCCGGGGGCCAATTGCGGGCTGCTCGACAATGACACCGATGCCGACGCTGATGCCCTCACGGCGGCGAAGGCCACGGATCCCGCGCACGGGATCGTGAGCGTGACTTCGCCCGGCGGATTCACCTATGTGCCGAACGCGAACTACTTTGGCATTGACAGCTTCAGCTACACGGTGAGCGATGGGCTCCTGTCCGATACCGGCACGATTTCCCTGACGGTCCTGTCCGCAGACGATCGACCGAATGCGGTCAATGACACGACGTTCGTGGTACCGGAGAATGCGCCGGCGACGGCGCTCGCGGTGCTCGCAAATGACACGTACCTGCCGGACGCGCCGGAGACCCTGTCGATCCTGAGCGTCACGCAGGGCAGTCACGGTGCCGTCGTCATCACCGGCGGTGGCACTGGGCTGACGTACCACCCGGCTGCGCTCTACATCGGCTCGGACTCCTTTACCTACACGATCAAAGACAGCGGCGGGAGCCTGCAGGACACCGCCACGGTGGCACTCACAGTCGTGAAGGACGTGACGCCGCCTGTCGTGTCGTCGCCGACCGAGCAGATTCGGACGGGCCTGTCGACAACGAGCACGAGCTTCGGGATCCATGTCGGCTGGTCCGGTACGGATGCGGGCGTCGGCATCTCCAAGTTCGAGCTCCAGGCCCAGGTGGACGGCGGATCGTGGACGAACCAGGCGCTGGCATCGCCGACGACCACGAGCATCAACCCCTACGCGACGGTCGGGCACGTCTACCACTACCGCGTCCGTGGCACCGACAAGAACGGCAACGTCGGGCCGTGGCGCTACGGCCAGAACCTCAGCGTCTCTCGGTACGAGGAGACGAACGCGGTCATCACCTACGTC
>JBBQTO010000007.1:0-36568 GCA_038234575.1 Candidatus Limnocylindrales bacterium
CGCATCGGGCGATCGACTGGGACCGGGTGTATGACGAAGCCTCGCTCGTCGTGGACACCGTCGACAGCTCCCGGGCTCGATCGACGAGGGAGCGGCAGGTGCTGCGCCTGGGCGCGGGGTGGTCGACGCGCGCATGAGCGCTCGCGCATGAGTGCCGCGGCTCCTCGGCCGGTCGCGATCATCGTCCACTCCTACTACGACGAGGATCCCCGCGTGCGGCGCGAGGCCGAGGCGCTCGTCGCCCGCGGCCGCCCGGTCGACGTCTATGGCCTGCGCCGTCCGGGCGATCAGGCCGACGGCTGGCTCGAAGGCGTCCGCGTCAAGCGCCTCGACGTCCAGCGCCACCAAGGCGCCGGCTTCCTGGTCTACGTCTTCGAATACCTGGCCTTCCTCGGCCGCGTCTGCCTGGCCCTCGTGCTTGCCCAGCCGCGACGCCGCTACGGCCTCGTCCAGGTCGCGAGCCCGCCCGATTTCCTCGTGTTCGCGGCGCTGCCACTGAAGCTCGCCGGCGTTCCCGTGATCCTCGACCTGCACGAGGCGATGGCCGACTTCTTCGCGATGCGTTTCCCCCGCCTCGCCCGTCGGCCGCTGCCCGCGCTGATCGAGCTGCAGGAGCGGATCTCGGCGGCCGTGGCCGACCAGGTCCTGACCGTGAACTCGATGATGGAGGACCGGCTCCTGCGGCTCGGCATCGTCCCCCGCGAGAAGCTCACGGTCGTACCGAACAGCCCGGATCTCACCCGGTTCGATCCCGCGCCGCACCCGCGTCGCGCCTTCCGCGAGGACGGCACGCTCCGGATCATCTACACGGGCGCGCTGACCCCGACCTACGAGGTGGAGGTCGGCATCGACGCGCTCGCCGCGATCGTGCGCGACCGGCCGGACCTGGACCCCCACCTCGACCTGTATGGGCGCGGCGACCTGGACGCGGCGCTCCGGGCCCAGGCGGCGAGGCTCGGTGTCGCGGATCGCGTCACGTTTCACGGCCGGGTGCCGTTCGAGGCGGTCCCGCCGGCGGTCGCGGCATCGGATATCGGCATCGCCCCCACCAGGCGCGACGTCTATACGGATTCCACGCTCTCGACGAAGATCTTCGAATACGGCGCGATGGGCAAGCCCGTCGTCGCGAGCTGGCTGCCGCTCGTCGAGAGGACGTTTGGAACGGAGAGCGTTGTCACGTACCCATCCGGAGATGGTGCCGCGATGGCCGCCGCGATCATCGGGCTCGCCGATGACACGGTGGATCGGGAGGCCCGGGTCGCGCGATTGATGGAGCAGGTCGCGGAGATGAGCTGGGGCCGCGAAGCGGATCGCTACGCCGCCCTGATCGACGGCCTCGTCTCGCGCCGCCGCGGCTCCTGACCTGGGCGGCGCGAGGCCAACCCGCCGTCAGCGGCGCTGCGCGAGCTCCCGACGGACGCGTCGGACGACGCGCTGGGTGATCGGCGCAGGGGCGCTGGCAGCCGTCTTCGTGATCGGAGTCAGCCACGAGCGGTCGACGTCCTTCAGGTGGAGGGCCGGATCGGCGAAGAGCCGCAGGAACTCGGAGATGATGTAGCGCACGGCGTGGCGGTGGACGTGCCGGCCGTCCTCGCGGTAATAGTCGCTCTGCCGCTCCGCGGTGACGACCATCTCGTACGAGTGGAAGTAGTGCACGTCCGGGTGGCGGTCGGCGAACTCCGACACCGCCGAGCGGATCCGGCTCTTCGACTCGACGTTCGCGACCCGGACGTCGTGGGACGTGAACGTGGCGTGGAGCGGGACCGGTGAGGTGGTCACGACCATCTCCGCCCCGAGGCCGCTGCGGATGAACGTCCGGATGCGCTCGAGGTCGTCGAGCATCTCGGCGACCGTCAAGCGGTGGAACCTGGCGCCGAGGCTCGGGAACGGCTCGGGGTGGGGGATCTGGCGGAAGGTGTTGCCGGTCGTCGCGCTCTGCCAGGTCTCGATGAGCCCGAGCGTGACGACAACGACGCCCGCGCCGCGGAACGTCCGGTCCGCTGCGGCATCGGCCTCCGCCCGGGTGTCGAGCAGGTCCCGTTCGCTCTTGTAGGTCGAGCGGTAGTCGCGGAACGGATCGATGAGCCCGCCCGAGGTCTGCCACAGCGGCTCCGCTGCGCGCTCCGGCCACCCGCCCCCAATGCGCTCGAGCTCCTGGCGGATCGTGGCGCTCGAATAGAACAGGCCGCCGGGATGCATCGCGCCCTTGACGCCGACCTCGCCCATCATGTCGGCGAGCTCCTCGGCGAAGCAGCTGCCGATCGTCGCGACGATCGTGTCGGGGTGGACGATCGGCTCGATCGGCGCACGGATCACGAGCTCCCGCTTCGACCATTCCTGGAGGGCGTCGAGTTCCCAGGTTCCCATGCGGCTCGTGAGGGTCGGCATGCGGCCCAGCATACTGCCGATCCGGATCGGGACCGCCGCGTGCCAAAATGCCCGCCATGCCAACAGCCCGGCTCGCGCCTGCCGATGCCCGCGCCACGGCCGCCCGGCTGGTCCGACTGCTCGCCGATCGATCACCCATGGCGCTCGACCTCGGTGGGGTCGATCTCGGACCCGCGCTCGAGCAGCAGCTCTTTTTTGCCCTGCGGGACGGCCTCCCGGCGGCGCGTGGCCGCGGCCACGCCGCTGCCGAGGACGGCATGGCGCTCGCCCGGACCGGCGGCGCATTCGCGCTCTCGATAGCACCGCGCAGCCGGCCCGCCGCGCCATCGAACTCGATCGTGGCGCTCATCCGCGACCGGGCGCGCCTGACGATCCTCGGACCGATCGAGGACGCCATGGAGCGGCTCGCCAGCGAGCGACTCGCGATGGTCGCGGTGGGTCGGGCTGCCGACGCCCGACGTGGCGCATCGGCCCGCACCGTCAGGATCCAGGATCTGCTCACGCCGACGTTCGTGGCGCCCGTGGTGCGGTTCCAGCTAGGCCTCGGCGGCCGGCTCGGCTCCGTTGAACGCGAGTGGGCCAGTGTTGTGGATCGCGCCGACGTGCCCGCCCTCAGGCGCGTCTCGGCCCGGGAGCTGCCAAGGATCGCCCTCGGGACCGCGGCGCTGCAATCCCTCGTTGCCCGCTGGCAGCCCTCGCTGCTGATCTCGTTCGACGAGGTCGGCACGTGGTCCCGGATCCTGCCCGCGGTTGCGCGGGCACATGGCGTCCCGAGCCTGAACCTGGCCCACGCTGAGGCCGCGGCTCCGGAGGCGATCGCTGGCGCGGACTACGACAGCTTCGCGGTGTTCGGAGAGTGGGCTGCCGCGGTCCTGCGCGAAGCCGGCATCCCGGCCGATCGGATCGTCGAGGTCGGGGCGCCACACTTCGATGCGCTGATCGCGCGACCTCGGCGGGGGCAGGCCTCGGGCACGTCCGGCGCCGCCGGCAACGGCGCGGCGATCCCCGCCGGCGAGCCCCGGCGCGTGCTCTTCGCAGCGCAATACGTGCAAGGCGCGATGACCCAGGCAGGGCTGGCAGCCGGCTACCGGGCACTGCTCGCCGCGGTCGCCGCGGTGGCGCCGGCCCAGCTCGTTGTGCTGCCCCACCCCGTCCAGCCGACGGGCCAGATCGAGTCGATCGTGGCCGCGGCCCCGGCACCATCCGGCGTGGTGGTGCGAGTCGAGCAACGCCTGGGGCTCCACGATGTGCTCGACGACGCGTGGCTGCTGGCCACCGCGTGGTCGAACAGCGTGTTCGAAGCAGCAATCCGGGGCGTGCCGGCGCTGCTGATCGACGTCATGGCGGCGTCCCCGGTCGCTTACGCAGCCGAGGGCCTCGGCATCGGGGCCACCTCGGAGGCGGCCGCCCTAGACGCCACCCGGGCCCTTCTCGACCCCGGATTCCGGGCCGCTGCGGTCGCCCGATCTGCGGCCGCACTGGCTCGACATCTCGGTCCGCTCGATGGTGGAGCGTCCGATCGCACCGCCCGACTCGTCCTGTCGATGGCTGGCCGCAACGTCGCACCGTCCGCGTGAGATCCACCGCAGAGGAATCTGCCCGTATACTCCCGCCAATGTCCACGCGGACCGCTCCCCTGATCGCGAGCGGCATCGCCATCTCCAGGGAGGCCGTCCGCCTCTGGGGAACCCTGATCCTCACCGGCGTCGCCGCGCTGCTGGTCGCCCGGATCTCGACGGTCGGTTTCGTCGTTATGGTGGCGATCCTGCTGGTCGTCTTCGCCTACGTCTCTTACCGTGCCCCCCGGGCGATGCTCGTCCTCATGATCCTTGCCCCACTCGTCGATCGCTACGTGGTCCGCCAGACGCTGCCGGAGCGGCTGCAGGGCTACGGCGACATGCTGTCCGAGGGACTCCTCGTCATCGTCGCCGTCGCGATCCTCGTCCACGGCCATCGGACGGGGCGCCTCATTCCGGCACTCCGGCATCCGGTGACGCTTTTCGTCGCCGCCTTCGGACTCATCGCCGCCCTATCCGCCCTGGTGAACCACGTCCCGCTCGAGATCGCCGGATTGGGGACGGTCTTCACTGTCGACGCATTCGCGCTCTTCTTCCTCGTCCGGATCATCGGCTTCGACGAGCGGACCGGCTGGCTGGCGGCGATGGTGTTCGTGGCGCTGGCGGTCTTCGCCGCACTGCTTGCCCTCGGCCAGGTCATCCTCACGCCGGACTTCCTGGGTCTGACGACCTGGACCGGTCGCTTCGGCGAGGGCCTTCGGCCGGGCTCGATCTTTACCGGTCAGCCGAACATGCTCGGCGCGGTCCTTGCGCTGGCGCTGCCGTTCGCGACGTTCGGCGCGGCTCGACCGGATCTGAGTCGCTGGACGCGGGTCTTCTGCGTCGCCGCGGCGATCATCCTCGGGGTCGCGCTCTTCTATACGTTCTCGCGGGGAACGTGGCTGGCCCTCGCGGTCGCCATTGCGATCGTCGGACTGATCGCTGAGCGGCGCGCTCTGCTGGTGACCGCGGCCATCGGCGTCGCCTGCTTCGGGATCGCCCTGGCCTTGCCACGCGGTGTTCTCCTGCCGTCCAATTCGCAGTGGTCCATCGACCTCGGCAACGCGACGTTCGGCCGGATCGAAGCGATCACCCAGGGCCGCGACCAGCGGTTCAAGTTCATGGAGAACGCGCTGCCGATCCTCCAGGATCACCCGCTGATCGGCAGCGGCCCGGGCACCTACGGCGGTGGGGTGGCTGCCCATTTCGGCTCGCCGAATTACACGAAGTACAACGACGGGGTCGTGCCGACCGATCGCACGGTCGACAACTACTGGCTTCACGCCGTCGTCGAGTTCGGGATCATCGGTGCCGTCCTCCTCCTCGGGATGCTCAGCTGGGTCGTCATCGAGATGCTCCGGGCGATTCGGGGTGCGACCGGGCACCGCCGTGTCCTCCTGTCCGCGATCGCCACCGGGACGATCCTTCTGACCGTCGCCTCGGGAACCGAGATGCTCCTCGAGGGCAACACGACGTCGTTCGCGTTGTGGTTCTTCATCGGCGTTGGCTCGCTCTTCGCCACACCGGTTGTCGTGAATGCCACGGTCGAGGCAGAGGCGAAGGTCACCGAGGCGCGCCAGGGATCTGGACTCGAGGCGCCGACGCCCGGCGGGGACCCGAAAGCACCGCAGCCGATTGGCGCCGAGAGTTAGCTCCCTCGCGCGCCTCGCGCGCCGAGTCAGGTCGCGAACGGTACCGGGAGCGTGGGAGCGGCGGGCACGGTCGCCGCAACGAGCGTCCGAGCGCGGCTCCAGGGCTGGAGCACGATGACCGCGATCGCACCGGCCGCCAGCGCGCCTATCGCGAGATGGACGAGCCCGGAGCGGATGAGGCCTTGCGGTACGAGTGCCTGGGAGGCCGCGATCGCGACGGCATCGACGACGAGGATCGCGAGGAGGCGGGCCACGTCGAGCTGGAGGCGATAGCCTCGCCGAGCCCACCACACCGTCCCGACCGTGAGCGCGGCGTAGCCGGCGATCGTGGACCATGCGGCGCCGACGACGCCGAGGCGTGGGATCAGCAGGATGTTGAGGCCGACATTCAACGCGCCCGCCGCGAGCGTGAAGACCGGCAGGACCGCGGTTCGGCGCTGGAGGAAGATCGGGCTCACCGCCATGAAGTAGAAGCCCTGGACGAGGCACGCCACGGCCACGAGCGGCGCGACGACCGCGGCGATCGAAGCCTCGCTACCCCATGAGCTCGGGGCCAGGACCGACACGACTTCAGGCGCGAGGACGCCGACGAATGCCGTGAGGATCGCCAGCGCGCCAACCGAGAGGGTGGTCATCTCGCGCAAGAGCCCAGGCCCGAGCTCGTGCTCGCCGCGCGGGTAGAAGAACGGGACCCATGCGGTATTCAGGGCGATCGCCACGACGGCGACGACCTGGCCGAGCTGGTACCCGAGCGCGTAGATCCCGATCGCGGTCTGGGTCGCCGCGACTGAGAGGCCGATCGTCAGACCGATGACCCAGCGGTCCGACAGGTTGAGGACCCAGCCGGCGATCGAGTGCGGAACCAGCGGCAGCCCAAAGCGCAGGCCCTCCGCCGCGAGCTCCGGGTCGAAGGTTGGCGGCTGTCGGCGGGCGAGCAGCGCAAGGGTCACCGCGACGACGACCACCCCGGATGCGAGCTGGCCCAAGAGTCCGCCGACGGCGCCCAGGCGGAGCCCAAGCACCAGCCAGAGGGTCACGACCGCGCCACCAATGAACGTGGCGAAGCCGAAGATCACGACTCGGCCCGGTGTTTCGACCGCCCGGAACCAGGTCGTCGGGACGTACTGGAAGGCCGTCAGCAGTGCGATCCCGATGGCGAGCCAGCCGTAGGGAACGAGCGCCACGCCGGCAAATACCGTGCTGAAGATCGGTGCCACGACCGTCCCGAGGATCAGGCTCATGGCGATTCCGGCAAGGAGGGTGATCGCCGCCATCGTCCAATACAGGGCAGCCGTCCGACGGCTGCCGACATCGAAATGGAACCGAAGGAGCGCGCCATCCAGGCCGAGCCGGTACAGGATCGTTAGCAAGCCCGCCAGGGAGAGCATCAACGAAAAGGTCCCGAACTCGGCCGGGCCCATCCCCAGCGTGTAGATCGGCAGGAGCAGAAAGATGCCGACCCGCGGGACGACGCTGCCGATCGTATAGAGCAGCGATCCACGGAGGAGGGAGCCGAATGTCACGGACCCACGCCCGCGAAGACCCGGGCGTAGTCCTGCTGCGCCTTCTCGTAGTCGGCCGGCTGGCCGATGTCCAGCCAGTACTCCCGGATCGGGAACGCCACGACCGTTCCGCCGCGTGCCCCAACCTCCTGGGCGAGCTCGGTCATGTCGAGATGGCGACCACGAGCGAGGCCGGCGACGAGCGCCGGCGCGACGACGTAGATCCCGGCGTTGACGAAGTGCTGCCGCTCCGGCTTCTCGGTAATGGTCACGACCCGGTTCTCGTCAAGGTCGACGACCCCGTAGGGGACCCGGGTCGAGATCTGGCAGATGCACATCGTCAGCTCTGCACCCTCGGCCGTATGGAAGTCCATCAGCTGGCCGAAGTCGAGGCGAGTCAGGATGTCGCCGTTCATCACGAGCAGCGGCGATTCCGGCACCGCCGGCAGGAGCGAGAGCGCGCCCGCGGTCCCGAGGAACTCGTCCTCGCGGAGGTACCCGATCTCCAGGCCCCGCTCGGCTCCATCGCCAAAGTAGGCCTCGATCTGGTCGGCCCGGTAGTTCACCGACACGTACAGACGCCGGAAGCCGTGCGCCGCGAGTGAGCCGATGCTCGTCTCGAGGAGCGGTTTCCCGCCGATGTCGAGCAGCGGCTTTGGTGTCGTGTCGGTCAGGGGCCGGAGGCGGGTGCCGAGACCACCGGCCATGATGACCGCGACGTTGTCGCGGGCACGCTCGCCCCGCGGCGATGCCGTCAGGTCATCCAGGAGCTCGAGGGCCTCGATGCGCCCGTCGGGACCGAGGATCGGCAGCTGGTGGACGTTCCGGTCGCGCATCCGGGCCACGAGCACGGCGATCCCGTCGGCGCTTCTCGCGGTCACCGGGTTGGGATTCATGACCTGGGCAACGGGGGCGTGCAGATCGTCCTGCCGCAGGATCGCGCGCCGGATGTCGCCGTCGGTGATGGTCCCGAGGAGGCGGTCGTCGGCGCCGACGACGAGCACGATCTGCGTTCGTGCAGAGTCCAGCCGCTGCATCGCGTCGCGGACTGTCGCGGATGGCGGCAACGCCGCGGATCGCCAGCCGCGCGATCCGGTCACGGCTCGATGAGCTCGTCGGGGCCGTAGTCGCGGGTCGCCAGGGTCCCGAGCAGCGCCCAGTAGTCCATCGGCGAGCGGCCCGTGCCCGGCCGCTTCACGGCGATGTTCTCGGCAGTGAATGGCGTGCCCGCCGGGATCGCGGTCGCCGCGACGAGGCTCTTCCGTGCGATCGGCGCGTTCCGGAGCTCCGTCGCGCCTGGCGCCTTGCGCCGAGCGCCGAGGGCCTTCTCGACGTCGCGGATCTCCGCCACCATCGTCGCGAACCGGTCCGGCTCGATCGACGCGAGGTGGTCGGGTCCCGACTGGGACCGATCGAGGGTGAGGTGCTTCTCGATGATCACCGCGCCGATCGCGACCGCGGCGACGGACACCGCCGTGGCGGCCGTGTGGTCCGAGTACCCCACCGGGAGCCCGAACGACTCGGCCAGGACCGGGATCGCGAGGAGGGTGACCTCGTCGACTGGCGCCGGGTACTCCGTCGTGCAATGCAGGATGCTCACGCGATTGCCCAAGGCGTCGCGCCCGGCGGGAGAGGCAAATGCGGCTCGGAACGCGCGTTCCCCGGCGGCATCGAAATCGCCCGGCGTCATCGCGAACGCGAGGACGCCGAGGGCCGCCTCGATCTCGCCCATGGTTGCCATCCCGGTCGAGACGATCACGGGCAGGCCGCTGCGCCCGGCGGCGAGCAGCAACGGCCCGTTCGTTAGCTCACCCGAGCCGATCTTCAGGCGCCGAACGCCGAGCCGGACGAGCAGCTCGAGCGAGGCGATGTCGAAGGGGCTGGACATGAACTCGACGCCACGTTTCGCCGCCCGCGCCAACAGCGCCTGGTGATCCGCCTCGCTGAGCTCCAGCCCGGCGAGCATGTCGCGCTGCGATTCAGCGCCGGTCGTTCGCGTCTGGTAGTCCGCCTTCGGCGCCGCTGACGTCGCGAGGTCGGAGGCTCGAAAGGACTGGAACTTCACGGCATCCGCCCCGGCCGCTGCCGCGGCGTCGACGAGCTCGAGCCCGAGCTCGAGGCGCCCGTTGTGGTTCACGCCGGCCTCGGCGATCACGAACGTCCGCCCGCTCACGCAGGGACCTCGTGGAAGCCCTTCCGGACGAGCCCCTCGGGCTCGGCGATCGAGCGGATGACCTCGACGATCCGATCGGTCGCATGCCCGTCGCCGTAGGGGTTCACGGTGTTCGACCAGTCCCCGGCGAGGGCCCGGTCGATGCCGGCCCGGATCGCCGAAGCCTCGGGCGCGACATCGATCACGGAAGCCGCGCGAAGCCGGCCGGCCTGCCGGTCGCCGACGTTGACTACCGGCACGCCCAGCGTGGGCGCCTCGTACAGCCCGCTCGAGGAGTTGCCGACCATTGCGTCGACCGCGCCCAGCAGGGCGTGATAGCGCTCGTTGCCGAGCGACTCGAAGACATGGACGTTGGCTCGGTCGTCCGCCCAGTCGTCGATCCGGGCATTGATCGCGCGGCCGCCCGGATCGGCGTTGGCCTTCGTGATGACGATCCCCGCGCCGGGCCCAAACGAGTCCAGGGCCTGCAGGATCTCGTCCAGCTGGGTTACGGGGTCGCCGCGATCCAGTGTCGCCGGGTGAAAGGTGACGAGGAGGCTCGGCTGGCCGAAGCGGATCCCGAGCTCGCGGGCGAGGGCCGCCCGATCGGCCGCTCGCTCCACGGGCAGCCGCCGCACGAGCTCATCGATCGCCGGAGAGCCGACGACATGGACCTGCGCCGGATCCTCGCCGAGCTGTCGCACGACGCGCGCGGAGCCCTCGTTCGAGACGAGATGGACGTGGGCGAGCTTGGTGATCGCGTGTCGGATCGACTCGTCGAACGCCCCCTCCGTGCGGTCGCCTCCGAAGAGGTGCACGACGGGCAGGCGCAGGAACAGCGCCGCCTGGGCGGCTGCGAGCTGCTCGAACCGGTCGCCGACGAGGAGCACGAGGTCGGGCTTGAACCGATCGAAGGCTTCGGCGATCGCCGGGATCGCCCGGCCGACCGCGCGAGCCACGCCGAGGCCGGTGTCGTCGGACGCCTCGAGGATGTCGATTCGGGCCTCGATCGGGAGCCCGTCGGCCTCGATCGCCTCGACCGTCCGCCCGAACGCGTCGGCGAGATGCGTACCGGTCACGACGAGGCCCACCTCGAACGCTGGATCGGCCCGCAGGGCCTCCAGCACGGGGCGCATGAGCCCATATTCGGCGCGGGTACCGGTGACCGCGAGCAGCCGGGTCGGCATGGCGCTAGCCGTGGTGCGCTCGGCCGAGGGTGGCGCTGCTCGGGATGTTGATCAGGCGCGCCTCGATGCTCTCCGACACCGGCAGGTCCATCCGCGGCGCATCGGCGTACATCGGCAGCCGATGGATCAGCCGCCAGACCGGCCGGGTCATGAAGCCGGCGTCGTTCGTGGCCTGGAGGATCGGGTCGCGAAGCCCGGCCTGATCGGGGTCGAGGAGGATCGCGTTCAGCCAGTAGTTGCTTCGGCCGAACTCCGGCTCGCGGACGACCTCGAGGCCCGGCACGTCGGCGAACGCCTCGGCGTACCGATCGGCGAGTCGGCGCTTATCGGCGACGAATCCCGCGAGCTCCTCGAGCTGGGCGCAGCCGAGTGCCGCGTTCAGGTTCGGCAGCCGGTAGTTGAAGCCGATCTCGTCGTGAATGAACTCCCAGCGGTGGGGGAGCTTGGCCGTCGTGGTGATGTGCCTGGCTCGCTCGGCGATCGTGACATCGTTGGTCACGATCGCCCCGCCGCCGCCGGTCGTCGCGATCTTGTTGCCGTTGAAGCTGAGGCCGGAAACGAGGCCGTGGTTGCCCGTGTGGCGGCCCTTGTAGGTGGAGCCGAGCGATTCGGCGGCGTCCTCCACGAGCGGGATCCCATGGCGCTGACAGACCTCGAGGATCAGATCGAGGTCGACCGGGTGGCCGAACGTGTGCATCGGCATGACCGCCCCGATCCGGCGGCCGGTGAGGCGGTTCACGGCAGCGTCGCCGCGGCGCTCGAGGATCTCGCCGAGGTACGCGTCGAGGCGCACCGGATCCATCCCCAGTGTCGATGCCTCCACGTCGACGAAGTGGGTGATCGCCCCGGCGAAGGCGACCGCGTTCGCCGTGGCGACGAACGTGAGGGACGGCAGGATCACCTCGTCGCCGGGCTGGACGCCGGCGAGGATCAGGCACACGTGCAGCGCGGCCGTGCCGTTGACGACGGCGATCGCGGCCTTTGCGCCGACGAACGCCGCCAAATCGCGTTCGAAGCGCTCCACGTAGGCGCCTTTGTACGAGACCCAGCCGGTGTCCAGGCAATCCTTGACGTAGCGCCACTCGTTGCCGGCGAACTCGGGCTCGTGGAGCGCCACCGGCGGCGTCGCCACGCGGGCGAGCGCCGCGACGACGTCGGCAGGTGCGAGGACCCCGGCGTCTTCGCGAGCGCGGCTCACGCGCGCTCCTCGGCGTGCTGGGCCTCCGGGGCGTGCGGCATGGGCCGTGCCGGCACGCCGGCCACGTGGGCATCCGCAAGGACATCGCCGACGACCATCGCGCCGCCCGCCACCACCGACCACGCCCCGATCCTGGAGCCGTCACGAACGGACGCGCCGATCCCGACGAACGCACCCTCGGCGACGATCACGTGGCCGGCGAGGTGGGCGCCGGGGGCGACGTGGACATGGGCGCCGATCCGGTCGTCGTGATCGAGGGAGGCCCCCGTGTTGACGATCGAGTTGGCTGCGACGGAAGCTCCGACCCCCACGATGGCTCCCGCGCAGATCGACGATCCCGGCTCGACGGCCGCGCCCCCCAGGAGCAGCGCCGAGGGATGGATCGCCATCGCCGGCCGCAGGCCCAGCCCGAGGCAGCGCTCGAACGCCTCCCGCCGAGCCTGGTTGTCGCCGAGCGCAACGACGAAGCGCGGCGAGCCGTCCTGCCACTCGAGCCTCGATTCGAGGTCACCAATCACCGCGAGGCCGTCCACGACCCGGGCCCCATCGTCGGGCCCCGGATGGGCCTCCACGAACCCAGCGGGCTGCTCTCCAAGCGCCCGGAACAGGTCGAGCACGACGCGCCCGTGGTCGCCCGCGCCGACGATCACGATCCGATCCGTGGCTGCCTGGATCACGCTGAAGCGCCTCGTGAGACACGGAAGTATCGCCGCGCCGCAGCCAGATCGCCGGCGTCGTCGACGTCGATCGCCGATGGCCCCTCCACGAGGAGCGCGGCCGGGGCGTCATCCAGCAGCCGCCCTTCCTCGAGCAGGTCGCGGCGCGTGACGTAGACCGCGCCTGTCAGGCGGATCGCGGCCGGGGCGGCCTGGCGCCGCGAATCGGGTGCCGAAGCGAGGGCCCGGAAACGGCCGCCGCGGACCGTGCCGAGGATCGAGGCCGGCATCCCGAGCGGGGTGACGGTGACGGCCGAACGGACGGCTGGGTCATCGAGGAGGGCGATCGTCGAATCGATCTCGGCGGAGCCTCGCAGCGGCGAGGTCGCCTGGAGGGTCACCACGAGATTGATTGCGGCGCCATGGTCCTCCAGCCAGTCGACCGCGTGGCGGATGACCGGGAGCGTTGGCGTCGCGTCTCCGGCGAGCTCGTCCGGTCGCCGGAACGGGACCTCCGCACCGGCCTCGCGTGCGATACGGGCGACGGCCTCGTCGTTCGTCGAGACGATCACCCGGTCGACCCGCTCGGCAGCAAGACCCGCCCGGATCGTGTGGACGATCATCGGGACTCCGCCCAGCAGCCGCAGGTGCTTGCCCGGCAGCCCGCGAGAACCAGCCCGCGCTGGAATGACGGCGACGGACAGCATGGCCCGAATTCTAGGTCCCCGGGGAGCGGGGCAGGGTCGCGCTCCGTGTTGTGGATATCATCGGCCGATGGCAACCCCCGGGCTCAACGGTGGCGGCGCTGGCCCCTCGCCCGCCTCGGTTCGCGGCCGGACGGTGCTCGTCACCGGCGCTGATGGCTTCATCGGCAGCCATCTCGTGGAGCGCCTCGTGGCCGACGGCGCGAAGGTCCGCGCGTTCTGCCTCTACAACTCCTTCGGGTCCGCGGGCTGGCTCGACGACGTCGATGCAGGGACCCGCGCCGAGATCGAGGTCCGGCTCGGCGACATCCGCGACGCCCGGTTCGTCGAGTCGGCCACCGAGGGCGTCGAGATCGTCTTCCACCTCGCCGCGCTCATCGCGATTCCCTACTCCTATGTGGCGGCCGAATCTTTCGTTGACACGAACGTCCGCGGCACGCTCAACGCCCTCGAGGCGGCCCGGCGAGCCGGCGTGGCGCGGTTCATCCAGACCTCGACGAGCGAGGTCTACGGGACGCCCGAGGTCCTGCCGATCACCGAGCGGCACCCGATGCAGGCTCAATCGCCGTACGCCGCGTCGAAGGTTGCCGCCGACCAGCTCGCGCTCGCGTTTCATGCGAGCCACGGTGTGCCGGCGGTCGTGATCCGGCCGTTCAACACGTTCGGCCCCAGGCAATCGGATCGGGCGGTCCTGCCGACGATGCTGCGGCAGCTGCTCGCCGGCCAGCGAACCGTCCGGCTCGGGCGCCTGGACCCGCGCCGCGATCTCACCTATGTCGGCGACACGGTCGAAGGCTTCGTTCGAGCCGCGCTGGCACCCGGCATTGACGGCGAGACGGTCCAGCTCGGGACCGGGCGCAGCGAATCGATCGGCGAGCTTTTCGCGGTTTCCTGCCGGCTGCTCGGCGTCGAGGCGACCACGGTCGAGGATCCGGACCGCCTTCGTCCGGCTGCCAGCGAGGTGCTCACGCTCCAGAGCGACCCCTCGCGAGCGCGGAAGCTCCTCGGCTGGGAGGCCACGACCTCCCTCGAGGACGGCCTTGGCCACACGATCGAATGGCTGCGAGCCCATCCCGCGGCTCGGGATCTCGCGCGACTCCAGCTCTGAGGCGGAGGCCCGGCACCTCCGGCCGCTGAGCGGCCCCGGCCCTCCAAGAGCCGTGCCGGTCCCGGGCGGCCCCTCGCGGACGTTGCGGTACCATTCGGCGCCCGTCAGCGCGTCACCCCACATCGACGCGCCCATCACCCGCCGCCGCCCAGCAGCACCAGCAGGAACCACTGACGCCATGACGTTTCGAGCCAAACCCGTCCAGAAGCGCCCGGGCCGCCCGGGCTGGGACGCCGCCGAGCGGCGGAATACGCTCATCAACTTCGGGTTCGTCGGGGCGATCGTCGTCTCGGTCCTCATCCTTGCCGGGTACGCCGGCTGGACCTGGTTCGACAACCACTTCGGCGGGGCCGGCGCGGTCGACGGCCAGACGATCACCAAGGACGACGTCCGGGCAAGGCTCGTCATCGAACAGTTCCGCATCGACTACACCCAGGCAGAGGTCCAGGCGCTCCTCGCCCAGGGCCACATCACCCAGGCCGTGGCCACCCAGCAGCTGGACCTGATCAACCAGCGCCGCCAGTCGCTGACGTCGGTCACCCTCGAGAAGCTCATCGACATCAAGCTCCAGGCGACGCTCGCAGCCCAGGCCGGGATCAGCGTGAGCGACGCCGACGTCGACGCCCAGCTGCTCAAGGAGGCCACGATCCCCGAGCAGCGCCATACGTGGGTCATCGAAGTCGAGCCGGCGACGAACGCCGCGACGGGCATTCCCGGTGACGCCGAGAAGGCGGTGGCGCGCGCGAAGGCGGAGGCCGCGCTCGCCCAGCTCAAGGCCGGCAAGTCCTGGGACGATGTCGCCAAGACGACCTCGACCGCACCGAGCGCGCCGCAGGCCGGCGACCTCGGCTGGCTCCAGAAGGACAGCGGTTACGACGGCAAGCTCATGGATGCCGTCTTTGCCGCCGCCAAGGACACCACGACGGGCGTCGTCGAGGGCGATGACGGCCTCTTCCGGATCGGCCGCGTGACCGACATCTCGGCGGCGACGGTCGACCAGGCCTTCAACACGAAGCTCGACACCGCGGGGATCAAGCTTGCGGACTACCGGGGCGCCGCGCGGGCCGACGTCGTCCGTCAGAAGCTGTCGGACAGCGTCGTGGCAGACCTGTCGAAGCCGTCGCTCCAGCGGCACGTCCAGCAGATCTTCCTGAAGGCCGTCACGCCGATGCCCGACGGGGTCTTCGTCCGCCACATCCTGTTCGCACCCAAGGACGACGCCGCGGGTGCCGCGAAGCTGCCCGGCAGCGATCCGGCTTGGAGCAAGGCACGAGAGGATGCCCAGGCGGCGTACGAAACGCTCCTCAAGGACCCCTCGAAGTTCGATTCGATGGCCCGGACCATGTCCGACGATCCCACCGGCAAGACCAATGGCGGGAAGCTCGGGTTCGCGAACGCCAGCACGCCGCTCGACGCGGCGTTCGCGAAGCAGATCCTGAAGCCGGGCCTGAAGCCCGGCGAGCTGCTCGCGCCGTTCAAGAGTGCCTTCGGCTGGCATTTGGTCCAGTTCATGCGTCCATATGGCGATGGCAACCAGGCCTGGCTCGGGACGCTGAAGACGAAGGCCGACGCCGGTGCGGAATTTCTGCAGCTGGCCACCGACCAGGGCGAGCCCGACGCCACCCACAAGGTCGGTGACATCGGCTGGGTGGCGAAGGGCGAGCTCGGCGACGCCCGCGAGGGCCCGATCTTCGATGCGAAGGTCGGATCGACGACGATCGTCGTCGACGTCCCGAACGACGGCGACTACCTGTACAAGGTGATTGCCGAAGAGATGCGGCCTGCGACCGCGGCCCAGATCGCCACGTTCAAGCAGACGGGCTTCACGAATTGGTACTCCCTCAAGAAGGCCGCGGCGAAGATCGATCGCAACCTCACCACCCCGGCCACCGGCTAGGGTCGGCGTGCTCGACGCGCTGGTCGCCGAAGCTCGTGACCGCTGCGGGCTCGATCTCGCCGCCGGCATCCAGCTTGTCGCGGCGGAGGGGCTCACGGCCACGCCGATCGAAGCTTCCCGGCCGCTGCTCATCGCGCCGGTCGCGACTCTCGGTGGCGACGCGGGTCAGGGGCCTATTCGTCGGTCGGCGTCCGAGCCGCTCCCCGGGCGGCACGGGCCGGGCGGCCGCCGCGCGCTCGACGTCCTGGGGCGCCTCTATCCGCCGGCGCACGCCGTCGCCCGCCTCGGTGCGGCCGCAGAGTCCGGGTCGACGACCGTCGGGGAGCTGGTGGCGGCAGACCTGGAGACGCCCCTGTATTTCGCGCCTGTCTCGCCCGAGCTCGCCGTCGCCGGGCCGTGGGCGATGCCGTATATCAGTCACCGCCTGCGCCAGCCGGACGGCTGTCCCTGGGACCGGGAGCAGACGCACGCATCGTTGCGGAAGCACCTGCTCGAGGAGACGTACGAGGTTTACGACGCCCTCGACGCGGGCGCCACCCCCGAGCTCGCCGAGGAGCTGGGCGACCTCCTCCTCCAGATCGTGCTCCATGCCCAGCTCGCCGCCGAGGCCGGCGTCTTCGACCTCACCGACGTCGAGGCCGCGATCGCCCGCAAGATCGTTCGACGCCACCCGCACGTCTTCGGCGACGCCGTCGCGAAGACCGCCGCCGATGTGAGCCGGCAGTGGGAGCGGATCAAGGGCGAGGAGCGCTCTGAAGCTCGCGAACGGGCGGACGCGGGAGCGGACGGGGCTATCCCCCCGAAGAGCGCCCTCGACGGCATCAGCACCTCGATGCCCGCGCTCGCCGCGGGCCAGGAGATGCAGGAACGCGCCGCTGCCCTCGGCTACGACTGGCCGGATGTCGCGGGCGTGCTGGCCAAGGTCGCCGAGGAGCTCGCCGAGCTCGAGGAGGCGACCACGCCAGCGGCCCGCCAGGAGGAGTTCGGCGACCTGCTGCTGGTGGTGACGAACGTCGGCCGGAAGCTCGGGATCGAATCCGAGGCGGCGCTTCGCGCGGCGAACACGAAGTTCCGGGAGCGGTTCCGGCGCGTGGAGCGAATGGTCGCCGAGCGCGCCGTCGCGATGCGCGACCTCGACTTCGGCACACTGGACGAGCTATGGGATGCTGCGAAGGCCGAAGAGCGCCTTGCCGTGGCGGGAAGGGAGCGCAGCGCATGACGATCCGGAGCACGGCCCGATGAGCATCGGCAACCCGCCGACGAGGTTCCGCGGCGACGGCCGGGCGCCTGGCGACCTCCGCCCGGTCACGCTGACGCTCGGCGTCCTGAAGTGGGCCGAGGGCTCGTGCCGGATCCGGGTCGGCGATACGGAGGTCCTCTGCGCCGCGACGATCGGCGATCGCGTGCCGCCGCACCTTCGCGGCAAGGGCACCGGCTGGGTGACGGCCGAGTACGCGATGCTCCCGCGGGCGACCGCCGAGCGGTCGGATCGCGAATCGGTGAAGGGCCGGCTGGGCGGCCGGACCCACGAGATCCAGCGCCTCGTCGGGCGATCGCTGCGGGGCGTCGTCGACCTCGGCAAGCTCGGCGAGCGAACCGTCACGGTCGACTGTGACGTCCTCCAGGCCGACGGCGGCACCCGCTGCGCCTCCATCACGGGCGGCTACGTCGCCCTTGCTGCGGCCCTGATGACCTACGGCATGGAGCGCCTGCTGGTGGGCAAGGTCGCGGCCGTGTCGGTCGGCGTGATCGACGGCATCGCGATGCTCGACCTGGATTACCCTGAGGACTCGAAGGCCGAGGTCGACTTCAACGTCGTGGCAACCGACGCGGGCAAGTACGTCGAGCTCCAGGGGACCGCGGAGGGCAAGCCCTTCGATCGGGCCCGCGTTGACAGCCTGTTGGATCTCGCCCAGACGGGCCTCGAGAAGCTCTTCGAGGCGCAGGCCGCTGCCCTCGCAACGGTCCGCCGCTGACGGCGAGGCCGGCGAGCGTGGCGACGTGACGACGACGCCCGAGCCAACGCGGGTCGTCATCGCCACGCACTCGCGCCACAAGGCCCAGGAGCTTCGCGACCTGCTCGACCTCGACGGCGTCGACCTCGTCTCACTCGAGGACCTCGGCGTTTCCGGCGAACCCGTGGAGGACGGCCTGACGTTCGAGACGAACGCTCGAATCAAGGCCCGATATGCCGCTCGATCGACCGGGCTGCCGGCACTGGCCGACGATTCGGGTATCGAGGTCGACGCGCTCGGTGGCCGGCCCGGCGTTCGGACCCGTCGCTATGCTGGGCCGAACGCCACCGACGAGGAGAACAACGTTCGACTGCTCGGCGAGCTCGAGGGGCTGCCTCCCTCGCGGCGCACCGCCCGCTACGTCTGCGTACTGGCCCTCGCGACCCCGGATCCGGCTGCGCCGGGCGGGCTGCGGATCGTCGTTCGGCGGGGGACAAGCCGGGGGCGGGTCGCCGAGGGCCCAAGGGGCAACGGCGGATTCGGCTACGACCCGATCTTCGAGCCCCAGGCCGAGCCACCGGGCGGCCGCACGTTCGGCCAGTACGCCGCCTCGGAGAAGCACCGGATCTCGCATCGCGCCCGCGCCGCCCGGCGGATCGCCCCCCTGATTCGACTCGTCGAGGAAACGTCCTCGGCATGACGCTCACTCGCCGGGACCGGCTCGTCCTTGCCGGGATCGTCGCGCTGGCAGTCGGGTTGCCGGCGGTCCTGGGCATCGTCTCGGGCGCGCTCGACATCCCCCACAACGACGACTTCGACTACCGCCAGGTCGCCCTGGTGTTCTGGTCTGGTGGGACGCTCGAGATGCGGGGGTTCAGCGTCATGTCGCTGATCGGTCAGGTCCTCTTCGTGCAGCCGTTCTTGTGGCTGTCGGGCGGGCAGCCCTGGGCCTTCGCCGTCGCGACGGGCGCCCTCACCATTGCCGGCCTCGTCAGCGCGTACCTGCTCCTCCGGCGCGTGCTCGGTACCGGGCGCACGGCGCTGGCGGTCCTGGCGGCCGTGGTGGTCCCGGGCTTCCTCGTCAACACCACATCGTTCATGACGGACCTGCCGGCATTCGCCAGCGCGTTCGTCTGCCTGGCCCTGGGAGCCGCGGCGATCCGGTCGGATGGCGAGATCAAGTGGCGCTTCCTGATCGCCTCGCTCGCGGTCGGCCTCTTCGGGGTGAGCATCCGCGAGTCGGCCCTCGCCGCTCCGATCGCCGTGCTCGCGATCGCCGCGCTGGCCGACCGTGACGGGCCGCGACGCGCCATCGTCGCGGGGATGGTGTTCCTGGTCGCGGCCGCGGCGGTTCACCAGCTGGCGGCGGCGATCCCGGGCCAGGGCTCGGCGCGCTTCGACCCGGGGCCGGGCCTCCAGCGGCTGCGATTGGCGTTCTCCACGCTCGCGTTGTGCCTGACCCCCGCGCTCGTGACGGCGATCGCCTGGTGGCGCTCACGCTGGCGGGTGACGGACGTCCTGCCCGGGCTCATTCTCGGGCTCCTCATTGCCTGGGCGCCACTGAGCGCGCTCGCGAAGACGGGCCGGCTACCGTCGATGCTGATCGGCAACCTGTTCACGTCCGTGGGTCCCGACGGTGGCGGCGCCCTCGGTGGCGGCCGGCCGGGGATCTACCCCACCGAGGTCTGGACGGCCGTCCAGGTCGCCGCGTTCATCGCGACGATCCTCGTGCCCGGCGTCACGACCGGGGTCATCGGCTCCACGCTCCGACACGGCGGCCTTGCGCGCAGCCGCCTCCGCGAGTGGTCCCGCTCGCCGATCAGCCTCCTCGTCGCGTTCGCGATGTTCACGGCGGTGGGCCTGGCGCTTTACGGCTGGGCCTACACCATGTTCGACCGCTACCTCTGGCCGCTCATCCTCGTCGGTTCGGCTCTCCTCCTCATCCGGCCCGCGTCCGTCGCGGAGGCGACGGCGGACCTCGATGCGGCGCCAGCCCAGCGAGCGACCCCTGAACCGGGGGCCGCGGCAGCAGGGCTCGGCCACGAACCCGAACCCGGCCACGAACCCGAACCCGGCCACGAACCCGAACCGGGCCACGAACCCGAACCCGTACGCGGCCCATCGAGGCTGACCCGGACGCTCCAGCCGGCGCCGTTGCTCGCCGGGGCCCTGCTCACCGCGCTCGGTGCCCTGTCGGTCATGCATCTCCTCGCGTCGAATGCCTTCTCTGCCGGTCGATGGGCGTTCGGTGAGCGCGCCGTCGCGATCGGGATTCCGGCCGGGCATGTCGATGCCGGGATGGAGTGGGTGGGCTACTACGCCACGGGCGATGCGAAGGTCTTCGGGGGCGCTCCCAAGGGCCAGATGTGGTACACGGGCTGGTGGCCGTCGTTCCGCCTCTGCGCGGTGGTGTCATCGAGCCAGATCAGCAAGCCGGGCTATCGGATCGCCTTCGCCGACCCAGCGGCCTATCGCCAGTACCAGCTCGCCGGGCCGCCGCAACCGCTCTTTCTGTACCAGGTCGACCGGTCGGGCTGTCCCTGAGCCCCGGTCCTATCGCCTCAACCGGCGCCGACCCGGTACACACGCCCGCCCACGAGATCCAGGACGTAGAGCTCGCCGCGATCGTCCTGACCGAACGAGCTGATCGTGTACGTCGTGTCGAGCAGCTGCTGCGGCGTGGCCGGCGACGTGGCCCCGGTCGAGACCGCCCAGATCCGGCCGGAACATTCGTCCCCGAACAGGTACCAGCCCGCCAGGGCCGCGAACCTCGATCCGCGATAGACATAGCCGCCGATCACCGCGCAGCCGAGCGAGTGCGAATATTCGAGCAGCGGCATCGTCTTGCCGGTCCTGCTGCAGGCGGTGGCCGGGATGTAGCAGTGGAAACCCTCCATGACCCGCCAGCCGAAGTTCGCCCAGCGGCCGTTGCCGGCTGTCTTCAGGGCGTGATCGATCTCCTCCCAGCTGCCCTGGCCGACATCGCCGATCCAGAGGTCGCCGTTGGAGCGATCGAAGCTGAAGCGCCACGGATTCCGGAGGCCGTAGGACCAGATCTCATCGGCCCCGTACCGGCCGACGAAGGGGTTCGTGCTGGGGATCCGGTACGCCAATGAGCCGGTCGTGCCGTTGACGTCGATCCGGAGGATCTTGCCGAGCAGGACCGTCCTGTTCTGGGCCCGGTTCCCCGGGTCGCCGCCGGAGCCGCCATCGCCAAGGCCGATGTACAGGTCGCCGTCGCTGCCGAACGCGAGCATCCCGCCGTTGTGATTGGCGTACGGCTGCACGACCTGGAGGAGCACCCGCCGCGTCGCGACGTTCACCCGGTTCGCGTCCCACGAAGCCCGCCGATACTCCGCGACGACCGTGTTGCCGTTGCGATCGGTGTAGTTCACGTAGAGCTTGCCGTTCGTCTTGTACTGGGGGTGGAAGGCGAGACCGAGGAGGCCGCGCTCGCCGCAGCAAGACACGAGCGTGTGGAGGTCGAGGAACGAGGTCGGGATGATGCCGCCAGCGGCCTTCAGGATCTTGATCGCACCGGTCTGCTGGACGATGAAGAGTCGGCCCGTGCCGTCGCCCGCACCGGTGGCGAACACTGGCGAGTGAAGCCCCGAGGCCACGTACCGAAGCGCGATCCGCGGTGCCGTCGCGGCGCTCGCGGATGCGGAGACCGTGGCGAGCCCCAGCGCCAGCGTGGCGGCGATGACGAGCAGCCGGCGACCGAACCGCGACATGGAACCCCTATTCAAGTGCGAGCCTCCATTCTGGGCCCGGCGTCAAGGCCACGGTTCCCAACCGATCCTCTCGTTGCCGCCCGGTGCCGGCGCGTGGGGTACTCTCCACCCTCGGCGGGGCGTGGCGCAGCCTGGCAGCGCGCGTGCTTTGGGAGCACGAAGTCGTGGGTTCGAATCCCACCGCCCCGACCAACTCGAAAGCCGTCAGAGGACACCCTCCCGCCATGACCACGTCCGCTCGCCCGCTCCGCGTCGGCGTCCAGCTCCCCGAGGTCGAGCGCGAGGTCCGCTGGCCGGAGTACGTCGAGATGGCCAGGCGGGCCGAGGCCGTTGGCTTCGACAGCCTCTGGCTCGGCGATCATCTCCTGTACCGCTACGACGACGGCTCCACGCGCGGGCCATGGGAGATGTGGACGATGCTGGCCGCCCTGGCTGCCGCCACGTCGCGTATCCGGCTCGGGTCGCTGGTGGCGTCGACCGCGTTCCACGCCCCGGCGATGCTGGCCAAGCTCGCCGCCACGGTCGACGAGGTCAGTGGCGGGCGGTTGGTCGTCGGGCTCGGCGCCGGCTGGAACGAGCCCGAGTTCCGGGCCTTCGGCTTCCCGTTCGACCATCGCATCGATCGGTTCGAGGAAGCATTCACGATCGTCCGAACGCTGCTCCGGGACGGCGCGATCGACTTCGACGGTCGCTACTTCCAGGCGCGCGACTGCGAGCTGCTGCCGCCGCCGTATCGACCCGGCGGGCCGCCGCTCATGATCGGCAGCATCGGGCCACGAATGCTCCGGATCACGCTGCCCCACGTCCAGGCATGGAACGTCTGGTATGCCGACACCGCGAATACGCCGGCCGGCCTCGAGGCACACCTGCGCCTGGTCGACGATATCGCCCGCGAGGTTGGGCGCGACCCGGCGGAGATCGATCGAACCGTGGCCGTGCTGGTCCAGCTCCCGGAAGGCCGCGGCCGACGCTCGCTCTACTCATCGTCGACGCCCCCCGCGCCGCTCGCGGGCGCGGCCGACCAGATCGCCGACGGCCTGCGGGCCTATGCCCGACTTGGCGTCGCGGAGGTCCAGCTCGTGATCGATCCGATCACGATCGAGTCCATCGAGGCGCTCGCACCCGTCCTGGAGGACCTCGACCGAGGCTGAACGGGCGGTGCTAGCATCCCGCCGATGCGAAATTCGAATCCGGACGAGCCCGCCGGGCGCCGAGCTCGTCGCCAGGACGACCTGTCCGAGCTCGACAAGCGAATCATCGAGCATCTCCAGGAGGACGGTCGCCGGCCGTTCACCCAGATTGCCCTCGCCCTCGCGGTCTCCGAGGCCGCCGTCCGGGCGCGCACGAACCGGTTGGTCCAACGTGGCTTCCTGCAGATCGTCGGGGTCGCCGACCCGGAGAAGCTTGGCTTCCAGCAGGCGCTCATCGGCATCCGGTGCGAGCCCGGGCGGATCGTCGACGCGGCCGAGGCGCTTGCGGCGCTGCCGGAGGTCGACTACGTGGTCATCACAGCCGGTCGCTACGACATCCTCATCGAGACGGTCTCCGAGGACAACGAGGGCCTCCTCCGCTTCCTCAATGAGCGGCTGCAGCGCATCGATGGCGTGCGCGAGACCGAAACCTTCACGTACCTCCGGTTGGTGAAGCAGACCTACCAGTTCGGGACGCGCTGACCCGGGCGCGTCCGAAATGTGGCGGGACTGTCTTCGGCAGCCCCAGCGACTACCATGAACGCCTCCGACTGTGGGTCGGAAATCGAATACCCCGGAGGCTGACGCACCTCGTGCCCCTTGAGACGGTGCTCATCCAGCACGCGCCCGGCGATTCGACGCCGCGACATCAGACCCGCTGATGCCCGGCCCTGAGCTGCTGTTCGCCGGGATCGCCGTCGTGACCGTGATCGCGGTCGGGCTCCTCATCGGCCCCTCGGTCGTCTGGTTTCGCACCCACGTGCTCGGTGGCGGCGTCGAGGAGGAGCAGCCGGCCATGAGCGATGCGGTCATGGAGCTCCGGCCGGAGCCCGCCGGCGCGACGAACGGCGTCCTCGCCCGGAGGGATGAAACGATCCCGGACGAGCGCCAGTCCGCTGCGCCGAGCCTTTCCGACCCGGCGTCGCAGGATCGGATGATCCGGATCGTCAGCTGGGCCTTCCTCATGGCCGTGGTCGTGATCGCCGCGGCGAGCGGCGTCTGGGCCGCCACGCTGCCGGCGATCGTCATCCTCGTCGCCGTCACCGGCGAGGGCATGGTCGTCCTCCACGACATCTTGCCGGCAAACCGGATCCGAAATGCTCGAGGCGCACTCCAGGCGGCCCTCGCCATCGGGTTCGCGTCGGCCCTCGTCGCGCTGACGGGGGGCCTCGACAGCCCGTTCACGTTCACCTTTCCGCTGATCGTCGGCGCGGGCGCCCTGCTGGCGGCGCCGCGGGTGGCGGTGATCCTGACCCTCGTCGCCGCGGGCTCGTACCTCGTGGCCGGACTGATCGGCAGTCCCAATCCCGGTACCGGCCCGGTCGTCCAGCTGCTCGTCAACCTGACCGGGATCTTCCTGCTCGCCTACGTCGGCGCGTCGGTCGGGCGGGAGCAGCGCCGGGCGCGCGACGCGGCGATTCGCCTCTCGACCGTCGATTCCCTGACCGGGTTGTTCAATCGGAGCTTCTTCTTCACCGGGCTCGAGCGTGAGCTCGCCCGAGGCGACCGATCCGGCCGCGCGTTCTGCCTCGTGATGCTCGATCTGGACGACCTCAAGACGATCAACGATCGATCCGGCCACCACGCAGGGGATCAGGTTCTCCGGAACGTCGCCAACATCGTCCGGAGCCGCATCCGGAAGATCGATGTCGCGGCGCGCTACGGCGGCGACGAGTTCGTCATCCTCCTCCCGGAGACCGATCCCACGGGCGGCTGGGTCTTCGCGGAGAAGATCCGCCAGATGGTGGCCGAGCATGGCATGCCCGGCATGGAGCCCGGCCCGACGATCTCGACCGGAGTCGTTTCGTATCCGACCGACGGCCGGACGGCCGACGCCCTGGTCATGAGCGCAGACCGGGCGATGTACACCTCGAAGCGCGCGGGCAAGAACCGGGTCGCGAGGTCCGGCAAGGAGCCGGTCGTCGTGCCGGTGGAGGCCGAGGCATACGCGGCCGCAGGATCGGGCAAGGCACCGGGCTGACGGGCCGCTGACCCGGCCGAGCACCGGCGGGGCTGATCGGCCAGGTCCGCCTCCCGGTGTAGCATCGGCACCGATGAGCGACGACCGCCGCGGCTTCTCGACGCGCGCCATCCGTGCGGCCTCCCACACGCCGCCGCTCCAGCAGCGCCCGACTTCCGTCCCGATCTTCCAGACGGCGACGTTCAACGCCGACGACGCCGTCGAGCTCGGGGAGGTCCTCGCCGACAGCCATGCCGGATATGCCTACAGCCGGCTGGCGAACCCGACCACGCGCGCCCTCGGGGACGCCTACGCGGAGATCGCCGGCGGGAGGGCCGGTTATGCCCTGGCCTCCGGGATGGGCGCCATCCACGCGTCGCTCGCGGCGGTCCTGTCTGCGGGCGATCGCGTCGTCGCGCCAACGACCCTCTACGGCTCGACGCGGTCGCAGCTGCTTGACTACTTCGGGCGATTCGGCGTCGTCGTCGTGATCGTCGACGTCACCGACCTCGACGCCATCGAGGCCGCCCTCCGAGCCGGTCGAACCCGGGTCCTGTACGCCGAGACGTCGGCCAATCCGACGACCTTTCTGGCAGACCACGCGGCGCTCGCCGACCTCGCCCATCGATACGGCGCGCTCTACCTCGTTGACAACACATTCGCGTCCACCTACGTCTGTCGGCCGCTCGAGCTCGGCGCGGACCTCGTCATCGAGTCGGGCACGAAGTATCTCGGCGGCCACAGCGACCTCATCGCCGGCGTCGTGGCTGGCGATCCGTCACTCGTCGACGCCGTGGCGAAGACCCAGGTCGATACCGGCGCCACGCTCGGCCCGTTCGAGGCGTTTCTCGTCCTGCGCGGCCTGCTCACCCTGGCCGTGCGGATGGATCGCCACGCCGCGAACGCCCTGACCCTCGCCGCGTGGCTCGAGGACCAGGACGGCGTGAAGCGGGTCCTGTACCCCGGGCTCGGAAGCCATCCCCAGCGCGAGGTCGCCGAGCGTCAGTTCCGGCCCGGCAACGGCGGCGGGATGCTGGCGTTCGAGGTGGCCGGTGGGCGTGACGGGGGCCGAGCCATCATCGACTCGCTCTCGATCACCGAGCTCACCGCATCGCTCGGCAGCGTCCACACGATGGTTGTCCACCCACCCTCGACATCGCATCGCCAGCTCAGCGAGGCGGAGCTCGTCGAAAGCGGCATCACCCCGGGCCTGCTGCGCGTGAGCGTCGGCCTCGAGGACGTCGAGGACATCATCGAGGACTTTCGGCGTGCTCTCGCCCCGGCAGGCGCCAACGCGTCGGTGGCAGCCGGGGCCTGACCGGCTCCCGCTCATGGCGACCCTGATCGGCGACCGGTCGGCCGACCAACCGGCGGCAGTGACCGCGGTCGGCGCCGCGCGCCCGACCACCTCGCGCTCGGTCGCCACGAGCGGGCTCGCGCCTGACGCCCCGAACGCCGCCGGCCGGGCCGGCATGGCCCTCTGGCGCCTCTTCACCTCGGTCAACTTCGCCGTCGTCCAGATCATCATGCTGGCGCTGCTGGCGGTGGTCGGGATGACGGTCCGCCAGCTGCCGGGGTTCGCGTTTCACTCGGCGGGCGACTATGCCAACGAGATGGGCAGGCTCCGGGCGATCTACGAACCGGCTGTCGGCGCCGGTGTCGTGGACCTGCTGGAGCGGCTCCAGCTCTTCCGGGTCTTCACCTCGACGTGGTTCAGCCTCGGGCTCGTGATCCTCGTCGTCTCGATCGTCATCTGCACGCTCGATCGAACGCCACGCCTATGGCGCCAGTCGGCCGTCATCCGGGTCGTCCAGCCCGACGCGTATTTCGATCCGAGCCTGCCCGACCGGGTGTCGATCGCGCCCGGGGCGGGACTCACGCCGGCAGCCGTGAGCGCGATCCTCCGGCGTCGCCACTTCGGTGTCCGCGAGGTCGAGAATGAGAGCGGCGAGCGGTTCATCTACGCCGATCGCAACCGCTGGACGAAGCTCGCGACCCTGATCTCGCACCTGGGCCTGATCCTGTTCCTGATCGCGGGCCTCGTAACGGCCCGCCTCGGTGATGAGCAGGGGCTCGTCGTGGCCGAAGGCGACACGCTGACGGTCCAGCCGATCGGCACGCCGGGGCTGCTGCTCGTCAAGAACTTCGGGTTCCGTGCCCCGGGTCTCGACGCGGGCGTCGCGACGGACTTTACAACCGACCTGGCGGTCTATCGCGACGGCGCGCTCGTGGCCCGCAAGACCATCCGGGTCAACGATCCGCTCTCCGTCGCCGGCTACACGTTCCATCAGAACGGCTTCGGACCCGCCCCCGACCTCGAGATCCGGGATACGGGCGACGGCTCGATCCTGTGGTCGGGACCGGTGCCGCTCACGGATTCCGAGGGCGGCCTCCCGGTGGGGGCGCTGCCCGTGCCCGGACGGGCCGTCGGCCTGCAGCTCCTGCTGGCGAAGGACGCGGCCGGGGTGGGAACGCTCCTCGTGGTCCCGTACGTCGTGACCGGGAAGAACCCCGACGGGACCGCGGCGACGGTCACTGGGTTTCCCACGGCGCTTGCGAGCGGGCAGAGCGGCTCGATCCAGGGGGCCGGCCTGTCGGTCTCGCTGCGGGGCTTCGGTGACTACACACTCCTGATCGCGAAGCGCGATCCGGGGCAGGGGATCGTCTGGTTCGCCTTCGCCGCCCTCATCACCGGACTGGCCATTACGTTCTATTTCCCGCGCCGCCGGATCTGGGCCCGCCTGCGGGCCGACGGCCGTCTCGATCTCGTCGGCCGAGCCGACCGCCAGCTCGACTTCGACCGCGAGCTCGGTGCCGTGGTCGACGATCTCGTGCGTGCCCGCGACGAACCCGCGAACCGAGGGGACAACGCGGCGCTCCGTGATGCGGGCGGTCCGGCCGGTCCGGCGTGACCGAGCTCGCGGAGCTGCGGGCCGAGCTCCTGCCCGCCGCGCGCCCGGCCGGCGCCGCGGCAACTCAGGCGGGCGCCGCGACGACCGTGGCTCGGCCCATCGCCTGGGTCAGAGTCCTGAAGTCGCGCGTTCCGGCTTTCGATGCCCTCGATGTCGGCGATCTCGCAATCGTGCCGGCCGCACCCCTCGCTACCATCGCACCCAGCGCCGACGAGCTGCAGGCGCTCGTCGACGCCTTGGCGGCGGCCCGGGTCTCCGGGGTCCTGCTCGTCGAGGGTGAGGCCGGCTCGGATCGCCTGGATGCCCTCGGGGATCTCCTTGGAGCGCGCGGGATTGCCGGCCTCCGGCTGGGGCGCAGGGATCCCGTCGCTCTGGAGCGCGCCGTCATCGGGTTCATCGTGGCTCGCGGATCGGAGCACGAGCGCCAGGCCGGGCTCCTCGAGTCGGAGCTGCAGCGGCGAGCCCTCGACGGCGGCGGGCCCGCGGCGCTCGTGGCCGCGATCGCGACGTTTCTCGGCCGGGGCGTGGCCCTCGAAAGCGCCCGAGGCGAGGTGCTCGCGGTGCATGCACCGGCCGACGCCCCTGAGGCGGCCGCCGCGGCGATCCGGTACCAGGCCCGGCCTCGCCAATCGGCTGCCCTCCGTTTCCCGCTGCCGGTCGCCTCGGGACCGTCGGGCGCGCTCGTGCTCGTCGGTGACGCACCCGCAAGCGAGCTGGCGCGGGCCACGGTGGCGAGAATCGGCGGGCTGCTCGCGCTCGAGCTGGCTCGCGACGAGGCGGTCCGGCGGGCCGGCGACCAGGTCCGACGAGCCGACGCGCTGCCAAGTGCCGGCCCGCCCTGGATCGTCCTGCTGGCCCGGCAGCGGGCGCCCGGCCTCGACGATGACACGCCAGCGGCACGAGACGCGCGCGAATCGATCCGGCGCGAGGTGCGGCTGTTAGCCCCTGCCCGGCGGATGGCCCTCCGTGGCGATGCGGACAGCCTCGAGCTGCGCGCGGTTCTCGCGCTCGACGCGGCGGCCAGCGGTGGGAATGGGCGCCCCTAGACCTGACGCCGAGGCCGATCCGCTCGCGTTGCGGATCGCCGCGCTCCTCTCCCGGACCGTCGCCCTGTCGCGGCCCTTCCGGACCCGCGCGGAGCGGCCGGCGGCCGAGGCCGACGCCCGGTCGACGCTCGAGGCCGCCCTCGCCTTGGCCGAGCCGCCGGCCGTAGCCCGGACGAACAGGCTTCCCGTCTACCGCATGCTGGGCGGGTTGCACAACCTGCCCGAGGGGGCCGGCCTCGCCCGGGCGCTCCTGGAGCCGATCCTCACCGGTCGGCCCGACATCCGACGTGAGCGCCTGGCCACGCTGCGAGCCGTCCTGGACCGGGGCGGGATCAACGAGGCCGCTATCGCGCTCGGCGTTCACCGCAATACGATCGCCTATCGCATCCGCAGGATCGAGGCAACAACGGGCTGGCAGCTTTCGGATCCGGAACTCCGGCTTCCGCTCGCAATCGCCGTCCGCCTAGTGCAACAAGAACAAGTCTGATCTCGCGTTCGGTCGCAGATCCGAGCGCGACGGAGCCAGCTCGCTGCTAACCTGCCCGAGAGGTCGTGCGAACCGCACAGTGTCGTGGACAGCAGGAGGCGAAATCGGTGATCGCGCCATACGAAGCGGTGTCCGGGATCGAGCAGATCGAAGGAGCGAAGTCGAAGGGCATTCGCTTCGTCCAGCTCCAGTTCACCGACATCATGGGTGTCGTCAAGGCCGTGACGATCCCGATCCATCAGCTCGAGGGCTCGGTCCGGCACGGAACGTGGTTCGATGGCTCCTCGGTCGAGGGCTTCACGCGGATCGCCGAGAGCGATCAGTACCTCATGCCCGACATGCGCACGTTCTCCGAGATCCCGTGGCAGAAGGGCTCCGGCGCGCGCGGTACGGCCCGCGTGATCTGCGACGTCTACACCCCCCGCGGCGAGGCCTTCGCTGGCGACCCGCGGTACGTCCTCCGACGGCAGGTCGAACGCGCCCAGAAGCTCGGCTACCTCGTGAACATGGGGCCGGAGCTCGAGTTCTTCCTGTTCCGCCGGGGCGAGGACGGCAAGATCGAGCCGCTGCCGCACGATCAGGCCGGCTACTTCGACTTCAGCACCGACCTTGCCGGCGAGATCCGGCACGACATGGTGGACGCCCTGGAGGCCTTCGGGATCCGCGTCGAAGCCGCCCACCACGAGGTCGCCGCCGGCCAGCACGAGATCGACTTCGAGTATGCGGACGCGCTCCAGACCGCCGATAACGCGATCACGTTCAAGTTCACCCTCAAGGCGATCGCCCAGCAGCACGGCCTCTACGCGACCTTTATGCCGAAGCCGATCCACGGCATCAACGGCTCCGGGATGCACACCCACCAGAGCCTCTACTCGATCGCCGACTCGAAGAACGCCTTCGCCGACGCCGACGCGTCCTACGGCCTGTCGCCCCTAGCGAAGTCCTACGCGGCCGGGATCCTGGCCCACGCCCGCGGCATGATCGCGGTCCTGGCTCCGCTCGTGAACAGCTACAAGCGGCTGGTCCCGGGCTACGAGGCACCGACGTACCTGACCTGGGGCCGCACGAACCGGTCGGCGCTCATCCGGGTCCCGATGGTGTCGCCCGGTAAATCGGTCGAGGGGACCCGGCTCGAGGTCCGCTGCCCCGATCCCTCATCGAACACGTACCTCGCGTTCGCCGCCATGATCGCGGCCGGGCTCGACGGGGTCGAGAAGGGCCTCGAGCTCGGCGAACCCGTCGAAGAATCGCTCTTCGAGATGGACGCCGCCCAGATCGCGGCCAAGTCCATCCGTGAGCTGCCGGGCACGCTCGGGGATGCGCTCGACGAGCTGGAGAAGGACGAGGTCATCCGGGAGGCCCTCGGCGACCACGTCTTCAACCACTTCATCGAGGCCAAGCGGGTCGAGTGGGACGAGTACCGAACCCAGGTCTCGGACTGGGAGGTCAACCGCTACCTCGACCAGTTCTAGACGGCAGCGCATCGCGAACCTGAAACGGGCGGGCCCAGCCGAGTCCGTCCGTTCTCCCATCCGCCGTCGCCGCGGGCCCGGCTATCCTCGGGCGATGCCCGACGCCCCCACCGAGGTCCATCCCGAACGGACCCTCTGGCTCCTGTCGGCTGCTCACGCCGTCAACCACGCGCAGGCCGTGATCCTGCCGCTCATCTTCCTCAAGATCATCGACGAGTTCGGGGTGGGCGCGGAGACCGTCGCCTTCCTCGCCGCCGGGGCCGCGATCAGCGCCGGGTTCGTCCAGGCGAGCTTCGCGTTCATCACTAGGCGGTTCTCGCGGCGCTGGCTCATGGGCGTCGGCGGCCTGCTGTTCGGCCTCGGGTTTGCGGCCCAGGGCGCCGCTCCCTCGTTCGGCGCGTTTGCCCTGACGAACATCGTGTCGCGCATCGGCGGATCGCCCCAGCATCCCGTCGGCAACGGCCTCCTCGCGGAGCAGTTCCCACCCGAGCGACGCGGCTTTGCGATCAGCGCCCACATCTCAGGCGGCAACGTCGGCACGGTGATCGTGGCGGTGGCGGGGGCCTGGCTCCTGGCGAACTTCGGCTGGCGCGGCGTGTCCGTCATCTTCGGGATACCGGCAGCGCTCGTCGCCGTGGCGATCCTCCGCTGGGTGACCGAGAGCGGCGCGGACCGGGCCGCTGCCATCGCCGAGGGCAGCGTCCGCGACGCCCTGCGGGTGATCTGGCAGGACCGGACGATCCGGCGCGTGTACCTCGCCTCGGTGCTCGGCGGCGGCGGCCGCGGGCTCGGCGTCGCCAACCTCTTCGCGGTCCTGTACCTGACCCATGTCCTCGGGCTGCCGGACGACACGACCAACTTCATGTACGGCGGCCTCATCGTCCTGTCGGTCCCGATGCCGCTGGTCGCCGGCTGGCTGTCCGACCGAATCGGCCGTCGGCCGGTCATCCTCGGCGCCTACATCGGCGGGGCGCTCGGGTTCGTCGTCTTCATCGCCGTCGGATCAAGCCTGCTCGGGCTCTGGGTGGGACTTGCCATCATGGGCCTGTTCTCGTTCGCGGAAAGCCCCCAGCTCCAGGCCCTTCTGGCCGACGTCGCTCCGGCGCCGATCCGGGACGTGACCTTCGCGTTTTACTTCACGCTCGCATTCGGGGTCGGATCGCTGTGGGTTGCGCTCTACGGGGCGATCATCGAGGCACTCGGCGAAACGGCGGGCCTGCCGGTCGTCTTCGGCCTGATGGCCGCGTCGTTCGTCGCGGCAGCGGTCGTGATGCTCCCGGTCCGCGATCCGCCCCGGGAGCCCCATCGCGCGGCGATGAAGGCCGTCGAGAGCGTCTGACGCTGCCGAGGGCTTCGGGGTCCGCTGCCGCGGCTATCCCGGGTACGCCGCCACCCCGACCGCGCGGCCAGGCTTCAGCCCTGGACGATCCCGACGATCACGAGGGCGAGGCCGGCGACCGCCTCCAGTGCGGCGACACGCTCGAGGGGCTTGCCGGCGACCTCATGGCGCCCGCGAGTGGGGCCGCCGTCGCGGCTTCCCAGCCAGGCGAGGGCGGCCCACGATGAGCTCGGAGGCGATGAAGCCCATGAGCGCGAAGGCGCCATAGCCTCGAAACGAGATCACGCCAGCGACTGTAGCGAGTCAGCGCCGGTCGGAACCGCGATCCGGATGGATGACCGTCGCCTGCTATCATCCCGGAGCCCTGTCAAACGGGCTCCCTCAGTCGGGGCGTGGCGCAGCTTGGTAGCGCGTGTCGTTCGGGACGACAAGGTCGGAGGTTCAAATCCTCTCGCCCCGACCACTTACGGATATTCCGACAACCTTCGACAGGGCGGCTGCCAACCCGTGCCGGACGGCATGTTCGCTCAGGTGGACGGTCGCTTCGCGAAGCCCAAGAACGTCGATCCGATCGAAGAGCGCGCTGGCCAGGAGCTGACGACCCTTGCCGCCCTCGGCCTTCCGCCACGTCTCGGGGAGCTCTCGAACGTACTGGACAGCGAGGTCTGCCGGGATGGCTTCCGCCGACGGCCGGGTCTCGGCCGCCGTTTGTGTCCGGTCGAGCTGGCTCATGGTCCGCTCCAGGGCGTCGGCATCGCGATCCCTGAGGTAGCGGGCCATCGCGTGCTCGCGCTCACGGCCGATCCGCTCGAGCGCGGCGCGGTCGGGTCCATGGTCAGAAGCCGTGGCTTCGCCGACGACCCCGGTCATCGCACCGGCGCCGAGCGAAGCCTCGCCGAGCAGCGCCTCGACGATCTGCTCGTACAGTTCCTGCCGGTATGCGTGGCCGTACGAGCGGCCGCGGCCTCGGTGGGTGGGTCGAGCGTTGACGAACGCCGCGCAGACGTCTCGGTGGCGGTAGTAGCCGGTGTCGCCCGTCAGCCTTCTGCCGCAGGCCACGCAGTGGAGCATGTCGAGGGCGTATGGTCGGCGAGGATCCGCGAGTCGTCCCGAGTTCGTCGCCCGTCGGGCCCGCACGTCCCGGGCGGCCCTCCACGTGTCCTCTGGCACGAGGGCGCTCCAGCGGGAGAGCTCGCCGTCGCGCAAGCGTCCGAGGTAGAGCGGCGAGGTCAGGATGCCGCGGACCGTGAACAGCGGGAGCTCGACCTCCCGCGCGACGTCGCGTTCGGGCAGACCCGCCGCCGAGAGCTCGAAGATCCGGCGGATGACCGGGACTCGCTCGGGATCCGGTTCGAGGAGTTTCTCGGCATTCCGTCTGAAGCCGAACGGAGCATGGCCGCCCGGGTCGCGTTGCTTCCCTCGCTTGGAGGCATACCCTTCTTTGATCCGGCGCGACAGTCGGCGACTGTAACGCTCGGCATCCTTCGCCTCATCGACCAGCTGGTCCCAATTGCGCTCAGCCGAGCTCAGGATCTCCTCGTCGCAGAAGTAGACCGGGACGCCGGCCGGGTGGAGCGTGTCCTCGAGCAGTTCGAGCGTCCGGCGGAGGTTGCGCTGCCAGCGTGAGACGTAGCCGACCAGGAGCACCTCGAAGTCGCCCCGTTGCGCAGCGCCGAGCATGTCGATCATTTCCGTCGAGCGGTACACCGTTCGCCCGGAATGGGCCGCCGGTTCGCTGAGTGCGGTGTTCGTCGAGCGAAGCGCGGTCGGCCGATGGCTCGGCGGCGATGGGCTTGATCGGTTCTAAGACGCGATCCTGCGAGCGAGCGGGACGGCACACGTGCAGATGATGGAATCACGCTAGTGATGTCGCAGTTGCGGCCGCTCCGGCGTTTGCGCACGGATGGGGTGTCGCGTCGGTCGTCACCATCCGGTCGCGACCCGGTCACGGCTCGTGACGACGGCGACGCCACGGACGCGACGAGGGGCGCGACCGACGCGGACCTAATACGATCGGGCACTGGCAAGCAGCGGGATCCAGCCGATCACCCGGTCGTCAAGGACTTCGAGGTTCGCGGGGTCGGCGAGATCGCCCGCCCGCAGGTACCCCCACGGCTTGCCCCTCCAATGCGGGGCGAAGTCGACCGTCCTGGCCTGCATTCCGTCGGGTCCGGTCCAGACCGCGTGGTACGGGTCCGCCGCGAGCGCCGACCCGGTGATCACCCAGACGGAGATGATCGAGTCTTCGTGAGCGGTGCTGCGGAGACGGGCACGGACCGACGCGGCTCGACGGACGGAGTCGACAACGAAACCGACGTGGACCGGCGCCGAACGCTCCTGCCGGTCGTAGGCGCTCTGATACGACTCGACCTTGCCCGCGAGGATCGGTCCGCGTTCGGTCCCGAGGTCCCGTTCGAGGGCAAGGACGATCGACGCCTCGCCGACGCGGATGACGGCCAGCGCATCGGGTCGCAGTCCCGAGTGCCAGACCAATCGGATGAGCGGCCGCTCGGGCACCCACGCGGCGAGGCCCACACCGTTCTCCGGATCGCTCGCCCGTAGGAAAGCGGTGAACACGTCATGGCTGGCCAGACCGTGGATGACCGGTGACACCGATTCCGGCGCGTCGTTGTATAGCTTCTTTCGGCCGTTCGGCCAGATCATGCGTTCCAGGGCCAGGCGGGTCAGACGGGTCAGGGCATAGGCGTGCCGGCCGCGTGGTCGCTGGCGGTTGGCGGCCCAGAAGCCAGTGACGAGCCCGTACTCGGCGAGCCGGGCCAGTCGCCGCTGGGCGATCCGCCGATGGCCATAGGCGAGCAGGGCCGCGAGCTCAGCGGTGACGACATCGCCGTGCACCAGCCACAGCAGGAGGCTCCGGTCGCGCTCAGGCAGTGCCGTCCAGGCGGCGATCCCGGGACGGCCCCGGACACCGGAGCCTCGGCAGGCCGTCAGCTCGGGCCACCGTTCGGCCGGAGCCGTGCCGATTCAGCCCGGTCGGGGTCGCTGGGCGACGATCGTTTGGGCGATGTCGATCGCATGGGTAGTTCTGATGGACATGGCGGAACTCCTTCAGGTCGATGCGATCGTCGGGTTCGATCTGGGCCCGCGTGGTTCGAACGACCGACGCCGGCTTGATCGATGCCCTGCGCCTGAGCGTCACCGCGCCGCTGACGCTGTGATCCGTTCGAGAGCGAGCCGTTGGACCGCGACCCCAACCTATCCCGACAGCCACTCGGCTTCAAGACCGGGTGTGTACGAGATTGTGTACAGACGAGGGCGACTCCAACCGGCTGACCAACCGGAACGGCTATCGCGAGCGGCGCGCTGTCAAGGGACATCAGGATCTGAACGCTGGCGGCCACGAGAACTGAACAGGCGCGGCCACGAGATCTGCACGCTGGCGGCCACGAGATCTGCACGCCAGCCGGCATGTGGCCTTCCTCGTCACCCCGGCGACCCTCCTCCGGTGGCACCGCGAACTCGTGAAGCGGAAGTGGACCTACCGCAGGACCGGTCGGCCGGGACGACCCTCGATCGGTCCCGAGATCCGTGAGCTCATCCTCCGGCTTGCTCGTGAGAACCCGCGCTGGGGCTGCGTCCGGATCGGAGGCGAGTTGCGCAAGCTCGGGGTCCGGGTCGGCGCGACGACGATCCGGACGGTGCTCCGGACCGCCCGAGCGGGTCCCGCCCCGAGGCGGACCGGTCCGAGCTGTATGGAGTTCCTCCGGGCCCAGGCGAGCGGATCATCGCTTGCGACTTCTTCATCGTCGAGACGGCCTGGCTCCGGACGCTCTACGTCCTCGTGTTCATCGAGCTCGGCAGCCGGCGGATCTACGTCAGCCCTTCAACGGCTCACCCCGACTCGGCGTGGGTCACCAACAGGCCCGCAACCTGGCCCTGAACCTCGACGATCGGTCGACCGCGATCCGGTTCCTCATCCACGACCGGGACACGAAGTTCAGCCGGTCCTTCGATGCCGTCGTTCGGTCGGAAGGGGCCAGGGTGATCCTCCACGCCGATCCGGGTCCTGATCGCCAATGCCTACGCCGAACGGGTATCGCGACCATCCGGGCGGAGTGCCTCGACTTGACGCTCATCCTCGGTAGACGGCATCTCGATCGAAGCTTCGGACCTACGCCGAACACTACGTGAACTGGTCGTCGACGGTCGGCGCCGACGTTCCGCCTGGCGTGGTGACGGCGACGTGTGTTGATTTCGGCGTCGGTCCCACTCAGACTGGTGGTGCCTCAAGGGAGGACCGAACCGGAAGGAGGCTCCAATGGAATGCCGCGACTGGAGCGTCAGCGCCACGACCCCGATTGCTCCGATGCCAAATGCCCAATTGACCCAGAAGGCCTTCGCGACGACAAGCCTCTCCGCCGAGGAGACGGCGAAGCCCAAGGACTTCATGTAGTTCACCTTGCCGACCAGGCTCGGGGCCAATGAACCGCGGACCGCCTGTACTGCCACGAC